>JAKBFV010000013.1 GCA_021833365.1 Pseudomonadota bacterium | reverse complement strand
GGACCACGCGCGCTATTGTCGGCGGGATGGCGGATGTACTGATAGTCCGGGCTGATGTGGAGGTAGGAGCCAAGAGCGAGGCTGTAGTAGAGCTCGCTGATCTGTTCTGGGGCATAGCTGAGCTGGCCATCGCCGATGAGGATGCCCATGCCGCCCTGGCTGAAGTACTGCTGCGCTGGCGCCGACAAGCTGTTGACGGCGAGGGCGAAGCCGAAGGTGTCCTGGGGGCGCCTCCAGGCAGAGCCTTGCAGGGAGAGGCCGGCGCTGACCGACTGGTTGATGTCGGTGAAGTCATAGGCTTCGACGCGGCCATCGTTGCGGCTGATACGGGCGAAGACACCGAGATCGCTGGTGAGCGCCTGTTCGAGGTTGAGCTCGCCGCCGGGGCGGTGGCGATAAGCGCGCACGCTGGCGGTGTCGGGTAGGGTGTGCATCTGCGCAGCGAGAGCGAGGGC
This sequence comes from Pseudomonadota bacterium, assembly GCA_021833365.1. GTDB lineage: Bacteria > Pseudomonadota > Gammaproteobacteria > Pseudomonadales > Moraxellaceae > JAJZHK01. Next base: position 44,162 of record JAKBFV010000013.1, on the reverse strand, counting down.
GTCCTGATAAGTACCGAAGCGGCCCTGGTTGTCAAAGATCAGAACGCGCAGGGTACCGGGCTGCCCGCCCCACTGATGGCGGTGTTCGATCTCGATGACCTGGGAGACTTCGTGGAAGCCGGGGTCGAGGACGGTGCTGTTGGGGACGTTGGAGAGGTCGAACAGGCCATAGCGCCCGGTCCAGGCCTGCTCGGTCCATTCGGCGGCGAAGCCATAGGAATAGCCCCAGGCGTCGGCGGCATAGTCGAAGGCGCCGGCGTCGATGATCGACCAGTTGAGGAAGTCCTGGCGAGGGTCGTGGGCGTAGCGGTTGTTGTCGAAGAGATCGACGACGGAGAATTTGCCGGCGGTGAGGATGAGGCGATCGTGGGTATGGGTCGTGGCCAGCTGATTGAGGTCGTCGCTGATATTTTCGAGTTCGCCGCCTAAATCGAAAGTTTGCCGCAGGAAAGCTCTTTGACCGAGGAAATAGCGTTTGGCGCGTCCGACCTTGTAGGCTTCGCCGCTGGAGAAGCCGGCGAGGCCGAGGGTGTCGCTGAGGCCGAAGCCCTGATCGACCTCTTCGTTGATATAGAACTCGCCGCCGCGCCAGAGGCGCCGGCCGAGATAGACGGTGGCGTCGCTGGTGTTTTCGCTGTTGGCGCTGGCGCTCAGGCTGTTGTTACCGGAGTAGGCGGCGGCCAAGGAGGGGTGGTACTGATCGACGAAGGTCGTCTGCAGATGCACACTCCAGGCGGCAGTCGCCGGCGGCGCCGTAGCCGCACCGCCATCAGCGTGGGCGAAGAGCGTGCATAGAGGCATCAGCATAGCTGACAGGACGATGATGGTATGGCGGGACATATCTCGATTCCACAGTCATGGTGGTGTGGTGTTGGGCGTGCTGGCGTCGAGCCAGGGCCACTTGGCTTCAGTTGAATTCTTCTTCCAGGCGCAAAATCCAGGTCACCCGTGCAGCGCTGTGATTGCAGCCGAAAACTGCACCAAAGCTGTATTCCAGTTCGTCACCGCGGTGCTGTGGCCATTCACCAGAGAGCGTTGGGCCTATCTGGTTGCTGTGGTCGCTGTGGCGGAGGTAGGCCTCGACGCCGGGCTGCCAGGCATCGCTGTAGCGGTATCGGGCAGCGTAGGCAGCGCGCCATCCGGGCTGGGTCGGAACGTCATGCTGAAGAGCTGACTCCCAGATCAGGTTGAGATCCTGCTTCAGAGACCCTTCCTGGCGCTCGAAGAGCGGCCCCATCTCGAGGGCGTCGGGAACGCCGGCCTGACGAGATTTTTCGTAAGATAGAAGAAAGCCCGGGGTGAAGGCATAGCGTCCCTGGGCTGCCGCCTGGAACGTGTTTTCAAATTCGTAGCCGAGCAGGCGCGGCGGTGTCTGGGTGCTCGCGGCTTCTTTGAGGAAATAAATCTCCGATTTCCACCATGCGCTCATGCCGTGCGCGATGGAGAGATCTTCCTCCCAGGCGCCCGGTACCGAAGGATGCCCGCCCTGATCAAGAGCAGCGCGTGACTCGATTTCATTCTGTCCGGCGACGACGACAGGCGAGTAGACGATATAGTCATTGGCATACAAAGGCAGACAACTCATCAGGAGGATCGAGCGCATGCATCCGCCCGCCACTGCATGGCGACTCGGTGGGTAGGAGCTTGTTATGGTCTTGCTGGCAGTGTTCATGGGATACGGATCTCTCCGCTGCTGTTGCTGTGAAAGTCATTGAAATATCGGTAACGTCCAGGGGGCAGGGGGGGGAGGTAGAGGATCACTTCATGACCGCCAGGAACGATGACCTCGCGCGACAGATCCGAGCTTTGAGATTCAGCGGCGGACTTGGTTTGATTGATCAGGTGCAGGCGCGTCTTGTGGCGTCCGGAGAGTTGCAGGATTGGTGGCTGGAAACCCTGCGATGTGAGGGTCAGGCGTGCTTCATCGACATCGTCGGCTGAGGCCGAGAGCAGCGTCGTGATATAAAGGGCGGTGAAAAAGCGTGTGCGCAAGCTCATACAAGGAACTCCAGAGTGGGTCGGATATCGATGCCTATGGCCTCAGCCAAGGGCGGCGTAAAGATCACGGGCTCATCTACATGAGAACAAAAATCTAAACGATAATTATTATCGTTTAGATGTGACCTTGCGTCAAGATCTGATCTCATTGAACGGGGCGAGCGGCTACGGCTCCACAAGATCTCAATATCTCCTGCACACGCAGGCAATATTGCCAAGGCAGCATGGCGGGCTGTACCGATGATCAGCAACGAGGATGTCATGCGCCAAGATATCGACCGTGAACAGGCAGCACTGCTCGCGGATGAAGCCAAATACTGTTCCTTCGGGGACACCGTCCACTATGTGAACCCACCGAAAATCTTTGAGCGCTGTCACGGCAGCTATATGTTTGATCCTTATGGTGTGCCTTATCTCGATCTGCAGATGTGGTATTCAGCGGTCAACTTCGGGTATGGCCATGAACGCTTGCAGCAGGTGCTGAAGCATCAGCTCGACGTACTACCGCAGATCGCCAGCCAGTATCTGCATCCCACCAAGATTGAGCTGGCGAAACGCATCGCCCTTGGCATGCAAGAAAAGTTCGGTCTGGAAGGACGTGTGCACTTCAATGTTGGTGGCTCGCAGTCGATCGAGGACTCACTCAAGATCGTGCGCAATGCGCGGGAAGGCAAAAGCCTGATGTTTGCCTTTGAAGGTGGCTACCATGGCCGCACCCTCGGCGCCTCGGCGATCACTTCCAGCTATCGCTATCGTCGGCGCTTCGGTCATTTTGGCGAACGCGCACAATTCATCCCTTTCCCCTATCCTTTCCGGCGGCCACGCGGCATGACCGCTGATGAGTATGGTGACAAGTGTGTGCGCGAGTTCGCCCGTCTGTTCGAGACTGAGTACAACGGTGTCTGGGATCCCAAGGTCGGACAGTCGGAGTATGCTGCTTTCTATGTCGAGGCCATTCAGGGTACAGGCGGTTACGTCGTGCCGCCGCGCACCTTTTTCACCGGCTTGAAGAAAGTGCTCGATGAACACGGCATCCTGCTGGTGGTCGATGAGATCCAGATGGGTTTTTATCGCACCGGCAAGATGTGGGCCATCGAGCATTTTGGTGTGACGCCGGATGTGCTGGTGTTCGCCAAATCGCTGACCAATGGTCTCAATCCTCTCGGTGGCCTGTGGGCGCGCGAGGAGCTGATCAATCCGACGGTCTTCCCACCGGGTTCGACGCACTCCACCTTCGCCTCCAATCCTCTCGGTACGGCGCTCGGCCTTGAAGTTTTGAAGATGCTCGAGGAAGAGGATTACGAGACCCGTGTTATGCGCGCTGGCGCACATTTTCTCGCCGGGCTCCAGGACTTGCAGAAGCGCCACCCTGAAATCGGTGACGTCGATGGTCTCGGTCTCGCCTTGCGTGCCGAGATCTGCCAGGCCGATGGCTTCACGCCTAACCGTGAGCTACTCGATCGCATGGTGCATATCGGCCTGTCGGGTGATCTCGACTGGAAGGGCGAGAAAATGGGGCTGGTTCTCGATGTCGGTGGCTACTACAAGAACGTCATCACTCTGGCGCCATCCCTGCATATCAGCGCCGATGAAATCGATCAGGCGATTGCCCTGCTCGATCAATTGCTCACCCGCGCCAAGCGCGAGGCGTGAGTCGACGGCGAGCCGGCTTTCGGAGCGGCTCGCCCGACCCCATACACTTGACTGGGCCAAACTTGACTGGACAATGGAGCCTGGTCACAGCTTGCAGCGAACTTCGTCCTACGATCCGCGACCCCATAGCCTTTCAAAGACCGAACAAAACTGACGGATCATTGATGCATTGCAGCTCGTGCAGCCTCAACCAGAAAGCCACTGCGACTCATGCCGTGAGATTTCGCATATTCATCAATGCGAGCAAGTACCAAGCGCGGAACCGTGATGTTGATTTTTTCAGCAGGCCCTAGGTATTTCTCAACAGGGACATCCACCACGGCCCAGATCCAGCCTAAGAATTCTGGATCAGCTTGAATCTCAGACAGGGAGCGAGCGGAGGGAATGGCAACACCGTCCTCAATCATGATTTCAATATGTTGGTCTATGGCCTGGCGAGCATTCTCCATGGCCTCTTCCATCGTGTCCCCGGCAGAGAAGCAGCCAGGTAGATCAGGAACAGCTACACCCCAGGCAGAGGATTCTGTTCCAGGCTCAAGGGCAATGATAAATTTCATGGCAGCTTCTCCAATCCTGCTTGCTTGAGTAGCTTGTACGATAAGCCAGTACCTAAGTCCTTTTTTGGATGAGGTACGGTGATATGACCAGGCTTGTGCGGATGGATGAACACATGATGACTTCCTTTGGAGCCACGAAGTGTCCAACCGTCAGCCTCAAGCAACTTGATCAGGTCTTTGCTGTTCATGGTGGTTATTGTACCCACCTGGATATGAAGCTTCAATCCAAAACCAAGCACCTGGCTCATAGAGTGCCACCCTCTGGGTCAGCTCGCGTGCTATGCATCGAGCCGCCGGCGGCGTCTTGACCCTTGCGGGCTTTGATCCCTGGTGCCTTCGCGCTCCGCTTGGTCAATCAGTCTTTCCTGGAACGCCCCCTTGAAGGAGATTGGCCCTAAACCTGGCTGGATGCCACCTATGTCAAAGTTCGTCAGGACAGCCGCATCGTCTCGGTGGAGGTGATCATCGCGGTGGGAATTCATGCCGATGGACGCAGGGAAATTCTGGGCGCTGCGGAGGCGGTGTTGTGCACCAACCCATGGCCGGCGCGGCGCCGGTTGGTTAGGAGGCCGTTGACTCCCTCGACTCGGCGTAGGCGAGGATAGCGATACCAGCCAGGATGAGCAGGGCTCCAAAGATGCGCGGCAAGGTGAGTCGCTCATGGAACAGCCAGGCCGAGCAGAGCATGATGCTGGGGACTTCCAGATGTGAGGCGGCGAAAGCCGGCCCGACCGGGAGGCGACGCAGCAGGGTCATCCAGGTAAAAAAGGCGCCGATATAGCCGGCAATGGCGCCATAGGTCCAGCCACAGTCGAGGATGCGCTCGATCCAGGTGGTACTGATCTGTACTGGCAGGGTATGCAGCGCCGTGAGTTTGAAGCAGAGCTGGGCGGCGGTGTCAAAAAACATCAGAAGTGCAAAGCCGAGATAATAAAAAGTCATCAAGACGTCACTCCACTCAGGGTAACGCCGGCAGCGACGAGCAGCATGCCGACGACGCGCCAGGGTGTCAGACGCTCATCAAAGAGCCAATGGCCTGCCAGCATCAGTGTGATGATGTTGATCGAGCTCAGCAGGATGGCGAGGGCGAGCGGCACCGCTGCAAGAAAGGCCAGCCAGAGCAGAAAGACCAGTAGATAACAGAGTATACCTGCAAGGATGAGGGGCTGGCCGAGGATGAAGCACCAATAAGCCCAGCCTTGCCCAGGGTGCTCCTTGCGGGCGGCGGCTTTGAACATCAGCTGACCGCACGTGTCGAATACGATCGTGCTCAGCCAGAGCAGGAACAGGGTCGGGGTCATGCGGCCGTCGTCGCGCTGTGCCGGGCGATGAAGTCGATACTCTCGCGGATGACGATCTTGTGCTCGAGGTCGATGGTGATCATGTGGTAACTGTTTTCGAGAACGACGAAGTGGGTCGGGCCGCTGACCCGACGTTCGACCAGGCGGGCATTGCTGATGTCGGCGACATCGTCATGGCGTGCGTGCATGATCAGGCAGGGAGCGCCGACGCGATGCAGGTCGCGCTTCAAGCCGGCGGCGAGCTTGAGCATTTCGGCCAACGAAGGGTAGGGGTTGCCGGCCAGTCCGGCGGCAGCGCTGTCGCCAGCGAGCATGCTGCCGGCGACCAGGGCGCGCAGGCGCTCGTCCTTGAGGCCGTAAGGCGGTTGTTCAGAAAAATGCCGATCCTGCAGCAAGCCCAGCACCTTGACCACGCGCAGCAGCGGGTAGAGGTAGCGGGCATAGAGGGGAATGCTCCAGCCATCATAGCGAAAAGTCGGGCCATAGACGCCGACGCCGAGGATACGCTCAGGATGGTCGGCGGCGTAGCGGAGGGCGAGCAGGGCGCCCATGGACAAGCCTGCGATGTATAGGCGGTCGACTTCCTGGAGCAAGCGCCGGGCGGCGTCTTCGACGCTGGCATACCAGTCATGCCAGTCGGTGGCACGCAGATCCTCCTCATCGCCGCAATGCCCTGCGAGCTGCATGCCGAGCACCGTATGACCCGCACGATGCAGGCCGCGGCCGACGAAACGCATCTCTTTCGGGGTGCCTGTCAGGCCATGGATGAGTAGAACGCCGATACCAGATGATCCGGCCAGGTGAAACTCGACATTTTCGATCATGCGCGACGCTCCAGTGGCAGGGCCAGGGCCTGCTCGAGCAGAGCGATGGCATCGGCAAAACCGCTGATGGCGAAGTGGGCTATGCCCTGCTCCAGGCAGTAAGTGTGCAGGCGATCTTTGGCAAAGACGCGATCGGCTTCGGCGCTGACACAAAAATCAGAGCTGCCGTCGCCGATATAGAGGACGTGTTCACCCTGGCGCTGACAGTGGCTGAGCTGGACGCATTTGCAGTGCCCGCTGCGCTTGGCGCAGTCAGGGTCGGCATAGGGGAAATCGAGGCGCCAGCTGAGATCGCCACGATAGCTCAGACGATTGGCAGCGACGGCGATCTCATCCAGGCCTTGACGCTGCAGGAGGCGCATGATGGCGTAATCGAGGCCATCGCTGAGGATGCGCAGACTAGCGCCATGTGCGTGCGCATGGCGGACGAAATCGGCGAAGTCAGGATCCAGGTCGATGCTGTCGATGCAAGCATCCATCTGTGCCGGGCTGGCGCGTAGTTCGGCGATCTGTCCGGCCATGCACGCGCGCGAGCCGATGGCGCCGGCCAGCCACTGGCTCTCGAGCTCGCGGCAGCGATCATTGCCAAAAGCCTCGACCAGGGTGTCGGTGACATCCTGCAGGCTGATGGTGCCATCGAAGTCACAGAGGATGGTCCAGGGTGACGAGCGCGGCTTGGTGGTCGCGGCATAGAGGCGAGGGGTAACCGTCAGAGCATCATTCATAGGAATTTCACCGTAACAATTTGGCCGATGTGGGGAGCTGGTTGGCCGGGATGTGGTAAGAGGCGAAGCTGGCAGGTGAAAGCGTGCGCCATTTGAGGATCTTCACTTAAGTGCCCCTTGACCAGCATTTCACCGATGTACTGCACGCGTGCTTCATAATGTAAGCTGGCAGGAGCATCGTCAGGATCGATTTCAGCCGCTTGCCCGACATGCAGACGATCGATGAAAGCCTCATTCACCTCAGCCATGACGATGAGGGGGCGTTGTGGTTGGAGCACCATCAGCGGACGTGTGCCAGCGCCATCGATCCAGTCACCCACCTGGGTATGGATCTGCAGGATATGGCCGTCCACCGGCGCTACGATGCGTCGCTGAGCGAGGTGATAGCGGGATTGTTCGAGCTGTGTCCGGGCCAGTTCGATGTCGCTCTGCGCAAGGGTGATCTGCGCTTGCGCTTTCTGCCAATGGGCAGTTGCCTGTTCGGCTTCGTCGGCACTACCAAGGCCGGTCTGTGCGGCTTCGGCTCGGCGTTGACGATCCTGCTGCAGATGGGGCAGATCAGCCTGCAAAATAGCGAGTTTGGCTTGCATGCGTGCCAGCTGTTCCTCTGCCATGGCGACCTCGAGACGCGCTGCCTGCGTGTCGAGCTGCAGCAGCAGCTGCCCCTGTCGGACGTTTTGGCCGAGATGGACCGCCAGTGCTCGCACCTGTCCGGCGACGGGCGCACGTAGATCGAGCAGGCCGCCAGTGAGCTCAATGCGGCCTTGTGCCATGGCTTGGGTGAGAGCGCTGCTCGCTTCGCTTTCAGGACGATGAGCGCGATCCTGTCCGCAGGCGACGAGCAGGGAGAGGCAGAAGACGGATCCTAGGATGCGTTGTGGATGCCTCATGGGCTCTCCTCCAGGAGGTGGGCGTCATCTCGCCAATCGCGCTGGATGACGCCATCCTCCATAGCGAGAACGCGATCAGCGTGTCGGATCAGACGCGGGTCGTGGCTGACACAAAGCACGGTTGTAGCGTGGTGACGAGCGATGCGATGTAAAAGATCGATGATGGTCTGGCCGCTGGCGGCATCGAGAGCGCTCGTCGGCTCATCGGCAAAAAGAAGGTCGGGGCGCTTGGCGAGTGCCCTGGCGATGGCAACACGCTGTTTTTCGCCGCCGGATAGTTCGGCGGGAAGGCGTTGCGCTTTGGCACTGAGTCCCACTTCAGCGAGTGCTTCCTGGGCGCGCTGCAGTATCTCCCGGCGTGGCAGGCGCAGGTAGGACAAAGGGAGTTGCACTTGCTCGAGAGCAGTGAGCGCCGGGAAGAGGTTGTAACCCTGAAAAACGAAGCCGGTATGATGCAGGCGAAAGCGTTCCAGGACCTGACGACTGGCTTTGCTGATGTCCTCGCCGAGGGCGATGACGCGCCCGGCATCGGGGTTTTGCAATCCACTGATGATCGACAGCAGGGTACTTTTGCCGCATCCAGAGGGACCGACGATGAGCGTCAGTTCCGCCGGCGCGATCGCCAGCGACAGTTCCGAGAGGACCTGCACCTGCAGGCGACCGGAGCGATAGGACTTGCTGATCAAGCGCGCTTCGATGGTACAGGCGCTGGCGGCGGGCAACAATCCGGGCTGGGATGAGGTCTTCATCATCTCACCTCAGCAGCAGGGCGGGTTCAGCCCGCAACAGGCCGCGCATGGCGAAAAGGCCGGAGACCAGGGATAGTAACAGCACGAGCAGGGCACAGGTCAGCGCGACTGGGAGATTCATAGCGATCGGCACATCATGGGCGCCAGCGAAAGGGAGCAGGATGAGGCTCATGACCGTGGCCAGGATGAGGCCCAGTCCGCCTATCCAGAGGGCTTGTTCAAAGACCAGCCAGCGCAGGGCGTTTTTACCGGCGCCCAAGGCGTTGAGGGTGGCATATTCGCGCGATGAGGCGATGATGACGGCCATCAGCGATTGACTGGAAATGATGGCTCCGACGAGAAACACGATGACAGCCAGAAAAGCGACGGCGACACCGGCACCGGTGTCAAGCAGCCAGAAAAGCTGCGAGCGGCGGGAAAATTCGTTGGCGCTCCAGAGCGCGTAGGGACCAAAGCTCGAACGGCCGCGCAGTTGCCGCAGCGTCGCCGTGAGGCGGTCGTGATGGTAAAGGCGAGCGACGAAATAAGTCGAGCGCTGCGTTTCGGCGGGGTTGTTGGCGAGCCAGCGCAGAGTACTCAAAGAGGCCAGGACATTGACACCACCGAGAGCACGCAGACCATTGACGGTGGCGACGATATGCACGCGATGCTGGTCGATCCAGGCGCTATCGCCGAGCTTGACCCCGAGTTGGTCGAGATCAGCGCGATCGACGATGACCGCCGCCGGTTGCAGTAAGGCAGCGCGCACAGCCGGTAACAGCAGTTTCTGGAAAAGCAGCCCCTGGCTTTGCGCATCGATACCGATGACCGAGATCGACGCGCTGCCATGACCGCTTCCGGCGCGCCAGTCGCTGTCCAGCCAGAGCATGGGTTCGACCTCGGCGACGGCGGGAGAGGAACGCAGCAGCAGGGCGACGTCGTTGCTGATCGATCGACCGAGATTGACACTCTGTGTTCCAGGGTAGCCCGCCCAGATATCCCCCGCCGATTCTTCGATGTAGACGGCAGCGCTGCCGAAGATGCCGAGAACCAGGGCGGCTTGTGCAAAAAGCAGCAGGCCAGCGAAGCCGATGGCCATGATGGCAGGAAAAAATCGTGGCCATTCCCGTACCAGGGTCTTACGTGCCAGGGCTACCATAGGGTATCCCGCCGTGTCAGGGTGGGTCCACCGAGAGCCTTATACAGGCGAATGTACGCGATGGCAGCGTTGAATTCGGCACTGTCGAGTCGGGTCTGATCAGCGATGGCCTGTAGATGTATCGCGATGAGCGGCCCTTGACCGGCCAGTCCGAGACGCTGTCGTGCGCTGCCGCTCTGCAAGTTTTGCTGGTCGAGTTGCAGGATCGCTTTGTGCTGCAGGATGTTCTGTTCCTGCTCCTGCAAGGCGCTCAGATCCTCCTCGACTTCGGTATAGGCATGACGCACCTGAGCGCGATAGTCTTGGGCGGCAGCGTTCATCTGCTGGCGGCGTATGGCATCGATTCGGCGTCGCCGTCCCCAATCGAACAAAGGAATGTTGATCACGGGTCCGAGGCTGGGAGTGGCGTTGGTATCGCCGTCAAAGACGATATTCTGGGTGATATTGCTGGCAAAGAAATAGCCGGCGCCGATATTGACGCTCGGATAACGATCGGCGTGGGCCAACCCAGCCGCAGCTTCAGCACGCAGCAGACGGGCACGCGCACGTTGTACATCGGGCTGGCCATTGAGCAGGCGAACCGGCAGGCGACCGAGCTGATAATGCTGGGGTAGGGACGTCATCGTCGGCTGATTCTGCTGCCAGCGTCGATCCGGGCTCGTGCGGCCACAGAGCAGAGCGAGGCGCAGCGCCGCCCGCTGTTGTTGCGCCTGCCAGTGTTCCATGGTCTGTCGTGATTGTAGGGTTTGACGTTCGATCGTCTGCGCGCCATTGGCGGCGAGCAGACCGAGGGCGACGCCTTGCTCATGCAGTGCCGCCTGGCGTTGCAACCAACGCGTGCTTTGTTGCTGCAAGAGCAGTTCCTGTTGCGCTTGACGCAGTTGCAGATAGGCGCGTACGAGGTCCCCCACCAGCGAAACTTTCAGGGCGCGGACACGTGCCGCTTCATCCAGAACCTCGCCCTGACTGCGCAGATGTTGACTGTCTTTGCGGCCGAACCAGCCCATCTCCCAACTGGCGTCGAAACCGTACTGGTAAAAAGTATCGATGCCGCTGGCTGAGGTCACACTTTGGCTGAGCCAGGCCGCTTGGGGTAAAAACTCTTTGTCATCTTGCGCGGCGAGGCTGCGTTCTGCCTGCAGGCGTTGCCGCTCGGCTTGCAGATCGAGGTTGTCGCGCAGGGTTTGTTGCACCAGGGTCTGTAATGTGGTGTCTTGGAACACCTGCCACCAGGCGAGATCATCCTCAGGCAAGGCCTGCGCTTGCGCCTCCTGTGCATTCATCGCCTGGTCGCTTGCGAAATCGTGCGGCACCTGCGCTCGCGGCGCCGACATGCAAGCCACCAGGGGCCAGGTCAGTGCCAGCCAGAGTAGACTTGTCAGGGCAAAACGCGGCCCGATGCAGACGGATATGAACATGCCGGTATTGTCTATGTCGGCATTGCGCCTGCATGGATCGATGATGGAGATTGTGTGGATGCACAAGTGATGTCTTGGCGTTACACTGGCGCATGCCTCTGACTCAGGAGGGGACGTGTCGTCGCCCAGCATTCTCATCGTCGAAGATGAGCTGGAGATCGCCGAGATCTTGCAGCTGTATCTGCAACAGGATGGTTTTCAGCCGTTTCATGCCAGTGATGGGCGCGTTGGCCTGCAATTGGCACGACGCATCGACCCGGCGCTCATCTTGCTCGATATCCGCCTGCCCGGTCAAAATGGTCTCGATGTCCTGCAAGCCTTGCGTGCCGAAGGCGAGTGGCCAGTGATCATGCTCACGGCGCTCACCGATGAGGTCAATACCCTGCTCGCTCTTCGGCTCGGTGCCGACGACTACATCACCAAGCCGTTCAAACCAGCCGAGGTCATCGCCCGTATCCATGCGGTCCTGCGGCGTGCGCGACATCCAGTGCGACATGAAGCTGCATATCTGCAGATCGGCGTCTTGCGCATCGATCCGGAGATGCATCTTGCCCGGGTGCGCGATGCTCAGGGGCAGGAGAGGGAATTGCCCCTGACGCTGACCGAGTTTCGTCTGCTCGCGAAAATGGCGCGGCAGCCACGCCGCTGTTTCAGCCGCAATGAACTGATCGAATCCTGTATGCCGGAGAGCGATGCTCTCGATCGTGTCGTCGATAGCCATCTCAGCAAGTTACGCAAAAAACTGCAGCTCGCTGGCTGTGGGGATCTCATCGAAACGGTGCGCGGAGTAGGGTATCGACTATGTTCCGAATGATGCGCTCGCCACCACTACGCCTTGGATTGTTCGTTGCTGCCATCGTTCTGCTTTTTGCGGTCATGCAATTTACCTCGGCATTTTGGTGGCGCCATCAGCGCGAGCAGGCCTTTTGGGCGAGCATGCCATCGGAGACGGTGCAGCGTTATGAAGGCCTGTTGCGGCGACACCGTGCTGATAGCGACGAGGCTGAACTCATTCGCTATCATTTCATGACACGGGCGCAACCGCGAGTCTCTTTACAGATTCTGTGGTGGCTGCTGATGGCCGGTACGCTCTCTGCCAGCACTTCCTGGCTGGCTTGGCGATGGCTCTTGCGGCCCCTGCAGGGTGTCGAGGAGGCGGCGGCGCATATGGCCTCGGGCGACTATGCGGTGCGTTCGCCAGAGGATGCTGAAGGGGCCTTACGGCGCTTGCAGCATGCCTTCAATGCCCTGGCCGGGAATCTGCAGCGTCTTGAAGATGAGCGTCGCGAGCTGATCGCCAGCATTTCACATGAATTGCGTACCCCGCTGACGATTTTGCAGGGCCGACTGCATGCATTGTGTGATGGCGTCTTGCAGGGGCATGCGCATGAGCATCAGCGTCTTCTCGATCAGGTTGTCCATCTGGTGCGTCTCGTCGATGATCTCAATATCATCACCATGGGTCAGGAAAAGCGCCTGCTTCTGCGCCCGGAACAGCTGGAACTAAAATCTTTGCTGAGTTCCTGGGTGGAGCTGTTCGCCGAGCGTGCGCAAGCCCTGGGTATGCAACTGCACCTGACGGCGACGGAATGCTGGGTATGGGCCGACCCCGATCGTCTGCGTCAGATCATCACCAATCTCATCGAAAATGCTCTGCGTTATGCGGCGGCCGGTGGTGAAGTTGATATCGTTTTAAGCATGCATGCGGATCAGGTCGAGCTGACCATCGCTGATCGTGGCCCAGGTCTACCTGACTGGCGTGAAGAGCGGGTTTTCGGCGCTTTTTTCCGTGTCGATTCCTCGCGCAATCGGCACACCGGCGGCGCTGGCCTGGGATTGGCGGTGGTGCATACCCTGGTCGAATTGCAGGGGGGGCGAATCGTTGCACAACAACGCCCTGGTGGTGGCGCTGAATTCATCATCAGCTTACCCAGCCGCACGGCCATGCCGTCTTGACGCAGTGGGCAACGGGCCGGTTCCGGGTATATGAGCGTTCTGTGCCGAGGTGCAGGCCATCAATCGTGGATATCGATGAGCTCCCCTTCCGGGGTGAGCAGGGTCATGCGGGTGACCTGATCCGCCTGGGTGTCGACGTTGAGATAGGAACCGTGCTGTCCATCCCAGTGATAATGGTGGGGACGGATCTGTAGGCCTTTATTGCCGATGCGATGATCAAGCTCAGTCTTGCTGAAGGGCCGTTGCAGCTGTGTCAGAAAACTGCGATTGAAGTCTCCTGCATAGCGACCGGCACTCTTGGCCTGCACCCCGGGTGTCATGGCGATGATCAGGGTGGTGAGTAAGAGAAAGAGACTGGCGCCCTTCATCGCCCCTCCGATGGGCAGTAAAAGGCCTATGATAATCGCAGCCCGATGCTTGCGCTATACTGAGGCGACAGTTCGCCTGACAAGGAGTGAATCATGGCCCTGTGTCGTCCTGATCATGGAGAAGTGTTCAATATCCATCCCACCGGTGAGCCGTACACCGAGTTTTTCTCACGCGCCGTCGTCCGAACCCCTGAACTTGAAGTGATCCGCTTGGTCTTGCCGCGTGGCGAGGCTCTGCGTGAACACGGCTTTGCCGGTGATTGTACCTTGCAATGTGTCGAGGGGCGGGTTCAGATCGATATCGCCGGTCAGCAGGTCATTCTGCGCGAATCGGAGATGACCTGTCTCGCTGCGCATCAGTTACATGCCCTGCACGCATTGACCCATGCCGTCGTGCTGGTGACGATCGTGTTGCACAAAGCGGCGGTCGTAGTGCACTGAGAAGTGACTCTGCGGCCTGGTCGCGCGCGGCGGTTGTGTCAATGGTCCGCTCAGTGATCTGTGCCAGGATCAGGGCCTGAACTGTCGGGAGTATTGAGTCGATGCGGACCATGATCAACAGGATGTTGTGCTTGGTGTATGCGTTCAGTCTGAGTTGTTGTGTCCATGCGGATGAGCCGGCGCCCCTACCGCAGCCGTTGAAGTTGCGCTTTTGTATTTTTGACCCGATCGGCGAGCAGGGCGACGCTTTCGCCAATGCCCAGGATCTTGCTCTGGCGGCGCGCCGCTTCAATATCATCACCACACTCAAGGTCTACACCGATGAAGGTGTCGCTGCCGAGGACTTCAAGGCCGGACAGTGCGATGGAGTAGCCTTGACGACCTTGCGCGCACGCCAGTTCAATGCCTTCATCGGCAGTATCGACTCGATCGGTGGCGTGCCCAGCTATGACGATTTGCGTCTGCTTCTGTCGACCTTGACACAGCCCAAGCTGGCGCCCTATATGCGGCAAGGGCCCTATGAAGTGATCGGCGTCGTGCCGCTTGGGGCTGCTTATGTCTTCGTTCGGGATCGGCGAATCAATTCCATCGAAAAGGCCGCCGGCAAAAAGATCGCTGTGCTCGATTGGGACAAGTCGCAAGCCTTCATGGTACAGCAGCTGGGGGCACAGCCAGTGGCCTCGGACATCACCAACTTTGGCGGCAAGTTCAACAACGGACAAGTCGATATCATTGTCGCTCCGGCGGTGACCTACCGCCCGCTCGAACTTTATCGTGGCCTCGGTGATCGCGGCGCCATCTATCACTTCCCACTGATGATGATCACCGCCAGCATCATCATCAATCGTGAACGCCTCCTGCAGCAGGTGCCTGATCTGGATCAGCGTATCGATGCCTTGCGCGCTTATGCGCTCAATGAAAATGAACGCGCCTGGAAGTTGATCGCGCGCAGTGAGAAGAATATCGACCCCAAGTACTGGATGACGCTTACACCGCAGGATCAGCAGAAGTACACCCAGATGATGAAAGTGGCGCGCCTGCAGTTGACGCAGAATGGCCACTACAATGCCAAGATGATGCATCTGCTCAAACTCGTGCGTTGCAAGGAGGAGCCCGGGCGCAGCGAGTGTGCTGAGCACGATGAGTGAGTCGCTATCCGCCGCCATGGCCGGGAAGGAAACTTCCCGGCCATCCATCTTTCAGTGTGTCGCTGGCAAGTCGCGCAGGCGCCAGAACCACCAGGCGATGACCAGGCAACTGGCATAAAAGAGCTCGAAACCAAACAGAGCCAGCTCGGTGCCTTGGAACATGCTCATCGAAGACGCCAACATGCCGGGGATGAAGAAGCCCCCCACCGTGGCGATGGCGCCACCGAGGCCGAGCAAGACGGCGAGCGTCTCGCTACCTTGACCTGGAGCCTGCTCCTCGCTGACTTGCGCCATCATCTGCAAGGTGGCGCCCTGGGCGATGCCGGTGCTGCTGAAAATGAAGATGAAACAGGCGACGTAAAGAGGCAGGCTGCCCTCGAGATCAGCGACGGGCAAACTGACGAAAAGGCCGCCGACGGCGATCATGGTGAGCATGAACATGAGCGCAGCGAGGGGAGCACCACAACGACCACGATCAGCGAGAGAACCACCGATCGGTATGGCGATGACTGCTGCCAGAGGGCCGAGGTAGGTGGTTGAGAGGTGTGCATTTTTGAACAGGGTGTGGGTCAGCAGGGCTTCCACCGCGGCGAAGCCGATCAGGGAGCCGAGACTGCCGAGGTAGAGCCAGGACAGCAGAAAATTGTCGAAGTGTCTGAAGGTGGCGCGCAGGATGGGGCGGGTCACCCGCGCCTGCACCTGGTCGCGCAGACCGATTTCAGCTAGGACGACGACGACGAAGATGCCAGGCAGCCAGATGAGGCCGGCATTTTGTATCCACAAATGCTGCTGTGTCGCCGATGCCGGACCAGAAAACATGCCGAGGACAGGATGCAGCAGAACCCAGGGCAGCAAGGCCTGCACCAGCACGATGCCGATGTGGCCGAGGCCAGCGGTCCAACCGAGCGCTCGGCCTTGCCGGCTCAGCGGGTACTGGCGGCTGGTCGAGATCATCACCGAGGTGAAACAAGCGCCGCCGAGCCCGGTCAAGGCGGCGACGGCGAGGAGGTCGCCATAAGGCAGGTCCGGCCGCTGACTGACGACGCTGATGCCGATAGCTGGAAAGATCAGCGCCAAGGTGGAAAGCTGCAGCATGTGCCGAGCGCCGACACGGCTGGCGGCGATGGCATAAAAGAAGCGCAACACGGCGGCCGTCAGCGCCGGCATGGCGGTCAGGCCGAACAGTTCGGTGGTGGAAAGGTGAAAGCCTACGCGCGGTAACCAGAGGACCAGCACCGACCAAGTCATCCAGATGCCGAGTCCCAGCATCAGCCCCAGGCTTGATATGAAGAGATGACGCCTAGCGACATGGCGTTGCTGCAGCCAGGTTTCAGTTGCAAAATCGTCCGTCCAGGAAGGGGCGGGATGCATGGGAGATACCTCTCATCAGGTGGGGTTGGGCCGAATGTAACGTTTTGTGTTGGCGTCCCCCTTGCGTTGTATCAATATTTTGCTGTTTCCAGGACGCAGTGTTGCCGCGATGAGACGTGGTGAGCGCGATAAGGATTGGGTATCATCGTCGTTTGTCTCAATGGTGTCCGTCCGGAGTACTGGTCATGGGTCATGAAGCCTTGCAGATCAAAGGGCTGCATAAAGTTTATGGGAGCGGGACGGTCGCCTTGCGCGGTATCGACCTGAGTATGCAGGCGGGAGAGTTCCTGGCTCTGCTCGGTCCCAATGGGGCGGGAAAATCGACGACGATCGGCATCCTCAGTGCCCTGGTGAACAAGACGGCAGGGCAGGTCAGCATTTTCGGTTACGACATCGATCGACAGCTGGCTGCTGCAAAAAAACAACTCGGGGTCGTGCCGCAGGAATTCAATTTCAGTCAATTCGAGCAGGTCAGCGACATCATCATCACACAGGCTGGCTATTACGGTATGCCGCGGCGTGAGGCGCAGGTACGTTGCGAGGAACTCCTGGCCCTGCTCGGACTGAGCGAGAAGCGCCATGCCGTGGCGCGCACCCTGTCTGGCGGCATGAAACGGCGGCTGATGATCGCGCGCGCCCTGGTGCATCGCCCACGTCTGCTCATCCTCGATGAACCGACGGCCGGTGTCGATATCGAACTGCGTCGCTCCATGTGGGATTTTCTCGCCGAAATCAATCGTCAGGGCACGAGTATCATCTTGACCACACACTATCTCGAAGAGGCCGAGGCTTTGTGCCGACGCGTGGCCATCATCGATCAGGGGCGTCTCATCGAAGATACCGACACGCGCTCGCTGCTGGCGACTTTGCATGCCGAGACTTTCATCCTTGATCTCGCTGCACCTTTGCCAGCGGCGTTATCACTACCTTGGAGCAGCCGACAAAGTGAGGCTCAGGTGCTGGAGGTGACCCTGCAACGCGGTGAAAATCTCAACGATGTCTTCGCCGTCCTCACCGAACTGGGCGTGCAGGTCGTCAGCATGCGCAACAAGGCCAATCGTCTGGAAGAGCTTTTTGTCGCCCGCGTTGAACGCAGTCTGCGCAAAGAAGGAGAGGTGGTATGACGGCTTATGAAGCCTGGGTGGCGTTCTCAACCCTGCTGATCAAAGAAATCCGCCGTTTCACGCGCATTTGGGTGCAAACCCTGCTGCCACCGGCGATCACCATGTCGCTCTATTTCATCATTTTTGGCAACCTCGTCGGCAGTCGCGTCGGACGCATGGGGGGCTATGACTATATGCAGTTCATCGTGCCCGGTCTGATCATGATGGCGGTCATCCAAAATAGCTATGCCAACGTCGTGTCGAGCTTTTACAGCGCCAAATTCCAGCGCAGTATCGAAGAGTTGCAGGTGGCACCGATCAGCCATCTGCTCATCCTCATCGGTTACATCAGTGGTGGCGTCGTGCGCGGATTGTGCGTCGCCCTCATCGTCACGCTGTTGTCGCTGTTTTTCACCCGTCTGCATCTGATTCATCCGGGCATCGTGCTCTTGACCGTCTTCTTGACCGCTATCCTGTTTTCCTTGTGTGGCTTCATCAATGCCGTCTACGCCAAGAGTTTTGACGACATCTCGATCATTCCGACCTTCGTACTGACGCCCCTGACTTATCTCGGCGGGGTGTTCTACTCCGTCCATCTTTTGCCGCCTTTCTGGCAGAAGGTCAGCCTGCTCAATCCCGTCCTGTACATGGTCGACGCTTTTCGCTATGGCGTTCTCGGCAGCAGCGATGTGCCGGTCCTGCTGGCTTTGCTTTTGTTGACGGTGCTCAGTCTTGTTCTGTTCGTCTACGCCTGGTCGCTTCTGCAACGCGGCACCGGTCTGCGGGAGTAAGGGTATGGCACTCGATGAACCGTTTTATGCTGCGACATCGCTCGGGCAGACGACGTCTTATCCGCAGGTCTATGATCCTGGGCTGCTGCTCGGCCTCGACCGCCAGCCAGGTCGCCAGAGCCTGGGCCTGACCACGGGCTGGCCCGCCTACGGCGGTGATCTTTGGACAGCTTATGAACTTTCCTGGCTGGATGCGCGTGGTCGCCCGCAGGTGGCCATCCTGCGCCTACATATCAGCGCGCACAGTGAACGCATCGTCGAGTCAAAGTCGCTGAAACTCTATCTATGCTCCTTGCATGAACAGCGCTTTGCCTCGTCGAATGATCTCCTCGCTTGTTTGCAGGCTGATCTCGGGCGATGTCTCGGCGCGACTCCCGAACTCGAGTTGCAAACACTCGATGACCCCTGCCTGCAGTGGCGCTCAGAAGCTTCGATTTGCATCGATCAAGCCGCCTGGACACCGGCATTGCCGGTGCAGCCGGAGGCGTCGATCCTGCGTACGACGGGCGAGTGTGTCGCCGAAAGCCTGGTCAGCCACCTGTTCAAAAGCAACTGTCCGGTCACCGGGCAGCCCGACTGGGCCAGTGTCTTCATCCGTTATCAGGGGGCGCGCCTCGATCATGGGGCCTTGCTCGCCTATCTGCTGTCCTTTCGTCATCACGCCGACTTTCATGAACACTGCGTCGAGCGCATCTATCTCGATCTCTGGCGGCAGACGCACCCAGAACGCTTGCTGGTGATGGCGCGCTATACCCGCCGTGGCGGCATCGACATCAATCCCTGGCGCGCTTCGCAGGATAGTGCAGTGAGTACGCTGTGGCCGCGCCTGGCGCGACAATGATACCTGCGTCGCTGCCTGAAACGATTTTCATGTCGGCATAAGTCTCTGCCATTGCAATCATGCCCCTCTACCCCCAATGTATGGGGGAAGGGGCTGATCAGCCCCGCCGTAGGGAATGAGAAAGGTCGAGAGCGCATGAGTACAGGCAAGGCTGAACAAACTCGACTAGTATGGAAGGTGAGGGCGGGGCAGGAGGTTCAGCCCCAGGAGCAGGTGCGCGTGCGCGGCGAGAGCCAGGAGCTGCCGCCGCCACCGATGTATCAGGTGGTGATCCTTAATGATGATTACACACCGATGGAGTTCGTCGTCATCGTTCTGGAGTCATTCTTCGCCTTGGATCGGCAGCAGGCGACTCGCGTCATGCTCGAGGTGCATACGCAAGGCAAAGCCGGGGTAGGTCGCTATACGCGTGATGTCGCTGAAACCAAAGCGATGCAGGTGGTGGATTTTTCGCAGCGTCATGAGCACCCGTTGATGTGTCGGGTCGAGTTGGCTTGAATAGAGGTAGCAATCATGCTCAGCAAGGATTTGGAATTGACCCTGAACCTCGCTTTTCGCGATGCCCGGGCCAAACGTCATGAATTCATGACGGTCGAGCATCTCCTGCTGGCCCTGCTCGACAATGAGACAGCTGTGCAGGTGCTCAAGTCTTGTGGCGCCGATTTGACGACTTTGCGGCGCGATCTCTTGCATTTCATCGAAGAGACGACCCCTCTCATTCCGGTCCACGATACTCATAAGGAGACGCAGCCAACCCTGGGTTTTCAGCGCGTCCTGCAGCGCGCCGTCTTTCACGTGCAGTCTTCGAGCAAGAAAGAGGTTACCGGCGCCAACGTTCTGGTCGCTATCTTCTCGGAGCAGGAGTCGCAGGCCGTCTATTTTCTCAAGCAGCAGTCCGTGGCGCGCATCGATGTCGTCAACTATATCTCGCACGGCATCGCCAAGGTCAATGACCCGCAGAGTCAGGAGCCCCAGGAAAGCCAGGATGAGGATGGCTTGACCGAGAATCCGGCGCCTTCGCAGCTCGATGCTTATACCAGCAATCTCAATGAACAGGCACGGCAGGGACGCATCGACCCCTTGGTGGGAAGAGAAGCGGAGATCGAACGGGCGATCCAGGTCCTCTGTCGGCGCCGTAAAAACAACCCTCTTCTTGTCGGTGAGCCGGGCGTCGGCAAGACGGCGATCGCCGAAGGTCTGGCATGGCTGATCGTCGAGGGCAAGGTGCCGGAGGCCATCGCGCAGTCGACGGTCTATGCTCTCGATCTCGGCGCCTTGCTCGCCGGCACCAAGTATCGCGGTGATTTTGAGAAGCGCTTCAAGGGGCTGCTCGCGGAGCTGAAGAAGAAAGAAGGCGCCATCTTGTTCATCGATGAGATTCACACCATCATCGGTGCTGGTGCCGCTTCGGGGGGAGTCATGGATGCCTCGAACTTGATCAAGCCCCTGCTCGCATCGGGGCAGATGAAGTGCATGGGTTCGACGACGTATCAGGAATATCGTGGCGTTTTCGAGAAAGATCGCGCGCTGGCGCGGCGCTTTCAGAAGATCGATGTCGCTGAGCCTTCGGTCGAAGAGACCTATCAGATCCTCAAAGGCTTGAAGAGCCGTTTCGAAGAGCACCACGGCGTGCGCTATGCCGATAAGGCCCTGCAGGTGGCAGCTGAATTGTCGGAGCGCTATATCAATGAGCGGTTTTTGCCCGATAAGGCCATCGATGTCATCGATGAGGCGGGTGCCTTTCAGCGCATGCAGTTGCCGAGCAAGCGTAAGAAGATCATCGGGGTCACCGATATCGAAGAGATCGTCGCGCGTATCGCGCGTATCCCGCCGAAGTCGGTGTCGGCCAATGACAAAGAGGCTTTGCGCAATCTCGAGCGGGATCTGCGTATGACCGTCTTTGGTCAGGATGAGGCGATCACGGCACTGGCCTCAGCGATCAAACTGTCGCGAGCGGGTTTGAAATCACCGGAAAAGCCGATCGGCAGTTTCCTGTTCACCGGGCCGACCGGCGTCGGCAAAACCGAGGTGACGCGTCAACTCGCCAAGTCTCTGGGTATCGAGCTCATCCGCTTCGATATGTCAGAGTATATGGAGCGGCATACGGTGTCGCGTTTGATCGGTGCGCCCCCCGGCTATGTTGGCTACGATCAGGGTGGTTTGCTGACTGAAGCCATCGTCAAGCATCCGCACGCCGTGCTCTTGCTCGACGAGATCGAGAAGGCGCATCCCGAGGTCTATAACCTGCTCCTGCAGATCATGGATCACGGCACTCTGACCGACAACAATGGGCGCAAATCCGACTTCCGCAATGTCATCCTGGTGATGACCAGCAATATCGGTGCCGACTTGATCAGCCGTGCTTCGATGGGTTTTTCGCAGCAGGATCATTCCACCGATGCCATGGAGGCTCTGCGCAAGATGTTCACGCCGGAGTTCCGCAATCGTCTCGACGCCATCATTCAGTTCCAGTCCTTGACGCCAGCGGTCATCGCCAATGTCGTCGACAAGTTCATCGTTGAATTGCAGGCGCAACTCGATGATAAGCGAGTCCTTCTCGAGGTCGATGAAGAGGCTCGGGCATGGCTGGCCGAGCATGGTTATGACGCCAAGATGGGGGCGCGACCGATGGCAAGGCTCATCCAGGATGAACTGAAGAAGTCCTTGGCCGAGAAGATCCTGTTCGGCGAATTGGCCGAGCATGGCGGACGTGTGCACGTCGGCGTCGAAGGCGAGCATTTGACACTGACCGTTGAGGAGAGCGAGACCGCCTGATCCCCGCCATACCACCGTGGGGCTAGCACCCCGCGGTGATCAGCGCACGCGATAAGTGATGCGCGCTTTGCTCAGGTCGTAGGGGGTCATCTCGACCTTGACCTGATCGCCCGTGAGAATACGGATGTAGTGCTTGCGCATCTTGCCGGAGATGTGCGCGGTCACGATATGACCATTTTCCAGTTGTACGCGGAACATGGTATTGGGCAGGGTTTCGATGACCGTGCCGTCAATTTCCAGAGTATCTTCTTTGGACATGCAGTCCCAGCCTCCAAGGCGCTTTTGTGTGGCGCTGATTCTGCCTCAAAATCGCTGAGGAGCAAAGCATTTCATCGTATTTGCGCGCCCTTCTATCGCCTGATGGATGCGAATTCACGTTCTTGCCTCTCGTTCTCGGCTCGCAGCGGTGCTATGGTGACGGGCACCATCGTACCAGCAGGAATCGATCTTCATGGATGACTTGATCTCGCAATCCGCCTTGCAACTCGCCGCTGGCATCCGTAGTGGCCGCGTGAGCTCGCGGCAAGTGGTCGACGCTCATATCGAGCGTAGCGTCAAAATGCAGCCGCAAATTCATGCTCTGGTGGTCGATTGCTACGCCGCGGCACGGCGACAGGCCGATCTTTGTGACGTACAGCTGCAGGAAAGCCGCAGGCGTGGTGAGGAGGGCTCCTGGCCGGTGCTGTGGGGCGTTCCTTGTACGATCAAGGAAAGCCTCGCGGTGACCGGTATGCCGCAGACCGCCGGCTCCATTCATCGGCGCCATATCGTCGCCACGGAAGACGCGCCCAGTGTCCAGCGTCTGCGCGCCGCTGGCGCCATCGTTCTTGGTGTCAGCAACACTTCGGAGTTGTGCATGTGGATGGAGTCCTTCAATCCTGTCTATGGGCGCAGCAACAATGCCTATGACGCGCGCCGTACAGCGGGGGGATCCTCGGGCGGTGAGGGCGCCATCGTCGGGGCAGGTGGATCACCCATCGGCCTGGGCTCCGACATCGGTGGTTCGATCCGCATGCCGGCGCTGTTCAATGGCGTCTTCGGTCACAAGGGTTCGCCAGGGCTGATCTCCAACGCTGGACAGTATCCCTCGCCACAGGGCATTGCGCAGGAGATGCTGGCGACCGGTCCTTTGTGCCGACGAGCGACGGATCTGCCGACGGTGGTCAGCGTGCTCGCCGCCAAGCCGGAGCTGGTGGCCGAAGTCGCTGCAGTTGATGTCAGCCGTCTACGTGTTTTGCGTTTGCAGCCGGACTATGCCCCATACCCCGATGCCGCCCAGTCGGCGGCTCTGGAGCGCGCCCTGCGCGCCCTCGAAGAACGCGGCGCACGCGTTGAAGACTGTGCTCTGTCTGGCCTCGAGCACGCCATCGATATCTGGAGTCATACCCTCGTTTCCTCGGGCAGCTTGAGTTTTGCCGAAATGATGTTTGGTGATCGCCATGTGACCTCGAGCCTGCGTGGCCTTGCACAGTTGTTGCAGCGGCATCCACCCCACACCCTGCCGCTGGTGCTACTCAGTCTGCTTGAACGCATTCCAGCGCAGATGCCGGAACGCATGCGTCGCTATCTGGCGCAGGGGCAGGCTTTGCGTCAGGAGCTGAGCGATCGCCTCGGTGATGACGGTGTTTTGCTCGATGTTCCCTATCCACGTCAGGCGCCACGTCATTATCACGCCATGCTGCGGCCTTTTCAGTTTGTTCGTTCGGCGCTCTACAACGCCTTGCGCTTGCCAGCCACGGCTTGTCCGATGGGGCTCGTCGCCGGCCTGCCGACCGGGGTGCAGGTCATCGCGGCGCCTGGTCGCGATGACCTGACGCTGGCGGTCGCCGGCGCCCTTGAACAAGCCTGTGGTGGCTGGGTGGATCCCTGCTCACAACTGTCATGAAGCTGTCAAGCGCATGCGCTTCAATGGACCATGAAGGTCATAGAGAGAGGACGGATGGAGATGGAGTGCCAGGAATATCTCGAAGAGTGGATCGGCGATACGGTTGATCAGGGAAGCGACGCTGCCTGCGTCGCTGCGATGACCGACGAGGCGCCGGTCATCGATGATGCCATGGAACTATAAGGGCCGCGTTTGCATCGATGCGCTAGACGCCCTGATTTTTGAGGCGGTTGGCTTGTTGGCGGTAGACGCTGACGGGATCGGGAGCAAACCAGCCGATCAAACCCATGAGCTGGTTGATTTCATCGCCATGGTTCCAGGGATAGTCGTCACGTAGGACGACACCGAAGTGGCTGCTGCACCGACCAGTGAGACCATCGTTGGGGCTGCCGGCGAAGGCCAGCGAGGTCAGCCCAAAAAGCAGATCGGTGGGGTCGAAGAAATTGGTCGTCGGTGATGTGCCGCTCATCGAATAGTACAACTGCCCCTGGCTCGACCCGGCGCCCTGACCGCAGGGGGTGCCCGGCATGCCGGCGGGGAACTCGGCGTTGAAGCTGGCTTGTCCAGCGGTGCTCATCGAGGTCAGCTCGCCGAGCGTATTTTCAGCGTAGGAGGTTCCCGCGACCATATCGAACAATGAGGCGAGCGTGTTGCTGATCGATAGGGCGAGATTGCCGACGCCGGGGACCTGGGTGACGCCGAGAAGAACGTCGGCGACAGGAGTACCTGCGTTAGGGGAACCGATGGTAGTGACCGAGGCGACAGCTTGTGGCAGGACGTTGGCGACGTAACGTGCCGATACACCACCGTGGCTGTGGCCGATGAGGTTGACCTTGCTGGCGCCGGTGATGGCCATGATGTTTTCAACTTGAGCCAGCAGTTCTTCACCGCGCGCCGTTGTCGAGTTCAGCGCCGAGGCCGATGTTTCAAAAACCTGGGCACCGCCGCTGCTCAGAGCTTGTGGGATGCCATAGAAGTAGTCGATGCCAAAGACCTGCTGAAAACCCAGGACGCCGGGAACCAGGACGATGGGATAACGTGTCTGTGTGTAGTTATTGGCGTTCGCCGCGATGGAGCAGATCAACACCATCCATGCCATCAATCGCTTCATTTTGTCAGACCCTCTTGTTGTTTTGTTGTTGGTAATGCTTGGGAGCCTCTGACGAGATGCAGTGAAAATGCCTAAGAGCTGCTGGTGCGGAGGGAAAAGAGCGTGATGGCCGGATTGGTCTATGCTGCCGGCGTATTCGGTCGCTTTCCTGGCGATGTGGCGCTGCAGAGACGCCGAACTTCGGGAGGACGCTGCTATCATGGACGTTACCCGATGAAACGTCGTGCGGTGAAAACGTAACGCTATTGACATGGATCAAAAGGTGGCTGGGCCAGCCATCGACAATGGACGCAGTGGATCATGAGGATCGGATCATGTCGCGAGAGCAAAAAGTGATGGCGATCGATGCCAACAGAAAGTTGCAGTCGATGGGGTTGCCGGCACGCCTTGAATACGATGACCGGGGCGCCACCCTGCAGGCCTATGTGCATGAGGGGCAGTTACGGCGTCCTTTGCGCGATCAGGACCTCGGGTATGCCGAGGCACGACAGGCATTACTGGCGGTCAGCGATCACCGCTGGTATGAGCGCGCTGATCTTCGCCCATAGCGCATCGCATCCTGGCGACTTATTCGGCGCCCACCTTGTGGCACAATGAGGGCCGATTCATCGAGCATGGAATCGGCCGTTGAGGCAGGCTGGGTTTGCGCACACGAACTCCTGCACAGTCACTCTCCATGCCGGTTGTCGTTCTATACAGGCGAGGCTAGGAGAGGGCGAAGATGTCGTCATGGTCGGAAGGTATTTTAGCCGCCGCAGTAGGGGCGGCTGTTCTCATGACTTTGCTGCTGCTGCGCCAGCGCTCTACCTTGCGCCGACTATGCGTGCAGCAACAAGGGGAACTCACACTCTGGCAGGAGCGGGCGGCGCATTGGCCTGAATGGCAGGCGGCGTCGGCGCGCGTCGATCAGGAGCTGCAGGAGGCGCGCCACAGCTTGATGGAGCAGGCGCAGCGACTGGCGCGTCAGGAGGTGCTCACACAGGCAGAGCATGAGCGCTGTCGGTATTGGCAGGACGAGGCGCAGCGGCGCGCACAGCAATACGCTGAAAGTGACCGTGTACGTCAGAGCCTGGCGGAGGAACTCGTACAGGTGCGCACGCAGGCACGCGCGGAGCAACAGCAACAGGCGGAAAAACTCGCTTGGCTACAGCAGGCACGCGATGAGTTGAGCTTGCAGTTTCAGCATCTGGCGCAAAAAATTCTCGATGAGAAGCGTGAACGTGTCGAGGAGCAGCAGCAGACGCAGCTGCAACAACTGCTGCAGCCGTTCAAGGAGCGTCTGCTGGAGTTTCGCAGCAAGGTCGAGGAGATTCATCGTCACGAAGTCGAACAGCAAGCCCTGCTGCGCGGTGAGTTGGGGCAGCTGATGGAGCTCAATCGACAGATGAGCGAAGAGGCGCATGGTCTGGCGACGGCGCTCAAAGGGCAGTCGAAGATGCAGGGCAACTGGGGTGAGCTGGTGCTCGAGAACGTGCTCGAGCGTTCAGGCTTGCGTCTTGGCCAGGATTTTCAACGCGAGGTGAGTTTCACCACCGAGGACGGGCGCCGCCGCCCCGACGTCGTCATCCAGTTGCCCCAGAACAAGCACCTCATCATCGATGCGAAAGTGTCGCTCAACGCCTATACGCGCTACATCAATGCCGAAGATGAGGGGGCGCGGCAAATCGCTTTGACTGAGCATGTACAGGCCTTGCGCGCGCGTATTCAGGAACTCGCCGATCGCAATTACTTCGCTCTGCCGGGCCTCAGCACTCCGGAGATGGTCTTCATGTTCGTACCCATCGAATCGGCCTTTATCGAGGCCATGCGTGCCGACCCGACCCTGTTTGAGCGTTCGATCGAGCAGAACGTCCTGGTGGCGACACCGACCACCTTGCTCACCAGTCTCAATATCGTGCGTCAGCTCTGGCGCTTCGAAGAGCAAAACCTCCATAGCGCCGAGCTCGCCGAGCGAGCTGGCAAGCTCTACAAGAAGCTGTGTGGTTTTCTTGAGGGCATGCAGGTGCTCGGTCAGCAGATCGAGCGGGTGCAAGAGTCTTATGGCAAGGCGATGAACCAGTTTTGCCAGGGGCGCGGCAACCTCATCAATCAGGCCAAGGACTTCGAGCGTTTGGGCGTCGCCATGCAAGCCAGCTTGCCGGAAGAGCTCGTCGCCAAGGCGGCTCTGGAGCTGAACTGGGACGATCCTGATGAGGCCGGGGCGGCATAGAGGCGCGCTCAAAGATCCTCGAACAGCGGCAGCGTCCTGCCCAGGGGAGAGCTTGCTTGCGGTCGTGTGTCGATCTTGCACAAGGAGCTCACCCGCACGCCGAGGAGGCGCAGGCGGCGATCGAGGGGGATGCGCCGCAGGCAATGGCGCGCCGTCGCACGCAAGGTCGCAGCATCGGCCGTATAGTCCTCGCCGGTATGGTCGCGGGTGACGCTTTTGAAGTTGTCGTAGCGCACCTTGATACCGATGGTGCGTCCGACATAGCCTTTGCGCTGCAGGTCGGTTGCCACCTGCGCGCACAAACGCGTGAAGATGGCACGCAGTTCTGCCTTGTCCTGCACCGGGTGCAGATCGCGGGCAAAGGTCGTTTCGCGGCTGATCGAGACAGGCTCAGTCGCGGTCTGTAGGGGGCGCTCATCGCGTCCATGTGCGGCATCGTACAGCCACAGGCCATGCGTGGCACCAAAACGCTGCATCAGCCAGGCCGGGCTTTGCGCGGCGAGATCAGCGATGGAGTGCAGGCCAAGGCCAGCCAGCTTTGCACTCATCTTGGGGCCGATACCATGGATCTTTTGACAGGGCAGCGGCCAGATACGGGTTTCCAGGTCAGCGGCCGTGAGGATCGAGATCCCGCGGGGCTTGTCGAGTTCACTGGCCATCTTGGCGAGGAGCTTGTTCGGCGCAACGCCGACGGAACAGGTCAGGCCGGTGGCGGCGAAGATGTTCGTCTGTAGGCGCACGGCGAGCTCGCGCCCACCATCATCGTGGACACCGGCGAGGTCGCTGAGGTCGATGTAGACCTCGTCGATGCCGCGATCCTCCATGCGCGGCGTCAGGGCGAGGATCTCGGCCTTGAACAGGCGCGAATACTTGCGGTATTCGGCGAAATCGACGGGCAACAAGACGGCATCCGGGCACTGTGCAGCGGCTTTCATCAGACCCATGGCCGAGCCTATGCCGAATTGGCGGGCGGCATAGGTGGCGGTGGTGATGACGCCGCGACCGATGTAATCGCGCAAACGAGGAAAATCCGCCACGGGTATGTCGGCGAGAGCGTTACCGCCATACCGCTGCGACAAGTGCTCATCAGCCGAGCGCCGGGCGCCGCCGATGACGACGGGCAGACCTTGCAGCTGCGGGTAGCGCAGCAGTTCGACAGACGCATAAAAAGCATCCATATCGAGATGAGCGATGCGCCGGAGATCCGGCCGGTCTTTCGAGTCAGGCAAGGACAAAGATCCTGAGGTCGCTTGGGGCCCAGATGCCATGGGCGATCGACAGAATACTACTGCTCTTAGTGACAGTTATGCAAGTCATCGGTCGAGCTGGCCACTCGCAACGGGGGGCGGGTTCAATACACCATTGCCTGCTGGTATATACCGCCAGCCAAAACTCAGGCAAGCTACTGGCGGCACCAGGTCCGGGTCGCCATGAAACGGCCCTCACGAAACCCAGTGCGCTTCAGTTGCAGGTTTGGCTGCACCGTGAGCATTTTTTGCGTCAACCAAGCATCACTGCCCGCTGATGGCGGACAAGGGGGATCGTCATGCAAGCAAGCCAAGGCGTCGTTCTGATCACTGGTTGTGGTTCTGGCATCGGCCAGGCCCTGGCCGTCGCTTTTCATGCGCGCGGGCATATCGTTTGTGCCACCGCTCGTCGCATCGAGACGATGCCTGAGCTGGCCGCTGCCGGCATCATGACCCGCGTCCTCGATGTCAACGATATCGCCCAGGCTGAGCGCCTCATCCATCAGCTTCACGAAGAAGGCTTCTATGTCGATACCCTGGTCAATAATGCCGGCTATGGCGCCATGGGACCGATGCTGGATGTGCCCGACGACGTCTGGCGACAGCAGTTCAATGTCAATCTTTTTGCTCCGATGACGCTGATGCGTTTGACCGTGCCGGCCATGCGCGCACGCCAGCGCGGCACCCTCATCAATATCAGCAGTGTTTCAGGTGTATTGACGACGCCGTTCGCCGGCCCTTATTGCGCCAGCAAGGCTGCTTTCAATGCAGCATCGGACGCCTTGCGTCTGGAACTCAAGCCCTTCGGCATCCGTGTCATTACCGTGCAACCGGGAGGAATCCGCTCGTCTTTTGGCAGCCAGGCCGCCCATCAGGTGAGCCTCGCCGACAACTCACCCTATCAGGCGATCGCGACTTCAGTACTGGCGCGCGCCCAAGAAAGTCAGTCGGATGCCATGCCGGCCGACGTCTTTGCGCGTGAGCTCGTGCGGCGCATAACGCCATGGCGGTGTCCGCCCATTCTGCGTCTGGGCAGGCAAAGCAAGATGATGCCGTTTATCAAAACCTTTCTGCCAACGAACTGGTCCGATGTCCTGTTGAGAAGAAAATTCAAGCTCGACCATCTGACAGGGAGATGAACATGGTCTGGCCGCAACGGATGACGTTGAGCGGGGCATCCGGCGAGAATGTCGTTTCTGCGTCATGATCCTAGGATCTATCCCGGGCCCTGTTGCCACAGAAGAGACTGCTTGCGGCAGTCTCCACCTAGCGGGGCGTCCGCGTTGCGGTTGTGTGAGGGCGGGCAAGCTGTGATTTTCCGGTCATCCTGACTCTTTTCAGCCCCTTTTTAGCCCCTGTCAAGACGGGCCATCGAGAATTTTGCACAGCGCTGGTGCGAGGTCATGATGCGCTAAGTTGTCCGCTCTATTTCATGATGATTCTTGAGCACGACATTAAATGCATGATATTCATGGTATTTTATCTTTAATTTTGATTTAAGATGGACGCTGCCGAGAGGTTCTGAACGATCTTTATGTAACTGCCCGGAATTCATCCACAGAGTTATCCACAGGAAAGGCCTGAGGGTGGGTCACCTCAGGCCGACCAAGGCCTCAGAAACGGTAGTGGCCATCGAGGATGTTGCTGTGGATCTCCGCTGTCAGCGGCACATAGGTATGAGTACCGGGTAGACAGACGAACAGGGGGTCCTGCTGCACCTGTGCGGGATCGAAACCTTCCTTCTTCAGGCTGGTTTTCTGGTACTTGAAGGTGCCCGTCGTCTCAAGTCGTTGCAGGATGCGTATGAAGACTGGCAAGGCATAAGGTGGCAGTTCCTTGCGCAGGTATTCGTAGAGCATATGGAAGTCGATGTCCTTGACCTCGGTGCGCGGCGTGATCGCCGCCATGCCAGCACGTCCGTTGGTGCCGGCGATCTCGACGCCATAGACGACGGCATCGACGAGCTGACCAAAAACCCCCATGATGTTCTCGACTTCCGTCGTCGAGACATTTTCCCCTTTCCAGCGGAAGGTGTCGCCAGTGCGATCGACAAACTGCGCATGGCGGAAACCGATGTCGCGCAGGAGATCGCCGGTATTGAAGTAGCGGTCGCCTTTGACGAAGACGTCGTGCAGGATGCAGGCTTCATTCTTGGCGGGATCGGTATAGCCATCGAAGGGCATCTTGTCGGTGATCTCGGCGATGAGCAGGCCGACTTCGCCGCGCTTGACCTTTCTCATGAAACCATCGCGACCACGTTCCGGCTGATCGGCCTCTTTGTCATAGGCGACGAGAGAATAGGGCAGGGGAGAGAAGCCAACGGTATTGTCGAAGTTGAAGATGTTGGTGAAGCCGACGTTGCCTTCGCTCGAGGCGTAAAGCTCGAGCACTTCCGCGATGCCGAAACGCTGTTTGAAGGGCATCCAGATGCCTGGACGCAAGCCATTGCCGATGATCTTGCGCACGCGATGATCGCGGTCACGCTCATCGGCCGGCGACTCCATCAGATAACGGCAGAGTTCGCCGACGTAGCCGAAGGCAGTGGCTTTGAAAAAGCGGATGTCATTCCAGAATTCCCGTGCCGAGAACTTGCGCCGCAAAGCGATGCCGGCGGCGCCAGCGATGCAGGACCCCCAGCAGACGACCATGGCGGTGGCGTGGTAGAGCGGCAGGGTGATGTAGAGGATATCGTTCGGGCCGAGGCGGGCAGAACCGAAGCCGAAGGCACCATAAGCCTTCATCCAGCGCCCGTGCGTAAAGACAGCCGCTTTCGGCATGCCTGTCGTGCCTGAGGTGTAGACGTAGAACAGGCCGTCCTTGCTATAGATGTACTGTGAAGTGGGCGGATTGAAGACCGGGCTGCGCGCACTGACGCTTTGCAGGTTGATCATGCCTTCCGGTGCTTCGCCGGCATCCTGATGCACATCCTGATCGGCGAACCAGTAGACGCTGTCCTTGGGCAGGGTGAGGTTGGGATGGACGGCCTCGAAAGCCGGGCGTAGCTCTTCACCGATGATCGCCGCGACCGGCTTGACCAGGTTGATCGAGTGGGTCAGGACCTTGTCGCGTTGCGAGGTGTTGACCAGGGCGCTGACCACCCCGATTTTGGCCAGCCCGGTGACCGTCGCCAGCAATTCCGGACGGTTCTCGATGAAGACCGCGACGACGTCGCCCTTGCCCAGACCCTGGCCGAGAAAATAGTGGGCGATACGGTTGGCCCACTGATTGAACTGGGTATAGGTGTAGGACTGTTCCTTGTAGAGCAGGGCGGTGCCATGCGGATTGCTCTGTACGGCTTTTTCCAGAGCCCAGCCGAGACCGACGCTGCGCTTGGGGTCGCTGAGCGTACTCAGGCGCAGGCCTTTGATCATGCTCGGCAGATGGGTCAGGAAGCCAGGAACTTTTTTGGCCACTTGGCTCAGGGTGATGACGTCGCTATGGCTCATGGGACTGGTCTACTCCAAAAATCACGTCCTTGCAGGCTGCGATGCTGCAGGATCGGGTCAAGTCCGTCAAGTTAGCCGCAGCGCCGCATCCCTGACAAGGGCCAAAGAGGCCGTCCTCGATGTCATCTTGGGTAATCGAGACCTTCAGTCGACGTAGAAGTCGAGTTGCAGCTGCGGATCGGCCGTATCTGACCAGGCATAGGAGGAAAAATCCTCCTGACCGCCGGCGCGCAACAAGTCCTCATCCAGCCAGCAGCGCCCGCTGTCTGGTGTAGCCTGGCGAAAGAGGCTGAGCGTGGCGTCAGCCATGATCTGTGGCGTGCGGCTCGTGGCAAAGATGGCTTCACCGCCAAAACGCGAGATGGCCGCCGTTGCGATGATGGTGCGTGGCCACAAGGTATTGCAGGCTATCCCCTGGGACCGCCACTCTTCCGCCATGCCGAGAGTGAGTAGGGTCATACCGTATTTACTCAGGGTATAGGGGGCAAAACGCCCCAGCCAGGCGGGGTCAAGGTTGAGCGGCGGCGACAGGGCGAGCAGATGCGGATGTCGCGACTGGCGTAGCCAGGGCAGACAGGCCTGGGCGAGAACGAAGAGGCCGCGGCTGTTGACCGCCTGCATGAGATCAAACTGCCGCAAAGAGGTGTCGCTGACGCCGCCGAGATGGATGGCGCCAGCATTGTGAATGACGAGGTCGATACCACCGAAGTGGCGCGCCGCCCGTTCAACGGCGTCTTGTAGGGCTTCGCCATCGCGTACATCGGTGCGTAAGCCCAGAGCCCCGACACCACAGGCCTCGATTTCAGCGCAGACGCTCGCCAGCGTGCCCTGGCGGGTGGCGCTTTCCGTTTCACTTTTGGCGGCCAGGGCGATATGCACGCCTGCGCGTGCCAAGCTCAGAGCCGTGGCACGACCGATGCCGCGCGTCCCACCGGTCATGAACAGCCGCAGCCCCTTCAGGTCGATCATGATGTCGTCTCCGGCGTGATCACCGCCAGCAGCTGGCGTTTTTTGACCTGTTGTTGCAGTTCGACCTCGATACGCTCGACGTGGCCATCACAACTCGCCTTGATCGGATGTTCCATTTTCATGGCTTCGAGGAGCATGACGGTCTGGCCGCGTTGCACGCGACTTCCCACGGGCAGCAGGATGGCGCGGATGGCTCCGTCCATAGGCGCGTGCAGTTGCCCGGAACCATGCCCCTCCTGGCGCTCCTGGCGCTCATCGCTGAGGGAATGAAAGCTCAGGGGCGCCCCCACACCCTGCAGATGCAAAGCCGAGGCTGTACGCTCATAGGTGTAACGATGGCGCCGGTCAGCATGGATGAGCTCGCAGTGGCCATCCTGCGCCGTCAGCAGTTCGAGAGCGATGTTCTCGGCATCGACGCTGAGGTCGTAATGGCTGCGTCGCTGGCTGCGTAGCCGCACTTCATGGATAGCATCGCCATGGCTTAGTCGTTGCAGGGCGCTCACTCCGAGGCGCTCACGCCAGGCGGGCGTCATGGGCGTGCTGGAGAGGGCGCTCATGAGCAGGGCGGCGACGGCGACGTCGAGATTGGTCGGTCGTGGCGGTGATAAGGACTCCGCCTGTTGCAGATGTTCCTCGATGAAGGCCGTGTGGGTGGCACCATCGCGAAAGGCTGGGTGCTGCAGGATGTCGACGAGAAATCGCTGGTTGTGCGGAACACCGAGCAGACGCGTGTCCTCGACGGCGCGCTGCAAGCGTCGACAGGCTTCCTCGCGGTCCTGCCCCCAGGCGATGATCTTGGCGAGCATAGGGTCGTAAAAAGGACTGACCTCGCCGCCGCGCAACAGTCCATGATCTACGCGCACGCCCTCATCCTCCGGGCACTGCCAATGCAGGATGGGACCGGTCTGCGGCAGAAAACCCTGGGTGGGATCCTCGGCATAGAAGCGCACTTCGATGGCGTGTCCGCTCAGTTTGATCTGATCCTGGCGCAGGGCTAGGGGATGGCCGGCCGCGACGCGGATTTGCCAGGCGACGAGATCGAGGCCAGTGACCATCTCGGTGACCGGATGCTCGACCTGCAGGCGGGTGTTCATTTCGAGAAAGTAGAAGTGGCCATCTTGGTCGAGGAGAAACTCGACCGTGCCGGCGCCGACATAGTGGCAGGAGCGCGCAGCGAGGATGGCGGCGGCGCCCATGGCCTGGCGCAACTCTTCGGTCATCACCGGACAGGGTGACTCTTCAACGACCTTCTGATGGCGGCGCTGGATCGAACAGTCGCGCTCACCGAGATGGACGACCTGACCATGGCGATCGGCAAAGATCTGTATTTCGACGTGCCGTGGTCGCAGGATGGCTTTTTCGAGGATGAGCTCGTCGCTGCCAAAAGCGTGTTGAGCTTCGGAGCGGGCGGTGCGCAACCCCTCGAGCAGATGCTCGGCCTCATCGATACGGCGCATGCCGCGGCCACCACCGCCGGCCGATGCCTTGACCATGAGGGGATAGCCGATACGCTGTGCCGCCGCGATCAGGCTGGCGTCGTCCTGGGCGCCATCTTCATAGCCCGGGATGCAGGGGACGCCGGCGGCCTGCATGGCGAGCTTGGACAGGCGTTTGCTGCCCATCAACTCGATAGCTTCGACATCAGGGCCGATGAAGACGAGGCCAGCCTGCTGACAGCGACGGGCGAACTCGGCGTTCTCCGACAAGAAGCCATAGCCGGGATGGATGGCCTCGGCAGCACTCGCCTGCGCGGCGGCGAGCAGGGCGTCGATATTCAGATAGGAGTGCTGGACCTCGGAGGGGCCGAGACGCAGCGCCTCATCGGCGAGCGCGACATGACGGGCATCGCGATCGGCATCGCTGTAGACGGCGACGGTACGATAGCCCAGGGCGCGCGCCGTACGCAGGACGCGGCAGGCGATCTCACCGCGGTTGGCGACCAGAATTTTACGAAAGCCCATCGTCAAGCCCCCCCTTCCTGTGCCCAGTGCGGCAGGCGTTTTTGCATGAAAGCCATGCCGCCCTCCTGACCTTCCTCGCTCTGCACCGCGGCGGCGAAGAACTCGGCGGCCTGATCGAGGTAGGGTGACAGATCACTGTCCATGGCTTGCAGCAGGCGTTTGGTCTGGCGATTGGCACCGGGCGCGCAGCGCTGCACGTCAGCGAGGGTCTGGGTCAGGGCTGATTGCAAGCTCGCCGTGTCTGCATGGACGCTGTGCACGAGGCCCAACTGCAAGGCCTGGGCGGCGTCGAAGCGCAGGCCGAGCAGGGCCAGGCGGCGGGTTGCACTGGCGCCGATACGCGCGCGCAGGAAAGGTGCGATCTGTGCCGGTAGCAGACCGAGTCGCGTCTCGGGTAGCCCAAATTGCGCATCCTGCTGTGCCAGGGCGACGTCGGACACGGCGACCAGTCCCATGCCACCACCGAGCACCGCGCCTTCGAGCACGACGATGAGGACAGCGGAACTGGCCTGCGCTTCCTGCAGAAGATGGCCAAAGCTGCGATTCATCGCGATGTAGGGCGCCGACCCTGCCGTCGCCGCCGCCTGCCGTGCCGTCATCATGTCCTGAACGTCGCCACCGGCACAAAAGTGCCCACCCTGTCCGCGCAGGACGATGGCGCGTATACGCTCACGCTCAGCGCTCGCCAGGGCCTGGCGCAGCTCTTCCACCATCTGTAGGCTCATGGCATTGCGCTGACTGGGGCGGGCGAGTTCGATGAACTGAATCGCGCGTTCAGTGTCGTAGGTGATCTGCAAAGTGCTCGCCGGCGTGCTCATGCGGCGTTCCCCTTCGACGTACGACGCGGCAGGATATCCATCAACTTGCAGATGATGCCGAGCATGATCTCATCCGCACCGCCGCCGATGGAAACAAGACGGCCGTCGCGATAGGCGCGGCTGACCGGATGGTCCCAGGTGAAACCCATGCCGCCAAAGTATTGCAGGCAATGGTCGCTGACTTCACGCATCAGGCGTCCAGCCTTGAGCTTGGCCATGGAAGCTAGGCGGGTGATGTCTTCGCCGGTGATGTGCGCCGCCGTGGCTTGATAGACGAGGGCGCGCAGGCACTCGACTTCGGTCTGCAGTTCGGCAAGACGGAAATGCACGGACTGGTTGTCGATCAGGGGTTGGCCGAAAGTATGGCGCTGCCGGCAGTATTCGATCGTCGTCGCGATGACTTTGTCCATGGCGCCGACGGCGTTGGCCGCCCCCCACAGACGCTCTTCCTGAAACTGCATCATTTGCAGCATAAAGCCCATGCCTTCGGCGCCGATGCGATAGCTTTGCGGCACGCGCACCGCATCGAAAAAGACCTGAGCGGTGTCGGAGGAGCGCATGCCCAGCTTGTCGATCTTGGGCGACAGGCTGACACCGGGCGTCTGCCTTGGTACCACGATCAGCGATTTATTGAAGTGGGGTTTGCCGTCACTGGTGTTGGCGAGGACACAGAAAAAATCCGCCTGCGTCGAGTTGGTGATCCACATCTTGCTACCATCGATGATGTAGTCATCGCCATCGCTGCGCGCGCGCGTCTTGATAGCAGCGACATCTGAGCCCGCCTGTGGCTCGGAGACAGCGATGGCGGCGACCATCTCACCACGTATCGCCGGTGCAAGAAAGCGCTGACGCAATTCGTCGCTGCCAAAGCGCGCCAGGGCGGGGGTGGCCATGTCGGTCTGCACGCCGATGGCGAGAGGCACGCCGCCGCAACCGGCGCGACCGAGTTCCTCGGCGACGACGACATTGTAGGAGTAGTCGAGCCCGAGTCCGCCGAATTCGACGGGCTTGCAGATGCCGAGCAACCCGAGCTTGCCGAGTTTGGCAAAGAGCTCATGGGCGGGGAAAGCGCCAGCCGCTTCCCAGGCGCTGATGTGCGGTTCAATGTCCTTTTCCACAAATTCACGGGTCGTGCGGCGCAGAGCCTCATGTTCCGGGGTCATCAACATGGCGTCTTCTCCTTTAGAAGCGGGC
Source organism: Pseudomonadota bacterium (assembly GCA_021833365.1). Taxonomy (GTDB): domain Bacteria; phylum Pseudomonadota; class Gammaproteobacteria; order Pseudomonadales; family Moraxellaceae; genus JAJZHK01. The sequence continues at coordinate 7,275 of JAKBFV010000013.1, read as the reverse complement.
GATTCCAAAACTGTTGTCATGCAGCTCACGGCGGCTGGCGTCGGCGATGAGATCGAGAACCTGAATGAGGATCTCGCGCGTATCGCGTGGATCGATGATGCCGTCATCATGCAGGCGCGCGGTATTGAACAAGGCGTCCGATTGGGCGTCGAGCTGCTGGGCGGCGCTCATCTCGATGAGGTCGAGCATGTTCGGATCGGGCTGCATGCCCATCTTGCGCTGCTTGGCCTCGCTCACTTGCCGTAGCACCTTGCCGGCCTGAGCGCCGCCCATGACGGCAGTACGACTGTTCGGCCAGGCGAAGATGAAGTGTGGATCGAGGCCACGTCCACACATGGCGTAGTTGCCGGCGCCATATGAGCCACCGACGATGATGGAGATCTTGGCGACGCGGGCATTGGCGACGGCCTGGATCATCTTCGAGCCATGTTTGATGATGCCCTGGTGCTCAGATTCCGTACCGACCATGAAACCGGTGGTGTTATGGACGAAGATCAGGGGACGCTGGCTTTGATCGCAGAGCTGGATGAACTGCGCCGCCTTGGCGGCGCCCTGGGCGGTGATCGGCCCGTTGTTGCCGATATAGCCGCAGGTATGGCCGGCGATACGCAGAAAACCACACACCGTCTGATCATCGTAGGCGGTCTTGAAGTCGAGAAACTCCGATGCATCGGCGATGCGTGCGACGATGTCACGCGTGTCATAAGGCGTGCGTGCATCGATCGGCACGACGCCGAGTAATTCTTCGGCGGGATAGCAGGGTTCAGCGTAGGCGCGGCGCTCAACCGCCGTGATGCGATCATTCCAGCCGAGGGCGGCGACAATCTCGCGTGCCTGGACGATGGCATCGGCATCATTTTCAGCCAGATACTCGGCGGTGCCGGCGACGCTGGCGTGCATATCGGCACCACCGAGATCCTCCTCCGTGGCAACCTCGCCAGTGGCGGCGAGCAGCAAGGGTGGGCCGGCGAGAAACATGGCGGTGCGGCGACGCACGACAATGACGTAGTCGGACAGACCGGGCTGGTAGGCGCCACCCGCGGTGGCGTTGCCATGCACGACGGTGATCTGCGGCAGCCCGGCGGCAGAGAGACGCGCCTGATTGGCGAAGGCGCGCGCACCCTGCACAAAAATTTCCGCAGCGTAGTTCAGATTGGCGCCGCCGCTCTCCGAGAGCACGACCATGGGCAGCTTATTCTGCCGGGCGATTTCCTGCAGGCGCAGGGTCTTCTGCAGTCCAGCCGGGGTGATGGTGCCGCCCTTGATGGCGCAGTTATTGGCGCTGACCAGGCAGCGTACACCACGCACCCAGCCGATGCCGGCGATGATGCCGCCACCGGCCTCGCTACCATCTTTGTCATCATGCAGCATATAGCCGGCGAAGGGACAGAGCTCGAGGAAAGGCATGCCGGGATCGAGCAGGCGGGCGATACGCTCATGCGGAAGCAGCTTGTTCTGGCGCTGAAAGCGCTCGCGTTGTGTCTCAGCCTTGTCGAGCAGGGCCTGGCGCAAGGTCTGGACGCGGGTGAGAGCCTGCTGCATGCTGGCGCAGCGCTGTTCGAATTCCGGCCCATGGCAAGGCATTTGGCTGTCGATGACGCGCATCTCAATCTTCTCCTTGCAGAACATCGGGGACACTGGCGCGATGAAAACCCTGATAGGCCGCTGAACGGTCATGGTCGGGCAGTTCCCAGATGCGTGAACCGAGCGAGGCGGCGCCATCGATACGCAGGGTCACCCCAGAGATGAAAGCACTGGCTTCACTGAGCAGGAAGCAGACGGCAGCGCTGACTTCAGCCTCCTCACCCATGCGTTTGAGCGGTACCTTGGCTTTCAGGGTTGGGATGATGGCTTTCATGGCGCCACCATAGCTGTCCATGCCCGAGGACATGATCCATCCCGGTGCCACCGCATTCACCCGCACCCCCGCCGGCGCCCATTCGACGGCCGCGGTCTTGGTCAGGTTGTCGACGCCGGCACGCGCGGCGCCCGAGTGAGCCATGCCCGGCATACCACCCCACATGTCGGCGGTCATGTTGACGATGGCACCGCCATGTTCCTGCATGTACTGCAGATAGACTTCGCGCATCATCAAAAAAGTGCCACTGAGGTTGTTGCGTACGACGGCGTCGAAACCCTTGCCGGAGATGAGCTGCATCGGCGCCGGGAATTGCCCACCGGCATTGTTGAACAGGCCGTCGATACGACCATGGCGCTGCAGGATCGTGGCGATGCCCTGGCGGACCTGCTCTTCATCGCGGATATCGAGGCTGAGAGCGTCGGCGCGACCGCCATCTTCCTGAATTTCAGCGACGACGCGGGCGAGTTTTTCCGGCGTCCGGCCGACGATGACGACATTGGCGCCGAGGGCGGCGAGTTCATGCGCCGTGCAGCGTCCGATGCCGCTACCACCGCCGCTGATGAGCAGACAGCGGCCAGCGAACAGATCCTGGCGAAAGACAGAACGATAACTCATGCGGATTCTCCCGAAGGCAGCAAGGAGCGTGGAATGAGGATAGGCATGTCGAGCAATTGCTGAGCATAGGCCTTGCCTTGCGGATCAGCGCGCAAACTGGCGATGCCGCCGCCACCGAGGGCATTTTCGAGGAGGAAGTTGAAGGCGTGCAGGCCAGGCAGTTCGTAGCGGGTGACGCGACTGTGCGCGCCATCGAGCAGGTGTTGCAAATAGGCGGTGACCGCAGCCTCACTCAGGGCGGCACGCAGATAAGGCAGGTAGTCCGGCTGACGCGCGATGACACCGATATTGCTGTGGTTGCCCTTGTCGCCACTACGCGCCAGTGCCAGGCGGATCAATGGCACGCTCACCGTATCGGCGCTGGCGGCAATACTAGCCCCGGTCAGCATGGGGATAGGAGGGGTAGCGACCTTGGGTGAGGCGGCGAGGTCGCTGGACTGCGTCAGTGTGCCGATACTATAGCGTGGATGGATGTCGGCAGCGTCGGCAAGAAAGGAGTACAGACGGATGACCGGTGCTACTTTCGGGCGGCCACCGACGATGCCGGTGATGCCGGGAGCCATGCCGGTCGCGGCCTGGGCGATCTCGCTGGCGAGAAAGAGCAGGGCTTCGCGCAGACGATGACGGGCACTGATGCGCACGATGACCTCGCGGCTGTCCTGCTGCTGACCGTGGGGGCCGTAAGTCCATTCGCTGCCGAGGAGCTCGATCAGTGTCTCGTCAAAGTCAGGGGCACCACGCGTGGTGAGCACATGGCGCACCTTTTTTAAAATGGCCTCGGCACTGCGCTGTCCCTTGGCGCGCGCCTCGCGTCCAGCGAGCATGAAGCTGGCGCTGACGCGATAACCGTCACGATAGGTGGCACAGACCTTGTACTGTCCGCTGGGCGCACGACCACGTGCGCCTTGCACGAGGACACGGTCGCTGTCGACCTGTGTCAGCGTCACCGCGCGCAGGTCGCAGATGACGTCCGGCAAAAGATAGGATGCCGGATCACCGATCTCATAGACCAGTTGTTCGGCCACCGTATGGACGGTGACGCGGCCGCCAGTCTTGTCGGGTTTGCAGATGATGACCTGGCCATCGGCGCGGCACTCGGCGATGGGAAAACCCATGTTTTCATAACCTGGAATGCTCTCCCAATCGGTGAAATTGCCACCGGTGCACTGTGCTCCGCACTCGATCAGATGACCGGCCAGAGCACCGGCGGCGAGGCGGTCGTAGTCATCACTGGCCCAGTTGAACTCATGCAGCAAGGGCCCCAGCGTCAGGGCAGAGTCGACGATGCGGCCGGTGATGACGATGTCGGCGCCGGCGTCCAAGGCGTCACGCACCGGCGTTGCCCCGAGATAGGCATTCATGCTCGTCAGTTCATCCGGAAAGGGGCGTGCGTCGAACATTTCGTGAATATCGCGCTGCCGCCACTGTGCCAGATCCGGCATCAGATCATCGCCGTCGACGACGGCGATCTTCAATGTCAGACCGGCCGCATCGATGCGCTCTTGCAAGGCATCGGCGCAAGCGCGCGGATGGATGCCACCAGCATTGCTGATGACCTTGATGCCGCGTTCGGCGATTTCGGGAAGCAGGGGTGTCATGACGCGATCGATAAAGTCGGTGGCGTAGCCGAGTCGCGGATCCTTGGCGCGTGCCTGGGCGAGAATCGACATGGTGATCTCAGCTAAGTAGTCGAAGACGAGATAGTCGATGTCGCCGTGCCGCACCAGTTGATAGGCGGCGGTGTTGGTATCGCCCCAGAAAGCCGCGGCGCAGCCTATACGCAGATGTTCCTTGTCTTTTTCCTTCATGAGACGCCTCGCCTAAGTTCCAGGATGGCGCTACAATACAAAGCAAGCGCTTGGTTTGTCAACGGGCAAATGCACGCACAATGCCGTCGATGCGTTAACATCGGTGTTCGATGAGGGGGAGGTATGACATTTGAGTAGCAAGGTCTTGCAGGATATTCCCCGCATGGGTGGACTTGACGACAGCCCGCGCGGGCGCGTTCTGCGCGCTGCGGCGCATCTGTTTGCGACCCAGGGCTATGAGCGTACGACGGTGCGTGATCTGGCGCGCATGGTCGGTATACAGAGCGGCTCCCTGTTTCATCACTTCGACAGCAAGCTCGATATTTTGAGCGCGGTGATGGAGGAGGCCATTCATTACAACCACCAGCGCATGCGCCAGGCGCTGGTGCGCGCGCGTGATCGGCAGGAACGACTTTTGGCCCTGGTGCATAGCGAACTCGAGGCCATCTGCGGCCCGAGCGGCGAGGCGATGAAAGTTCTCGTCTATGAATGGGAGTCCCTGCCAGCGCCACAGCAGCAGGCGCTGCTCGCTTTGCGCCAGGCCTATGAGCAGGACTGGCTGACGGTCTTGCAGGAAATGCGCGACGCCGGTGAACTCAGCTATGAACCCTTTCTATGGCGGCGCCTTCTCGCCGGTGCCATCGCCTGGACGCACAGCTGGTACCATCCGCAGGGACGTTTGCGTCTTGACGAGCTGGCCGCCATGGTCGTCGCCATGGCGCGCGCTGGACATGCGCCGACAGCAGCAGGGGATCAGCGCGCGCGCATACCGGGTTGAGCGCCGCTGTCCGGGCTGAGCAGATAGAGGTCTCCGCCACCGGGACCTGCTGCCAGAACCATGCCGGCGCTGATACCAAACTTCATCTTTCGCGGCTGAAGGTTGGCGACCATCAGGGTCAGCCGTCCGACCAGCGCTTCAGGATCGGGGTAGGCCTGACGCACACCGGCAAAGACCTGACGCATTCCGGCCGTGCCGAGATCAAGCTGCAGGCAGAGCAGTTTGTCGGCGCCTTCCACCAAGGTGGCGCTGACGATGCGAGCGACGCGCAGGTCGATGGCAAGAAACTCATCGATGCCGATGGTCGGCAGGATGGCTTGGTCAGGTGTCGCTGCCGCTGCTGCTGGCGCAACTGGCGTCAGTGTCTCGCGCGAAGCGTCAGTGATCGCTTTGATCTGTTGCGTCTCGATGCGCTGCATGAGGGGCTGAAAATCGGCGATGACATGCTGGCCGAGCAGCCGTCGACGTGACGGCCAATGCAGGTCATCGATGCGCAGGAAGGCGCAGGCCTGCGCCGCCATCTGCGGCAGGATAGGCGCCAGATAAGTCATCAGTTGCCGGAACAATTCGATGCCGACGGAACAGACCTCGGCGATTTTAGGGTCCTGGGCGTCCTTCTTCGCCAAAGTCCAGGGCTTGTGCTCGTCGATATACTGATTAGCCTGATCGGCGAGGGCCATGATTTCGCGCACGGCGCGCGCGTACTCGCGCTTCTCATAGGCCTGGCCGATGCTGTCGCCGGCAGCGACGGCGGCATCGAGCAGCGGGTGCGCGACGGCAGCGAGCGTGTTGGCAAAGTTGCGCTCGATGAAACCAGCACAGCGACTGGCGATGTTGACCACTTTGCCGACCAGGTCGGCGTTGACGCGCGCGACGAAGTCCTCGAGATTGAGGTCGATGTCCTCGACACCGGCATTGAGCTTCCCGGCGAAGTAGTAGCGCAGGGGTTCGGCTGGCAGATGCTCGAGATAGGTGCGCGCCTTGATGAAGGTGCCGCGTGACTTCGACATCTTGGTGCCATCGACGGTGAGAAACCCATGCGCAAAAACGCCACTCGGCTTGCGAAAGCCGGCGCCCTCGAGCATCGCCGGCCAGAACAGGGCGTGAAAGTAGACGATGTCCTTGCCGATGAAGTGATAGAGCTCGCTGTCGCTGTCAGCGCGCCACCAGTCATCGAAATCGAGGCCGGTGGCCTTGCACAGGGCCTGAAAGCTCGCCATATAGCCGATAGGGGCGTCGAGCCAGACATAAAAATACTTGCCGCTGGCACCGGGGATTTCAAAGCCGAAATAGGGTGCGTCACGTGAGATGTCCCAGGCAGCGAGGCCGCTGGCAAACCATTCGCCGAGCTTGTTGGCGACCTCTGCTTGCAGCGTCCCCTGTCGCGTCCAGGTGGCGAGCATGTCGGCGAAATGCGGCAGCTCAAAGAAATAGTGTTCACTTTCACGCAGGACCGGCGTGGCGCCGCTGATCGTCGAGTGGGCGTTCTTGAGTTCGGTCGCGGCGTAAGTGGCGCCGCAACGCTCACAGGAATCGCCATACTGGTCATCGTCCTGACACTTGGGACACTGACCCTTGATGAAGCGGTCGGCCAGGAAGAGACCTTTTTTCGGATCGAACAGCTGCTGGACGGGGCGTGTGCTGATGTGTCCAGCCGCTTTCAGGCGCTCATAGATGAGAGTGCTGTAATGACGATTCTCTTCGCTATGCGTCGAATGGTAATGGTCGAAGGTGATGAAGAAGTCAGAAAAATCGCGCTGATGCTCGGCAGAAACGGCGGCGATGAGGGCTTCCGGCGTTACCCCCTGCTGTTCAGCGCGCAGCATGATGGCCGTGCCATGAGCGTCGTCGGCACAGACATAGTGCACTTCATGGCCGCAGGATCGCTGGTAGCGCACCCAGATGTCGGTCTGGATATACTCGACCATATGCCCAAGATGGATAGGGCCGTTGGCGTAGGGCAGGGCGCTGGTGACGAGAATGCGGCGAGACATGGCGATCCTTACGTTGTATCATTTCAGGCCGCGACTATAGCAGTTTTTAGGCGCGATGGCCCCTGCGCCCGGCTGGAGAATACAGATGCAAGATGAACGCCTCGACCAGATTCTCAGTGCCTGGATCGACCCTTACTGGCAGCGTGATTGGTGGACGACAGGCTGTATCGAACGTCGGCACTGGGAGAAAGGGGAACTACTGCTCGACGTCGCCTTACC
>JAKBFV010000081.1 GCA_021833365.1 Pseudomonadota bacterium | reverse complement strand
GGTCAGCAGTCCGGCGCCCTTGGACATAACCTCTATCTTAATCCTTTCATCTCGATGATCGGACGCTTTCCGCAACCCGTCTATGGCTGGCGCGGCGCCTTGTCGGGTGTCTATGTCGACCAGTTCCTCGGTCCACATGACGGTAAGATTCTGATGATGTCGGGGTTGCCGGCGCCGGTGCAGTTGCTGGCCACGGGTGGGCTCGGCGTCGGGAACACCCATATGGCTTTCATGGGTGACTATCGCTACTACGCCATGTTGCAGGTGTTCGCCCAGGACGAGGGACAAGGATCGGTCTTTAGCTCCGGCACTAGCCATGATCCGCACAAAAACATCCAGTGGAACCTCAGCCCGCAGAATCTCACTGATCTCAAGCGTGGTATCGCCGCGGCGGCGCGCATCTTCTTTGCGGCCGGTGCGTCTGCCGTGCGTCTGCCGACTTTCCAGACGACGGAAGTGCAGTCGGTCTTTGAACTCGATCAGGCAGTCGCCAAGATTCATGATGAACCGATGGGGATGTATAGCCTGCGCGTTGCCTCCTTGCAGCCACAAGGGACCTGCCGTATGGGCACCGATCCTTTCAGTTCGGTGGTCGATGAAGTCTGTGAGATGCATGACCTGCATGGTCTGTTCATCGTCGATGCCAGCGTGCTGCCGCAAGGTATCAGCGTTCCCCCGAAGATGACCATTGCGGCCATCGCCAGCTACGTCGCCGATCACATCGAAATCAACCATCGCAGCTATTTCTGGAGTTGAGTTCGGCTCACAGGTGCAGGCCTTGCAGGGGGGCGAGGACAAGCATGCTCGCCAGTGAGAACAGACTCACCGGAATGCCGATGCGCGCGTGGGCGCGTGCGCTGATCGTGATGCCCTCGGCACCAGCCGCTTCCGCGACGATGAGGTTGGCGATGCTGCCCATGAGCAGAAAATTGCCGCTGAAGGTGCTGGCCAGGGCGAGGATGGCGCCGGCGTGACCGGCGTGCGGTAGCAGGAGCATGACCGCCGGTACATTCGATACGCTGGCAGAGAGCAGAACGCATAAGGCGGTGAGGCCGGGCAGAGAGTGACTGTCGAGGCCGAAGTGGGCGAGATGCTCGAGCAGGGCATCGCTCAGGCCGCTGTCCTGCAGAGCGCGATTGACGATGAACAGGCCGATGAACAGGACCAGCAGATTCCAATCCACCAAAGCCAGCATGCGGCGCGAGTGCAGATGGCGGCTGGTCAGCAGCAGTCCTGCCCCGATCAGTGCCCAGCGATCGCGAGAACCCGTCCCGAGCAGCATGCACAGCATCAGAGCGCTGACCACGGTCAAGCCCTTGAGACTTTGCCAGGAGAGCGCCGGTGTTGCCGCCGAGGGCGCGACGGCGACGTCGAGCGTGGGCTGGCAGGCGGCATGCAGCAAGTACCAGAGGAAGGCGAGCGATAGCAGGACGGCCGGCAGGGCGAGGGCGGAGTAGGCGGCGAAAGACAGGTGCAAGGTCTGTCCGATCAGCATGTTCTGGGGGTTGCCGATCAGGGTCGCTGCCGAGCCGAGGTTGGCGGCGCAGGCCAGGGCCCAGAGATAGGGCAGGGGCGGCAGCTGGCGCCGTCGGCAAAGCTCGATCAGGGGCGCGGTCAAGGCCAGACAGACGACATCATTGCTGAAGATGGCAGCGAGCAGGGCGACCAGAGCGATGAGCAGGGCGAGCAGGGCAGAAGCGGAGAGAGGCAGGGTCTCGAGGCGATGGATGAGGCTCTCGTAAAATCCGCCAAGACGCATCTGCGCCGAGATGACCATGAAGGAGAAGAGCAGGATCAGGGTCGAGGCGTCGATGGCATGCACGGCAGCGCTGACGCTGATGCTATTGGTGGCGATCAGGGCGATGGCGCCGAGCAGGGCGATACCGGTGCGATCGAGCTGCAAAAATGGCAGGCCGCCGAGAATCATGCCGAGATAGACGAGAAAAAACAGGATGGGGGCCGAGATGCCGTGCGAGAGTGTCATCATGGCGGTCAGAGAAGTTCTAGGCCGAAGGAGCGCAGGACCACGGCGAAGATCAGAAAGCAGCCGAGTATGAGCAGGATGAAAGCGCCGAGAGCGAGCCAGAAACCGAGGTTCTGATAGAGCCAGGGAAAGAGCAGGAAAGGTGGTAGGGTCGGCAGCACGTACCAGAAGGTATACCATGCGTGCAAGGTGATACGTTCTGGTGCCTGGTGCTCCAGGTGCAGCCAGATCAGCACCATCAGAGTCACCAGGGGTAAAGAAGCGACCAGGGCACCGAGGCGGTCGCTGCGTTTCGCCAGTTCCGAGACGAGCACGATGACGGCCGCAGTCGACAGGTATTTGGCGGCGAGGTAGGGCCAGGACATCGTATCAACTCGGCGGTGGGGGTGGGGTGACTTTAACGGTATGTCGGGTGGCGAACAAGCACCCGCCTACGCGCCCGGTATGGGCTTGCACAGGTAGGACGATGGAACAGCAGGACTATGAGGCACTCTCTGAGTTTCGCTATCAGCTCAGACGGTTTTTGCATTTCAGTGAAACCGTGGTGCATCGGCATGGGCTGACACCGCTGCAGTATCAGCTGATGCTACACATACGCGGCTCTTCCGGGCGTGGCTGGGCGACGGTGGGGGAGCTGGCCGAGCGTCTGCAGATCCAGGCGCATGGCGCCGCTGCTCTGGTGCAGCGCTGCGAAGCCTGTGGCTGGGTGGAACGGCGCGCCAGCAGCCGCGACCGGCGCCAGGTTGAGGTGCATCTTGCCGCCGCCGGCACCGAGCTGCTTGAACATCTCGCGTTGCTGCACGCCACCGAGCTGCGCTCTTTGCGGCACATCTTTCATGTCGGCCGCATCACCTCCTTCAATGATGAGGAGGTGCAAGCATCGCTCCTCGCTCTCGATGCAAGCCTGCCTCCGACAGTGTCATCCTGATCGGGACGCACCCGCCTTTACGGGGCCTGCCAGCAGTGCAGGCCAGCCTCGGCGAGGGCGGCGATCAGGGCGTGATGCCCGAAAGCGCGGCTGGCGCTTTGAAAGCCGGTCGCCAGCAACTGGCCGGCGAGGATGCGTCGGCAGGATTCCGCGACCAGGGCGCCGGTCTGCAGATAGGGCGAGGTGGTGTAGAGGATGATCTGATGTCCGCTGACGCTGCCGCGCGCCCAGCAGGAGATGATGGTGTGGTTGACGTCGGGCTGCTCTTTCGGTGGTTCGCTGGCGATGGACTGTCCCCAGGCATTGGTCACCGCCTCCAGTTCAGTGGCGCTGCGGGTGGTCGCCAGTTCAGCGTACTCCGTCATGCGTGCGATGAGAAAATCGATCATCGGACCTTTTGGAAAAGCGACCAAAACCTGACAGTTGCGCACGCGCGCGTCGTCGCTATACCACAGGGGCTCGAAGCCACCGCCCCAGGGCAGGCCGGCGTGGATGATATGGCGACCGGGTACGGCGACGTCGAAGTGACAGGCGGCTGGCCAAGTCTGCAGGACGCCATCCTGCTTGAAGTACTGCGGCAGGCAGGCCATGCGCACGAAAGACAGGGTGGAGGCGACGGTCGGTACGGCGCGCGGCGCGTAGAGGATCTCCAGGGAGTCGATTCCAGGTTTTTCCAGAGCCAGTTCAGCGGCGAGCATGCCGGCTGTCCACATAAAGGAACAGCCAGCGAGAAAAGCCAGATCCTTGGCGGCAAAGGCGGCACCATAGCGCTCGCGCATGTTCAGAACATAGTCGCTCTCGCCGGTCGTGTCGATGTAATGGCAACCAGCGGCGAGCGCCGCCTGTACCACCGGTTCACCGAGCTGACCGAAAGGGCCGACGACATTGACGACGATGCGTGCGCCACAGAACAGAGCGGTCAGGTCGGCGATGTCGTGGCGGACGCTGCGCACCTGCACGGCTGCTGCCGTCAGCCCCGGCACCTGGGCCATGGCGGCGGTGATCTTGGCTGCATCGCGGCCGGCGGCGATGAAGGGCAGGTGCTGACGGGCGAGGTATTCGGCGATCAGTCGGCCGGTATAACCATTGGCGCCATAGACGACCACGGCGGGTGATGGGTTCATGCGTGTTTCTCCATGGTTGAGCAGCATGTTTGCTCGCGGTACACCGTCTCGGGCTGGCTGTTGAAAGCTGCCATCAAGGCGTCTTCGCGCGGTTTTTCGGAAGCGGTCTTGGGGATGTGTGCGATGGTCTGGATATAAGTCGGGCAGGCATTGCGGGGCAGGGCGCCACGACAGCATGCGAACAGGTTGGCGATGTCGAGGTCGTGTCCGGCGCGGGCGACGACGGCGATGACGATGTCTTTTTCACCGGCCACGCCCGACGCTGCGGTTATTCCGTAGACATAGACATCATCGACCGCGGCGTCGTCAGCGATCACTTTTGTGATCGCAGCGGTGTCGATGAACTCGCCATTGCGACGCAGGCTGAGGCCCTGGCGATGCAGGAAGTACAACCAGCCTTCGGCGTCTTCACGCACGATGTCGCCTGTCCATAGCCAGCCATCACGCGACTTGGCGGCGCTGGCCTTTGGATCGTGCAGATAGGGGACTTGAGCGGGGCTGCCGTCGGCCGCCTGAAAGAGCAGTTCGCCGCAACGCTCGCCATGAGCGTCGGGTGGCAGATCGCATCCTTGTGCGTCGACGATGCGATGGCGCAGGGATGGTACGGTACGGCCGATACTGCCGACGCGTGCGCCGGCGATGCGATTGAAGGTGAGGCCGCCTTCGGCACTGCCGTAAAACTCCAGGATCCTGACGGCGAAACGGCGCTCGAAGTCCTCCCAGATGGCGGCGGGCATGCCAGCCGAGAGCACGAAACGTACCGGATGATCGCTATCATCGGCCTGCTCTGGCTCAGCGTAGAGCGCTGTACTCATGCCGCCGAGCAGGTTGAAAGTGGTACAGCCGAAACGGCGGGTGATCGCCCAGAGGCGTGACTTGCTGAAGCGTCGTGAGATGACGCCAGGCATGCCTTGCACCAGGCAGGAACCGAGGGTGAGAACCTGAGCGTTGGCATGGGTGAGGCTGAGTCCGGTATAGGGGCGATCATCTTCCTGGTAGCCGCACAGAAGGCGGGTGGCGCGGGCGTTATCGAGATAGCGCTGCTGGTGCATGACGATGCCCTTGGGCGCGCCGGTGGTGCCGGAGGTGAAGAGAATCTGCCAGGGTGCCTGTGCATCGGTCGCTGCGCGCGCCGGCCAATCCTTGTGCAGGGGGGTGTCGCGCAGAGTCTGCTGCAGCGACCGCACGCCGCGCCAATCATCCTCCTGGTGCGCCACCTCTCCCGAGTGCAGCGCCAGTATCCAGTGCAAATGCGGGCAGGCGGAGCGGATGTCCTGCAATTGTGCGAGGTGGGCATCGCTGGCGATCACCCCGCGGCAGGGAGCGTGTGCGAGCAGAAAGGCTAGACGTTCGCCATGACTGCGCGGATCGATCGGTACGAAGACGCTGCCGGTCAGCGAAGCTGCCAGCATGGCCTCGACAAACTCCGGATGATTGGCCATGAGCAGGGCGAAGTGTTCGCCGCGTTGCAGTCCGAGATCCTGCAGCGCCTGGGCAAGACGGCACGCATTATCCCAGAGCTGGCGGTAGCTGCGCGACGTCACCTGGCCTTGATGCTCAAAGGTCAGTACCGCAAAATCCGGTCGCGCGTTGGCGGCGTCGGCGATTTCCTGCCAGAGCAGGGCGTGGGCAGGCGCTGGCGACATAATATCAGTCCTCGCGCTGCAGCAGGGTCACCACCGTGGCGGCGGCATCGGTGCCGATGGCGCCACCGCCATTATGGGCGAGGGCCCAGCGTGCTCCCGCAACTTGGCGGGCACCGCATTGACCGCGCAACTGCTCAGTCAGCTCGACGATCTGGGCACAGCCAGTGGCGCCGATGGGGTGGCCTTTGCGCAGCAAGCCACCCGAGGTATTGACCGGGATACGCCCGCCGAGCTGTGTTTCACCACTTTCGATCAGTTCGATACCCTGGCCGCGGCCGCACAGGCCGAGGTATTCATAGGCCATGATCTCCGACGGCGCCGAGGCATCGTGCAACTCGACGCAAGAGAGGTCGGCAGGCCCCACGCCTGCCGCAGCGTAGGCCTGGTCGGCGGCGAGGGCGCCGACGCTGGCGCCGGCGGCGTATTCCGCAGCATTGAAATCCCAGCCTGAGACGAGCGCGGAAGCAGCGATTCTGATGCGGCTGCGGACACCGATCTGGCGCAGACGTCGTTCACTCATCAAGACCACGGCGGCGGCGCCGTCACCGAGTGGTGAGCACATGGGCAGGGTCAAAGGCGACATGATGGCGCGCGCTGCCAGGACTTGTTCGACGCTGAGTTCCTCACGAAACTGTGCGCGCGCATTGAGGCTGCCGTGGCGGGAATTTTTGGCCGACACCATGGCGAAATGTCGGGCGGTGGAGCCATAGGCCTGCATGTGCTGGCGCGCCAGCATGGCGTAAATGTCCATGAAGAGTGAGCGTGAACGGGCGCCCGCATCGACGCTATAGGGCAAACCACTGAGCGCGGCGATGCTTTGTACGACGTGCAGACCGGTCTGGGCTTCATCGACCTCGACGTCGACGGCGCTGGAAAAGGCGGCCAGGCTACGCGTTTTGTCGGCGTGAAAAAGCTTCTCATAACCACAGACCAGAACCGTATCATAGAGTCCGGCACTGACCATGGCCGCTGCTTGTTGTAGAGCCGTGGAGGAGGAGGCACAGGCGTTCTCGACATTGACGACCGGGATACGGCCGATGCCGAGATGCCGCAGCACGACCTCGCCACGGATCATTTCCTGGCCGGTGATGAGGCCAGCTGCGGCATTGCCCATCCAGGCCGCCTGCAGCTGCTGTGGCGTGATGCCGGCGTCGTGCAGGGCGGCGTTGATCGCCACCGCGGCGAGCGCTTTTAGGCTCTTGTCCTGGTGACGCCCGAAGGTCGTCATACCGACCCCGGCTACATAAGCGTGCATGCGCATGCGCGTTGCTCCTTCAGGCGTCGGCGTCGGTGGCGCTGAGCAGGCTGCCACCTTTGATCGCCAGCAGCTCATTGCACCCGTCTTCGATCAGGGAGGCGCGTGCGTCACGCAGCAGTTTTTCCAGCGGATACTCCCGGCTCAGTCCATTGCCACCGAACATCTGCACCGCTTCTGAGGCAAGCTCGAAAGCGGTCTGGGTCGCCGTCACTTTGCTGGCGATGGCGCCCTGAAGGGCGGGCGTGCTGACGCTGTGATTGAACAACAGGGTTTGTCGTGCCAGGGCACGCGCTGCCTCGAGCTTGCGGAACATGTGAAAGAGGCGATAACGCACATGCTGGTGCTGCACCAGGGGGACGCCGCCCTGACGGCGCTGCTGTGCATAGGCGAGAGCTTGTTCATAGGCGGCGCGTGCGACACCGGTAAAAATGGCACCCATCAGGCTGTTCGCCTGCGTCAGCACGGCATACTCGGCAGCGGCGTATTGTTGTGCATCGGCCAGCAGATGATCGCGTGGCAGGCAGACATGATCGAAAAAGATTTCACCCTGGGGCAGGGCGCGTTGACCGATCTTGTCGAGCGCCTGGCCACGACTGACCCCGGGAGCGTCGAGGGGGACCAGAACGACGCAGCGCTGATCGTCGCCATGGTCATCAACGAGACCGCAAAACAGGGCCGCCAGCTGTGCGCTTGGACCATTCGAGACCCAGGCCGACTTCTGGCCATCGATCCATAGACGATCGCCATCGAGATGGACCCTGCAGTTGGCTCGGCCATGCTGGGTCCCGGGGTGGCGGGCGTGGCCGCTGCTATCGAGCATGTCGCTGCCGTGGTCGGGTTCGGTGATGGCCCAGCAACCCAGCCGCCCGGGGTAGCGGGCGAGCATATCGAGGCGCCCATTTTGCGCGCTGACGATGCCCGGGATCAGGGCGGCACCGAGGGCGACGGCGAGACCGGCGTCACCCCAGCCGAGTTCCTCGAAGACGATGGCGAGGAGGCGGCCGCGCTCGACATCGGGCAGTTGCAGCAGCGTCTCCAGGGTCAGACCGAGTTTTTCAAACTCGGCGAAGACCTGCCAGTATTCCGATGCCTCCTGCACCACCGCCGCTGCCGGCAGGCGATCGAGGCGCGTCCCCAGGGGGCGCAGAACTTGGGTGGCGTAGCGACGTACATGCGTCTGTACGCTCGCTTCCATCTCGCTCAGGCCACATTCCAGGCCGCTGACCGGCAGTTGTACGCGTATTTTCATCGCGGTCATCCGTGTTTCCTCCAAGGGCCGACGGGCTATAGCATTGAGGGGCAGCGTGCCAGGGCGCGGCGCGCGATTCGCCTATCGAAAGTTAGGTTTTATCGAGACTGCGCGCAGTCTTGGGCGGCAGACTTGGTTTATCCGTGTGCGGGCACTAGTATGGCGGCTGAGGTTTTGCAGGAGGCGAGCGCGGCATGGCGACAAACATTTCGGGCGCGCCGACCACGCTCCTGTTCGAGGCCAAGCTGTTGCCCGTCGCCGTGGCAGATCAGGTGATCGCACGGCCGCGCCTGGCTCTGCCGGCGACCTTGGTGAACGGCGATAGCACGGTGCTCAGCGTCGTGGCGCCGGCCGGTTACGGCAAGACTACCCTGTTGGCGCAGTGGTGGGAGGCTTTGCCGTCTGCCGGTATCAGCGGTGCCTGGCTCAGTCTCGATGAGAGCGATCATGATGGCCGTTGTCTGCTCGCCCATCTCATCGTCGCTTTGCGCACGCGGCAGCCACAATTCGGTCAGCATACCCTCGAACAGTTGACGCGGGCGACCGGGGAGACCCTGCCGGCGACCCTGCTCGCTGCACTGGCGCAGGATCTGGCACAGCTTCCACAGCGACTGATGCTCTTTCTCGACGATGTGCACGCCTTGCACGACGCTGAGGCGTTACGCATCCTCACCTGGCTGATCAACTACGCGCCAGGCAATCTGCAATTCATTCTCGCTGCCCGGCAACCCTTGCACCTGCGCTTGAGTGGTCTGCGCCTGCGCGGTCGCCTGCTCGAATATGAGCAGCGACAGTTGAACTTCGATTTCGAGGAGGTGGGACGCTTCTATCGGGCCCGCCTCAAGCCGGTGCTGAGCGCGCATGAACTGATGCAATTGCTGGAAAAGACGGAAGGTTGGGCGGCAGGTCTGCAGTTGGCCGCCCTCGCTCTCGCTGGCGCGCAAGGAGAGCAGCAGCGGGCAGCCTTGATCGACGCCTTCACCGGCACAGACCTCGCGCTCGTCGATTATCTGGGCGAGGTCGTGCTGCGGCATCTGGACGTGATGACCCAGGAGTTTCTCTATCTCGTCGCGCAGTTTGACCGCATCAACGGTGCTCTCGCCGCTGTCATCAGCGGTCTTCCTGACGCGGATCAGCGCCTCGCCGGCTTGCAGGCGCGAGGTCTATTCCTCGAAGCCTTGGACCGGCGCGGTGAATGGTATCGCTTTCATCCTCTGGTCGGCGAGTTCTTGCGCCGGCGTCCGCCATCCTCAGGTCCGAGCGCCAAGGCCGCGTTGACGGCGGCGCTGTTGCGCGGTGCGCATTGGCTGCACGATCAAGGATGGATCGAGGCAGCCATCGATACGGCGGTGCGGTCGCAGGACTGGCGGCAGGTCTGTCTATGGCTGAGCGAGCAGATCGAGGCGATGGCGCACAGCCGCGGCTGGCATCGCCCAGTGCTGCGCTGGGCGCGCGCCATTCCGGCATTATGGCTGGATCGTTATCCGCGCATTCAGGTGCATTACGCCTTTTCACTGGCCTTCTCACTGCGTCCGGGGGAGGC
Organism: Pseudomonadota bacterium; assembly: GCA_021833365.1. GTDB lineage: Bacteria > Pseudomonadota > Gammaproteobacteria > Pseudomonadales > Moraxellaceae > JAJZHK01. Next base: position 1,052 of record JAKBFV010000081.1, on the reverse strand, counting down.
CGAGCAGCAGCTGGCGCGCCTCGATGAGCAGCTCGCCACCCTGCAGCAACGGCCTGCGGTCGACGCTCAGATCATCGCTGAACTGAGTTGCGCCATCGCCCTGCAACGCATCATGCTGGCGGCCTTGCGCGATGAGGGGCTGTGGGCGCGTGACGCTGCACGCGACTGGCTCTTGCATTGGCCGCAGGCCGCTTTGGTGCAACGCGGTAGCGTCGAGAACGCCCTGGCTTTTGGACATAAATGTTGTGGCGAGATGGACGCCGGCCTAGCGATGGTGGCGCAGGCTCGACAGACCCTGACGCGCGGTCAGCACTATTATGGCCTGGCCTGGAATTTCAGTATCGAGGCGCTCCTGCACATGAAGCAGGGCCATTATGCGGCGGCGCGCGCGGATTGCCAGCAGGGGCTGCAGCTGCTCTGCGAGCACCTTGCCGGAGGGGGCGCCCAGAGTAGTCTGTTCCATGTGCTGTTGGCGGCGGTCTCTTACGAGTTCGATGAGCTCGCCGATGCCAGCGAGCACATGGAACGCGGCTCTCTCCATCTCGAAGAGGTGGCCCCGACCGACTGGCTGATCCTCGCCGATCTTACCCAGGCGCGCCTGTTGATGCACGCAGGCGATGCCAAGGGCGGTTTTGCCGCTTTGCATTTGGGGCAGATGATGGCACGAACGCGTGGGTTGCGGCGCCTGGAATTGACCTTGGTGGCGGAGGAGGTGACCTGGTTATGCCGACGCGGACAGCTACCGGCGGCGCTGGCGGTGGCAGAGCGACACGCCATCGCTGATCTCATACCCTCCTCCCGGGCGCAGGGTGTCGCTGCTGACAAAGCCTTGCGTCTGTTCGCACGCCTGCGTATGGCCGAGCATCCCGATCAGGTGGTGGCGGCCCTGGAGCGTGCGCTACACGACGCTCGCCAGCGAGCGCTGGCGCATCGTGAGGTCGAACTGTCCGTCCTGCAAGTCGCCGCCCTGCACGCCCAAGGTGCGAGCGGCGCGGCACAGGCCCTGCTCGAGCAGGCCCTGCACCTGGGGCGCAGTCGCGCCTACCGGCGGG
>JAKBFV010000080.1 GCA_021833365.1 Pseudomonadota bacterium | reverse complement strand
AGGGCGGTATTCCATGGACTCGGCGCATTGGTCAGGATCAGTTGAGCGCCAGCGACCGAGTTTGCAGGTGCGACGATGGCGACCTGATACCAGGATGAGATGGCCGAAGGCGCCGAAGGTAGCGCCGCCGCCATGACGATGCCCGACTGAGTGGCGACGATGGCATTTGTCGGCAACGCCGTCTGCGTGCTTTGGCTGACGTCAGCCGTGATCTGATCCCAAATGAGATTGCCAAGGCTGTCGTATACCTGTTGACGGTAAGCCCCCGTACCCCAGGCGATGCACTGACCGTTCGCGTCGAGCGTGATCGGGTTGGTATTCGGGATGGTCTGCGCCTGATCCTGATACGTCGCCTTGGCGGTCGTTGTCGCTGGGATGTAGTAGTAGACCAAGCCGCCGGCCAGCGGCAAGCCGGTCGAAGGATTGATGAACTGCTGCTTGGCGTTGGGGAGTAAGCTGCTCATTGATGGGCTCCGGCATAACCTCTGGCATAGGGGCCAATAAGTCCCTTCGCCGACTGCATGAGAAGATTTGGAGTGGTGGACGGGACGGCGCCTCCGCGCCCATAGCGAGCGAGGACCTCGGCGGCATAAGCCGGATCAAGGAAGGCTTGGCTAAGCGGCGCGGCACCTCGTGCAGCTGCGTACCGGCTAAGTAAGTTCAGGCCGCTTGCGACTGCACCAGGCGCGTGCAGGCCGACCGCCGAGGCAGCAGCTCCGGCGAGATTTGGCTGTGACGACTGGCCGCGCAGGATGGAGTTAAAAAGCCAGTCATTGGCCAGGAGGTTTGCGTTCGTATCGCTGCCCCCACCGGCAGCTGGCTGATTACTGATCGTTGATCTTTGGACGTCTTGAGCGATTGCACGTAGACGTGCGGCTGCGGAAGGGTCAATAGGTGGCTCAGCAGTGACGGCCTTGTCTATCGCGGTCAACCACCGTGACCGTGGAGCCGCCACATTACCCATCGCATCAAGAGAGCTATTGTGAAGGGCCGCCAGAACATCTTGACCAGCTGCCATAGTGTTGATAGGCGTAGAGGCGTTGGCATACGCCGCCAGGAGACCGCGATACCCCGGGTGTCCGGCGTCGATGCTATCCACAATCGTATCAACCAGAGGTTGAAGTGCCGCAACTTGTTTTGACTGGACTGGTCCGCCATTCGCGTTCGACTGCACGATATTGCGTAAGTTCTGGCGGATGCCGTCCAATAGATCCGGTCGCACCAAAACAGGAGATGGACTCAGTGTACCGCCTGATGCGTCTTGATTCACAGGGGCTGGCGCGGCCCTGTTGGTGATCTGATCTTCGATGTTTTTCAGCGCGCCGGCGATAGTGGGATCGGTCGAGAAACTACTATCCTGCAGTTGCTTGATATGTTGGAGGACCGGCGTCGCATCGACGGGCTGAGCCGACGCCAGCGAGTCATACCCGGGCTGCGTAACTGCGCGCCGGGCGGCGATAGCCTGCGCCATGTCGTCTTGGGTGCCTGCGATCTGATGCACTGCGTCGAGTCGGGCTGCATTGTTGAGCGCCATCTGATCGGCATAGGCCGCACGAGCATCGCCGAACTGACGAACCGCCTTTGCTGTCATGACCGGGGTCGCGCCCCCCGTCAGCTGCTCAAGTGTCGGCTGCGACCCTGGCACAAGTGGCGAACCCGCAAGCCGCATCAGGATATTCGAGAGCGCCGCCGGATCTCCTGCCTGAGCTGCCTGCGCTACTTCGGGATTGGCTGCGCCCTGCATAACTCCCATGAGGGTACTGGCGGCTGCGCCTTGCGGACGTGCGGCGACTGATGCCGATTTGAGCAAGCCGCCTGATGCACCGAGTGCGCCAAGGCCGCCTCCCATGACCGCGCCAATGCCCATCTGCGCCATCTTATTGCCAGTGAAGTCGCCAGACTGCCCGACAGGAGCCAGCGCACCCAGCGCCGCGCCCTGGCCTGCGCCCCCGGCGATTCTCATGAGTAGGTTCGGGGCTTCCGCTGCCGCCGCCGCTTCGGGCGCACCGGTGAAGGCTGAGGCAACGAAGGGGACCATCGTCCCGATCGTTCGCCCCAGACCAGCGGCCCATGACCCTGGCGTCTGGCTCTGGTACTCGTTCTCGATACCGTTGATGGTGTTGTCATAGTCCGAGACAGCCTGCGGCGAGACCGCGCCCAGCGAGCCGAGATCGTGCATGGCCAGCTGTGACCAGCCGTAAACCGGCGTAGCAAAACCCATGGCAGCGCCGTACAAGCCGTTGCCGAGCCCCTGTTCCACTCCATCGATGACGCCCCCGGGTTGTGGGTCGTCTGGCAAGAAGGACACGACGCCATCTGTGACGACTGGCTGCTGGGTCGCTGTCTGCCCCGGCGGAGTTCCTTGGGATAACCAGTCTTGGGTGTCTTGATCAAGGGTTGCCATCGGCGCCTCCCTTTTGAATGGACTGCAACATCTGGACTTGATTCTTGAGTTGATCTGCCTGCGCCTGGGGCATGCTCTTGATCATGTTCGCCCGCTCGCTGGGCGCCATGTTTCGCAGAAGGAACGGGAGCACCCCTACCTTCGATGTGAACTGGTTTGACGCATTCGGGAGCTGGCCCGGAGCCGTAGCCGCTGTATTCGAGATATGCTGAGACATGTACTGCTGGTACTGAATAAAAGACTTCTGCAGCGCCAGCGCGTGCAGGATAGCCTCTTTGGGCATGTCGGGGTTTGCGCTCGACATGTACGACTGCGCCATCTGCGCGTCCGTCGCGTTGAGGCCGAGGACAGCCGCTTGTGTTGCAACGCCTGCCGAAAGGTCCTTCACGAGCTCGGCGCGCTGCGCGGCCGATGTGGGCGCGCCGGCAAGATTGCGCATGGCTTGCCCGAAGATGCCATAGACTCCGTTCTGGACACCCGGTAGGAAGCCTGACCACTTCCCTGTCGCCGCGCCGGATTCCACCAGATGTAACGCGTCGTCGATCTGGGCGATCTGCTGCGGCGCATTCTGCAAGACGTGACTCGCCGCGCCCAACAGTCCGCCGGCCGTATTCCCCACCGCATTCGCCGCTGCGGTCGCCTCGGGCGCTGCGGCCGTTCGGCCATTGACTTGGTTTGCTGGCGTGTATGTTGCCTCGCCCGTCTGCGGGTTGACCACGGCAGTCGGTGTTAGATTTGGAGCCGCCGCGACTTCGGCCTGGTTGCCCCCGGTGAGAGGGTTGACCGAATAGTCATAAGTACCGAGGCCGGTGCTCAGTTGGCGCTGGCCAGGCAGCATCTGCCCGAGCTCAGCGGGACCCGATCCTGCATACTGTCCGCGCGCCCATGCGCTCAGGAGTTGCGAGGGATTCTTGCCTTCTGACTCTGCCTGTGCCGCCAGGGACGCGACTTCGGCTTTGTGCGCGTCGGCCTCGGCCTCGGGTATCCACCCCTCGATCGCCGCGTGGTCGATGAAGGCGTCCATATGGCCTAGCGTTGGAGCGCCACTGAGCGCGATCCCGGCGAGCCCGGTACGGAAGCGGTTTTCCATCGAGGCAGTCAGATTGAACTGTGACTGGTTGGCGCCTGTGAGGCCGGTAGCCGCCCCGCTGGTGATAGGCATCCCTGTCGCGCCGAAGCCCGCTGCATCCATCTGCTGTGCCTGCGCCCGGAGGTCGCCGGGGTTGTCCTGTGCGGCCTGATTCGCCGCGTATTCGCCACCGAGGCCAATGGCTGCGTTTTGCGCGCCGAGGCCGGACGAGAGCGCTCCCGCGCCAGATGCGCCATATCCAGACGCCGCCAGCGCGCCAGCGGCTGCTATGGGGTTGTTGGGAGATCCTTGGATCGCCTGATTCGCCGCCTGGTCGCCCCCGTAGAGCAACCCCTGGATGAGGTTGCTCGTGTTCTGGCCGGTGCCAGCGAGCATGGCGTTCGTGGTATCTGGCATCGCCTGCCCAGACGTCAGATAGGACGTGAGCGCGTTCTGGCCGCTGTAGGTGCCATCCGGCTGTACTGCGCCATTCATCGCCTGGGAATACGCTGACAGAGAATTTAGATTCCGCTGCATCAGCTGGTTCTGCATCATCTGCTGACGAGCGGCCAGACCCTGCGCGTAGGCCTGCAGCGGGTTGAAGGTTGGAACCTGCGCCTGCAGCGCGATGTTCGGGTCGAGAGCGTTCATGGTGCACCCCAGTTCATGCTCATCCAGGGGCTTTGTTGCTGCGTCTGTGTCTGGCCCATGCCGCCCATCCCGCCCATCCCGTACGCCATGGCACCCGCCTGCAGGAGGTTGTTGAAAGCCCCTTGCTGAGCGTTTGCGGCCCCGACAGTGCCAGACGCGAATGCATTGGCGCGCCCCGTCATGTAGCCGCCAAGCTGGTTCGCATTCTGCATGGCGAGATTCGACAGACCGCTACCGGCGCTCATGCCCATCCCGGCTTGGTTCATCAGGTTCCCGTAGTTGGTCTGGTAGATGCCGAGCTGGTTCTGCAGCTGCTGGTTGTACGTCTGATCGGCAAGCCCGGTCGCGTATTGCTGCGAGCCCATCATCTGCGCGCCCGAGTAGCCGAGGCCGCGTGCCGCGTATTGATTATTCAGCGAGCGCTCGCCCTGGTTGAGGGTGAACTGATAGCCCGGTGTCTGCGTCAAATTATTGGCATTGAAGGAGAAGGGCTGCGTGTTGCCCAGGCTGGTGAGCGCGTTCGTCCCCATCGTCTGATAGGGGTTTAGGTAGCCCTGCGCAGCTTGGTAGCCCTGGTTCTGCGCGTTGATGGCTTGGCCGGCACCTACCGCCTGCTGCTGCGCTGCCTGCTGCGCTGCGTTCGCCGACGCGCCGCCGGTGATGTAGCCGAGTGGGTTGCTCAGAAAGCCGAATCTTGAAGATCCCATTACGCCTCCCGCACGATGAGATCGTGCAACACGCCGTCGCGGCGGACCGCTTGATGAATGACTCCACACCTCCGAAAGCCGGCGCGGAAAGCTGACAGTTGCGCCGCTCGGCAGTAGCTCGGGATGATCGCTACGAAGCGCTGCCAGCCCTGATGGCGCAGAAACTCCATAACCATCTTTGTGGACTCGACGAAGCCGGGTGTATGCGGCAGAGCAGCAGCGTGCAGCTCGAGGGTGACGCGATTCACCGGACGCGCCATGAGGTAGCCGGTGGATCCGATGATCCAGCACATGTCAGCGGATGACGGCGCAAAGTCACTCGGTGACGCGCCGTCCTCGCGCCAGTCTTCCCAGCTCAAGGCTTGGATGTGTCGGATGCGATCTATCGTATTCATGCCGCCCACCACTTCGAGGCCGCGTACATGATGCGCCCAGGATTACCGAGGACGCCGTCCACCCATGGAGCGACCAGCGTGATGCCTGGCGCGATGATGTCGATGACCTGGCCGTCCAGTGGCGACTTCGGCTGCAGTAGAGTGACTGTGCCAGCGCCTGTGATGATCACCGCCCCATACCCTGACGACAGCTGCAACGATGGCTGCGCGGCCACCACCTGATAAGACTGCACCTTGACGCCTGACGCCTGCCCGGTGCGGTTGTAGAGCGCGACCAGGAACCGGAACCAGGGGGCCGTCATGACGCCGGTCTTGTCGGCGACAGGCTGCAGCATCACTGGGAGTTGCGCCGAGAGATTGCTCATGCCGCCGCCTCCTGCGCGTCCACGTAGGCACCATTGAGCGCGGTCATGGTGTTGCAAGACCAGAAGAGTTCAAAGACTCGATTGCGCGCATAACCGAGTCGCCGCCACTTCAGTGACGTCAGAAACTCGCCGAGCTGCCCGATGCTGATCGCCAGAGGATTGCCCCAGGTCTTGCCCCGGTCGTCAGACCAGCGCAAATAGACTTGATCGTCGAAGGCCTCGGGACCGGTATAGAGCTCCTGCAGTTCTGCCTGCATCTGGGTGTAGGTCGAAGTCCCGAACGTGAGCGCCGACTGCATAGACAGAGTTACAGACGCCGGAGACACTCCGAGTTGCATCTGTGCCTCGGTGAGCGTCTGGCCAAACTCGCCGCCATAGACGCCTTCGCCGACGTCCATGTCAGCGACGAAAGCGCGGTAGATCAGGCGCACGCCTTCGTCCTGCATAACCGGCAGGCCACGTCGGCGCACGATGGGCTGACCGTTGTCGGTCGGGTTGGCAGGATCGAGGATATAAAGTTGGCCCGTCTGCCAGTCGCCGGCGACGTGCGCGTTGTTGTAAAACGCGACGCACGAATAGCGGACGCGATTCTCGTTGCCGTTGACGTCGTTGTAGGAGCGTTCGTGCCACATGTTCGACGTCAGGTCATAGACCCACGTCGCGTTGGCCGTCGGGAAGTTCAGGACGTAGAACTGGTGGCCGTCCTGCTGATAGGTGCATGCCTGCGCGTCCGCAACGGTAGGGTACATCTGCCAAGTGTTCTCGATGGCGCGCGTACTGATGGGCAGCGCGGTGTAGAACTCGCTCGCCATGGCGACCGCTCGCCCGTTCTCGTTGAGGCCGAGCCAGATCAGGGTTTCATTCAGGCGCCCGATGCTCTGCGCTGATGCGCAGCCGACCTGCAGGAACGGACCGGGCAAGCGCTCAAAGGGGAAATCGGCATTGCCCGCGTCCACCCAGATTTCAGCCGTCTGAGTGCCGAAGATCCACAAGTTGCGCTGCGTCGCGTAGCAGCACACGATCGGGTCAGAATAGCCGGTCTTGCCCGCGAAATTGGTCGACGTGAAGGTCGTTGCCAGGTCGTCGCTGATGTACCACTGAAACGGGTTCGCGGCACTGTTGAGGACGAAGAAGCCATCGATCAGCGCGACACGCGATCCACCGTAGAAGCTGGGGTCGCTGACCGCCGAAAAGGCGTTGCTGGCGAGGTGAATCCACCAGCCCGAGGTGCTGCCATCGACAAGAAGAAGATCGGTTCCGTTGTCGACCATGCTGACCATGCCGGAGCTGCTGCTGATCGTGCCGATCTTTTGTGGGATGAAGCCCGGCGTGATCCAGTACACGGTAGGACCGCACACGCCATACAGGCGCCCGTTGCTGGCGACAAACAGGCCGCGCCAGCCGATCTGAGGCCCGGTAACGTCCGCTACCTGCGTAAGGCCTGGCGTCAGGTAATGCGTGGTCGGGAAAGGAGCGCCCTGCTCGTTGATCTCGGGATAAAGGTTAACGCACCGCTGCGCAGACGCTATCACGCTCTTAGCCTGGTACGCGCCGCCGGTCAACTGGATCTGCATCACATCACCTGATCCGAGTAGATGTTGTAGCGACCGCGACCCACGAGCTGAGCCGGCAGGTGAAGGCGCGGCACCTGGGCATTGGCCACGGTCATCGTGTTGAAGGCGGATCGGGCCAGGTCTTTGACGTCCTGATCGACCGGCAGCCGCCAAAGTACGCCCAGGCGCACCGCCAGATTGGTCCAGAGCGCTTCGGCGTACTCAGGGGGCAGGCTGATCACGTCGTTGACCGTCGAGAAAGCCTGCAGCTGCGCGACGACGGTCAGGTGGATCTGATAGATGCCAGCCAGCGGCACCGGCCAGAAATTGAGCGTGCCGATCGGAAAGCCGGCGTCGTAAAAGACATAGCGCGGAAAGGCCGCGATCTCTTTGACAGGTATGCGGTTATAATCCTCCCGAGACTGGATCACATCCATGATGCGATCGACAGGAGTACCACCGATCGGGATCTGCCGAAAGAAACCGCTCTCAATGCGAGTCGGGCGCGGGACATTGAAGTCTGCGCCAGGGCCGATGGTGTACGACTCGGCGCCGGTCGACGGCAGCGATACATCGATCGTCTGATAGATCGTCCAGCGGCGCTGCTGCCAGCTGCCGATCATCATCACCAGGGCGTTGAAGGCGTCCTGAATCTCACTTGGGCGAGCGGTTTGGCCCTCGCCTATCGCGCCGATCGCCTTGAGTGCCATCGTGATCAGCGTCTGCACCGTCACTGCTGGAAATGCGCTCATCGCGACCCCGGATCATAGCGCGCAGATCGGCCTCTTCGTCGGCGTCCTCCACGAGATAGCGCTCACCAGGAGCAGCCTCGACCCACTTTGGGTACTCGCGGAAAACGTACTCGGATTCGTACCAGCGCGGATGGTGCGGGATGGGTCGTCCTGCCATGTTTAGCCCCTTGCCTCCTGAAAAAACAGCCGCCCGGTCAGGAGTACCCAGGCGGCCCGTGGAGTTACAGGATGTCCGGCACCGTGACCACCCAATCCGGGCGCACGCACAGGGAGCCGTACAGGACGTCGATACGGGTCACCAGCTGGTCGGCATAGACGTCGTACGCCTGCACGATGCGCAGGGACGTGCCTTTGTAGACAGCTCGCGCCGCGTTGACGATCCCTTTGCCGTAGATCGGCAAGTCGGCGGTCGCCATGGCGAATGCCTGCGGGTAGTAGAACAGGTTCTTGCGGTAGGTCTCGGCGCCCGACACGACACCGGAGCTGCCACCCATCACAAGGCTGATGGTCGCGCCATTCGCCGGCGACGCATCGACCGTCTGATACGCGACGGGCGTGCTACCGGACGGAGGAGTGATAGCTGGATAGATCGGGATCGAGGTTGCGCCTGCAGCCACGTTCGCGGTGACCACGAAGTTGGCAAGCTGACCCGTCGATACCTTGGTGATCGGATTGACGGCATGCACGCCGGCAATGTTGATCACGTCGCCCTGGTTGAGGGTCACGCCAGCGCCGAGAGCAGCCACGACCAAGGTGTTGCCCGTCTGGCTTGCGCCGTTGACGGTGGTCGCCGTGGTGTAGGCTCCGGTCGTCGGCTTGAGGATGGTCTGGTCCGAATACCAGTCAAAGCCGAGCGTGTCTTCCGAGATCATGCCGGTCTCGAACTGATCGGAGATCTTGCGTTGGGGATTGAAGTAGCCGGCCATGCTGCTAACGAGTCGCGCCTGCGTGAGAGGGTCGATCATCGCGATACGCCGGTTGCGAGGTGCAGCAGCCAAGTCGAGCTGAGCGCCGGCCATCAGAACGGTCTCAGGGTTCGGCGTCTGCAGGGTGCTGCCGCTCAGGTTAGCGACCATCTGACGCGCACCGAGCGCCGTGTTCATGATGTCGGCGGCAACGGCGCCGGCCAGAACGTTGATGGCAGGAGCCAGGACACGCTCGGCGTAGTCGTCCATCTTAAGAGCCTGGTCGGCGCTGGTGAACGAGATCGGAACGGTTTTCTGCGTCGCCAGCGTCATCGTCACACTGACTTCGTTGGTCGCCTGCGGGGTGATCGCAGGGCCAGTCTGCGCCACATAGTCGTTGGGCAGGCGAATTTGCAGGGGGCTGCCGATCTTCGCGCCTTCGACGCCGTACTGATTGTCGTACTGCTTGTCGATGGTTTGCAAAAAGGCGTTGGAGTTCTGCCACAGGGCGGCGGCATAGCGAGTGATGCCGCCGAGGGTAAGAATGCTGTTGCTCATGAGTCAGTCACCTATCGTCTGGTGCGCAGGCTCCGGGCGTGCTTCTCGATGTCAGCCATGTCCATCTTTTCAAAGCTGAGATCGCCTCGCGCCCCCGACTGCGCCTGCGTTGGCGTTGTGGGTTCGGGCGCCCGCGACAGTGCGGGCCTCGGACGTGAGGATGACTTGGAAGCAATGCGTGCAATCTCGGCAGCTGCACTCAGCGGTGGAAGGTCCACCAGCTGCGCTGCAAGCTCGGGCTGACGCGCTATCTCGGCCAAAACCTCGTGTCCGTTATCCAGACGCGAGACCACATCGAACACATGAGCCGGAGCGCCTCCCAAAAGAGAGAAGGTCCGTAATGCCTGCTCGAAGTCGGGGATCTCCTTCTTCCCCTTCGCATACAGCTCATTGCAGCGCCGGTCGAAGTCATGCTGCGCGACGATCTCTCGTGCGCGTTCCTCGACCGAAAACTGCGCCGGCTGCTGCGGCATCTGGCTAGCCTGAGTGGCGGCCTGCGCGACTTGCTGCTGAGGGGCTTGCACCTGGACCTGACGCATCAGCTCCTGCAACTGCGCCTCAGCGGCTGCTGCGCGCCGCTCTGCCTCGTGCTTCTGCCAGACCACCTTATCAAGGCGAGACTTCCAGAAGGGGCTGCCGTCAGACTCCGAGCTCCTTTGCGCGCCTGCCTGAGCTGCTGCATCCGACGAAGTGTCGTCAGTCGCAGGCTGCTCCGGCTGCGACGCCGGCTGCGTGTCATAGTGTTCTTCGACGTGGATCGCGTTGTCGCCGATGGCCGCCTGTTCGGCGCCACGAGCCGCTTGGTTATCGTCGTGCGTTTCGACGCTCATGAGCCCACCTCGGGTGTCAGCCAGAATTGTAGGATTGTCCTACAATCGTGTAACACGACTTTACCACCGCCCCGCCATGCGCGCAAGTGTCACTGCGCCTGACCGCTGATGCCGGAGCGCTCGATCTGCTGCTGCTCGCGCTGCGTGCCTGCGATGCGTGCGAGTTCGCGCAGGCGCACTGTCTCAGCCTCATAAACGTCGATCTGCCGGTGCGCGTGCTCGTTGGCCTGCTCCATGCGCAGCCGCTCGGCATCGAGCATGAGCTCGCTTGACCGATCGCGAGTGCGCAGTGTGAGCTCCTGCACTTTCTGCTCAGCGATCTGCAGCTGCTTTTGCGCCAGCTCCAGTTGCTGCATGAGATGCTGCTCTTGTGGCGACGGTCCATCGCCCAGAAGAGCCGGCGGGATCGTGCGCTTGAGTCGCTCCGCGATCTCATCGGCCATGGGAAAGTCAGCGGCCTGGAAGGCCAGGTCACCCATGACCTGCATGAGCTGAGGCGACTGAGTGATGATCTGCGTCAGCGAGTCCCAGGCCTCCTGCCGTCGAGTCGCCCAGTTCGGCCCGACGTCGGCAGTTACTTCGTAATCCCCCACCCCCGGCTTGAACACAAGGCGCGTCCTGTCCTGGACAGTCTCCATCGAGGCCGCGACATCCTGCTGAGTCGCATGCACCTCGGTGATATGGCCGTTCTCGATGATCC
>JAKBFV010000079.1 GCA_021833365.1 Pseudomonadota bacterium | reverse complement strand
TCGGCGAGCATGCACATGGCCAGCGAGGCCGGTGCCCCGACCAGGACCACCACCGTCAGCGCCCAGTCCAGGGTCTTGGCGAAGCCTTCATGGTGAGCACTGGCGTGCTTGTTCGACAAAGTCGGCAAGATGACGGTGGCGATGGCGATGCCGATCAGGCCCAGGGGCAGTTCGGTGAGGCGCTCGGCGGTATAGAGCCAGGATACCGAACCGGCCGGCAGGAAAGTCGCCAGGATGGTATCGAGCAGAAGATTGATCTGGCTGACCGAGACCCCGAACAGAGCCGGCACCATCAGCCCAAGGACGCGGCGCACGCCGGCGTCCGACCAGTCGAGATGCCAGCGCGGTAGCTTGCCGAGACGCCAGAGAAAAGGAATCTGAAACGCGAGCTGGAGCGCACCGGCGATGAGCACGCCCCAAGCCAGCCCCATGACTGGAACATGCAGGAGCGGCGCCAGATAGAGGGCACTGGCGATCATGCACAGATTGAGCAGGACGGGCGTAAAGCCGGCCACCCAGAAACGCTGATAGCTGTTGAGGATGGCGCCAGCGAAGGCGGTCAGCGAGATCAGGGGCAGATAAGGCGCCGTCAGGCGCAGCATCTGTGTCGCCAGCATGTGGCGCGTCGGATCATGATCATAGCCCGGCGCGAAAAGATCGATGACCCAGGGTGCCGCCAGGATCGCCAGCAAGGCCACACCGCCGAGGACCAGGCTCAGGGCACTGGCGACCTTGTTGATCAGATCCTGGACCGCCGCCTCACCTTTTTTCATCTGATATTCGGTGAGCACCGGCACGAAGGCCTGGGCAAAGGCGCCCTCGGCGAACAGACGACGGAGAAAATTGGGGATGCGAAAGGCGACCAGGAAGGCGTCCATGGCGGCGTGCGCACCGAACAGGTCGAGGTAGACCATATCGCGCACCATGCCGGCGATACGCGACAACATGGTCATGGCGCTGAGGATGAGCGTCGAGCGCCAAAGCCGGTGCCCAGAACCCGAAGATGGCGTTGGTGAGGACAAAAGGGCACCCTTAAGCGTTGATCAAGCCCGTCATGGTAACCATCGCCCGAGGCACCCGCAACCTCTATCCACCCGCCACCCGCAAAACCCCCTTGACAAGCGCTCACATCGATTGGAGAATAACGCCCCTATTTGATGGCTTCATGCGCACTTTGGTCCATGCAAGCCGTCTTGATCCGACGATCCTCTGATGGAAGGAGCCGAATCTTGGCCAATACGAAGCAAGCAAAGAAGCGTGCTCGTCAGAACGACAAGCAGCGGCAGCACAACGCCAGCTTGCGTTCGATGGTGCGTACCTATATCAAGAAAACCTATGCCGCCATCGCCAGCGGTGATGTCGCCGCCGCGCAAGCCGCTTTCGCCGCCTGTGTGCCGGTCGTCGACCGTATGGCCGACAAGGGCATCATCCACAAGAACAAGGCCGCGCGCCACAAGAGCCGTCTCAACGATCATATCAAGCAGATGGTTCAGGCTGCCTGAGCACGCAGTGCCTCATCAAAGACCCCGCCCAGGCGGGGTTTTTTGTTGCAACAGCCCGCATCATGATACCGCCGCGGCCTTGATCAACCAATCCCGGAACGCCATCAATCTTGGCAGACCGGCACACTCGGGCCGATAGACGACGTAGTAGGCCAAGGGCGACACGAAGTGCACCGCCGGAAAGAGGCGCAGCAAGCGCCCGCTGGCCAGATCATCGCGCGCCATGACACTGCGCGCCAGAGCGATGCCCTGCCCCTCGATCGCCGCCTGCAGGACAGCCGCGGAATTGTTGATCTGCAGACCACGTACCACCGAGACACCGCCGACCCCCGCTCGCTGCAGCCAGGTTGCCCAGGTCGGAAAATGCGTGTGGCTATCCATGGACAAGTCATGGATCAGCGTCTCCGCGACTAGGTCAGCGGGCTTTTGCAAACGCCCATGCGCGTGCAGCAGTTGCGGCGAGCACACCGGATAAACCTCCTCGTCCATGATCTTCTCCGCCGTCAAGCCCGGCCAGTGGCCCATGCCATAGCGCACGCCGATATCGATGTGCTGGGCGATGAAGTCCACCGGCTTGAGATGGGTATCCAGGCGCACGTCCGTATCGGGCCAGGCGGCCTGGAAGCCTTCGATGCGTGGCAGCAACCACTTGGCGGCAAAAGCCGGGCTTACGGCGATGGTGAGCACGCCGCTCGCCGATCCTTCCTGGAGGCGCTCAAGACCGAGCACAAGCCGGTCGAAACCAGCACGGATATCGGGCAAGGCACGCTCTGCCGCCGCAGTGGCGACGAGCCGCACCTTACCACGACGACTACGGACAAACAGCGGCATACCCAGCCTGTCCTCCAGGGTGCGCACGAGCTGGCCGACCGCGGCAGGAGTGACATGGAGCTCAGCCGCCGCCGCCGAAAAGCTCTGATGCCGGGCGCTGGCCTCAAACGCACGCAAGGCATTGAGGTGCATGAGTGAGTTCATATCGATAAAGTTTTTCTTTTCATGCGAGACATTTTATCTCATTTGCCGAGCTGGCGGAATCGGCAAAAAATAGCGCTGCAGCTAAAGAGCAGATACCACCTCATCCGCATGATCCGCGCGATATAGGCGAATAAAGACCCTATCTTCGTGATTATGTCGGGGACGTCTGACTTCAATGGCAACGCCCGTAGAGGATGTCCGTGCTTGCCTAAGACGCGCATCCGGTTGTGTTTTTCTTTCAATCCAGCCTGTCCGTCGGCAGGTGTACCCGCAAGAGGATTCGACATGAGCAATCTCTTCAAAGGCCAGAAGCTGCTGGTCATCGGTGGCACCAGTGGCATGGGCCTGCAAACGGCCAAAAACGTCCTCACTGAAGGTGGCAGTGTGGTGATCGTCGGTCACCGCCCTGACAAAACAGACAATGCCCGCAAAGAACTCGCAGCCTTGGGTCAGGTGACGGCGCTGACCGCCGACCTCGCCTGTGCCGCCGACCTCAGCGCCTTGCTCAACAGCCTCGATGGGCACGCCGATATCAATCTGCTGCTCAATGCCGCCGGCGTCTTCTTTCCTCAGCCTTTTCTCGAACATCAGGAGGCTGACTACGATCGCTATATGAGCCTCAACAAAGCGCTCTTCTTCATCACCCAAAAGGTCGCTGCCAACCTGGTCGCCCAGGGCCGTCCAGGCGCGATCGTCAACATCGGCTCAATGTGGGCCCGGCAAGCCATCGCAGCGACACCGTCATCCGCCTACTCGATGGCCAAAGCTGGCCTGCATGCGCTGACCCAGCACCTGGCGATGGAACTGGCTGCCCAGGGGATCCGCGTCAATGCGGTGGCACCGGCGGTGGTGCAGACACCGATCTATGAAGGCTTCATCGCCAAGCCTGAAATCGACCGTGTTCTGCAGGGCTTCAACAATTTTCATCCCATCGGTCGTATCGGCACCGCGCAGGACGTCGCCGCAGTCATCACTTTCCTGCTCTCAGAGCAAGCCGCTTGGGTCACCGGCGCCATCTGGGACGTCGACGGTGGCGTCATGGCTGGCCGTAACTGAAGCATGATGGACAGGGGCAACACGTCGCCCTGACCGCCTGCCCATGGAAGCCGCTCATGCTCATCAACGCCGACTTTTCACGCCGCACCATCGTCACCCCGCAGCAGTATCGCTGGCTTGCCTCACCGCAGGCGGGCGTTGAGCGCGTCATGCTCGACCGGATCGGTGCGGAGAAGGGCCGCGCCACCAGCATCGTGCACTACGCTCCTGACACCGGCTTTCCTGATCACCGGCATCCAGGTGGCGAGGAAATCCTTGTCCTATCGGGCACTTTCTGCGAAGGCGATGCACACTATCCGGCAGGCTGGTATCTGCGCAACCCACCGGGTTCTGGCCATCAGACTTCCAGCCCTGCCGGTGCGCTCATCTTCGTCAAACTCGCGCAGATGCCGCGGCATGAACAGCAGAGCGTGCGCATCGACACCCGTGACCCGAACACCTGGCGCAGCCAGGATGGTCGCGAGCTCTGCCCTTTGTTCTACAGCCCCGCCGAACAGGTCGACCTGCACCGCCTTGCCGCATATGAAGATTTGTCTCTCATGCCTTCGGCAAGCATCGAACTGCTCATCCTAACGGGCGGCATGATGATGGAGGCAAGCTTCTATGAAAGTGGCAGCTGGATACGCCTACCCCCTGGCGACTCTCCCGAATTCACCGCCGGCGCAGAAGGCGCCACCGTCTACATCAAGACCCGTCCCAGCAACGCTCAAGCGATCGAGACATGACCATGAAAAATACAGGCATCGCCATCGTTGGAGCCGGATTGAGTGGTCTTTATGCCGGCCACCTACTGCAACGCCTAGGCATCCATGACTATGTGTTGCTGGAGGCACGCGCAGAACTCGGCGGTCGCATCGCATCCGTCAATGCCGCTGGGCCCAGCACGTCCGACACCATCGATCGCTTTGATCTCGGACCGACATGGTTCTGGCCTGCCTACCAGCGAGCGCTGCACCGCCTCATGGATGAACTGGGCCTGGCGTATTTCGAGCAGTTTGAGAGCGGCGACATGATGGTGGAGCGCTCTTCCGATGAGCGGCCCCTGCGCATGCCGGGCTATGAGAGCTCACCCGCCTCGATGCGCCTGATCGGCGGTATGAGCACGCTGATCGATGCCCTGCGCCGTACACTCGATCCGACGCACATCCTCACAGGTCAGACGGTGCGCCAGCTGTGCGCGACGCCGACACATATCGACCTGCATAGCCAAGACAGCTCGGGGCGTCTGACGACCTGGCGCGCCGCACAGGTACTGCTGGCGCTACCGCCACGCTTGGCCGCAAGCACGATCGCCTTTGCACCGGCCTTGCCGCAGGCGCTGACACAGCAGTGGCGAGCAACGGCGACCTGGATGGCGACCCAAGCGAAGTACATCGCCCTCTATGACAGCCAGTTCTGGCGCGCGCAGGGTCTGTCTGGCGCGGCGCGCAGCGTCTGTGGGCCACTGCGCGAGATCCACGATGCGTCCATGCCCGGCGGCAGCGCGGCCCTGTTCGGCTTTTTCGGCATCCCGGCGCATGTGCGCAAAAAGGTCTCTACGGCGGCACTACGCCAGCATTGCCGGGCGCAGTTGGCGCGCCTCTTCGGGCCACAGGCGGCCATACCTCGCCTCGATGTCATCAAAGATTGGGCACAGGACCCTTGGACGGCCAGCGTCACCGATCTCGATGCCATGATGGATCACGCCGAAGCCCCCGTCGCCATGGCCGCGTCGGGACCTTGGCAAGGACGTCTGATCGGCATCGCCAGCGAGTGGTCACCGCACTTTCCAGGTTACCTCGCCGGCGCCATCGAAGCCGCTGACCGCGGCGTGCAGGCGGTGACGATACGGCGGTGATCCGCCCTGGTCAGGGACTTCCGCCATCAAGCCTACACGCCCTCAGTCCGGGACGGCAACAAAGCCTCCGCCTCCGCTGTCACCGCGACCGTGGACAGGCCCAGCGCCTCATCGGCGATCAGACAGCGCAACTGCTGCGCCATCATCACCTCCATATCCCGTGCCAGGGTGCGCGGATCACGCCCCTGCACCGCCACCGTCGGCAAAACCCGCACATGCACATCGATATGAGCACCGCGCATCAGCGCCAGAACATGTGGAAAGAAAGTGTCGTCACCGATAAACGGCACCAGGGGATGCAAACCATCGCCTAGGCGGTAGCAGAGCAGCACCGGCTGCAGTGGCCGTTGCGCCGGCGCCGCCGCGACGAAAAGCTTGTGATAGAAGCGCTTGACCGCCTGGCCATCGGTGGTCGTCCCTTCAGGAAAAAACAGACAGGAGCGACCCTGGCGCAGATGCTCGACCAATCGATCGCTGACTGAAGCTGCGTCACCTGAACCGCGCTTGATGAAGATCGTTCCAGCCGCACGCGCCAAGTGCCCGATCAGAGGCCAGTGGGCGATCTCAGCCTTGGCCACAAAACGCACCGGGAACAAGGCACCGAGGATAGGAATATCGAGCCAGGAGACGTGGTTGCAGATCCACAGCGCAGCCTCTTGATCCTGCCCCTGCACACCATCGCAATGAATACGAACCTGCAGGATGCGGCAAAACGCCCCATGCCACCAGCGCACCAGACCCTGGTAATAACGACGATCCGGAAAAAACAGCAACCCACTGAAGATCGCCAGCACCAAACCCAGCACGACGTGCAGGAAGATGCGCAAGGAACGCCCAAGCACCCGCAGACGCTCCCTCAAGGAGGAATTTTCGCTCAAAACCACGGCCGGCCTCGCAGATGGACGTATCGACTCACTTCTTATCGCGTCCTGCGACTCCTGACAAGAGCCTCTCCGCTCAGCAAGCCACCCGATCGATGAAACGACTGGCGTATTTACCGACCAGCTTGCTGACATCGAGCAGAACAAAGACATCGGCACAGTCAAAAGCCGGATCCCAGCACGCCGGACCGCAGACCTGGGCCCCCATGCGCATATAAGCCTTGAGCAAGGGAGGTGTCGCCATGGAGACCGCTCCTGTCGCCTGCTCAGGAACGGGCAGGCGCGGCTGCACACGATAAGCTGGATCAACCAGATGCTCCTGCAGCAGCCGCGGCATCAGACTGGCGTACAAGGCACCACCATCGGACAGCCCGATGCTGGCACAGCCCATGAGGTAGGCATAACCATCACGCACCAGAAGTTCCGCCAAAGCCGACCACAGCAAGGTGATGGCGCTGCCCTGCCGATAGTCCGGGTGGACACAGGTACGGCCGATCTCGAGCACTGGCCCGGTCAGAACCGCTTTCAGCGACTGCAGGTCAAACTCAGCTTCAGAATAGTAGCCGCCCGCGATGACTGCCTGTTCGCTGCTGAGCAAGCGCGTCGTCGCCACGACACGCCCACTTTCGGCCTCACGCACGACCAGATGACGACAGTGCGCATCGAAGGCATCCTGATCGAGTCCATCGGCAGAATCGAAGACCACACCATATTCCGCCTGGAAGATATCGTGCCTTAGGGCCTGAGCTTGGCGCAGAAGCTCGTCGCTGTCCACCAGACCCGCCACCAGGCGGGAACGCCGGCCAGCCGCAGCTCCCGAAGCTTCCTCGGGCCCACGCAACCGCCTCCCTTCACCCGCACGATTCAGGCTATCGGCCTGCATGATCTCACCTTGTCGGTCGTCTTGCTCATGCAAGCCAATCTAGAGAGCCTGCATGTACGACTTGTGACAGTCAGGTGAAGGTTTTTTGATCAGCCGGTATTGCGTAAACCCGCCGCGATGCCGGCGATCGTCACCATCGCGGCATAATCGAGGGTCGGCGAACGCACCTCCTGGGCGCGCAGGCGCTGCATGAGCTCGACCTGCAGCAGGTGCAAGGGCAGGATGTAGGGGGTGCGCAAGGCGATCGAGCGCGCCAGCACCGGGTTATTGGCCAACACCTCGCGCGCACCGATGAGTCGCTGCAGCACGGTGCGGGTGCGCTGCATCTCGCGCCGCAACTCATCACCGAGCGCCGACAGACTGGCATCATGCGCCAGGCGTCGTTCATAGTGCGCAGTCAGGCGCGCGTCGGTCTTGGCGATGACCATTTCCAGCATATCGATGACCGCCTGAAAATACGGCCACTGCGCCGCCATTTCCTGCAGACGCCCCTCATACCCGCCCAGCATGCTCTCCTGCAGCGCCTGGCCGGTACCCAGCCAGGCCGGCAACATGGAGCGTATCTGCGTCCAGGCGAAGACCCAGGGAATGGCGCGCAGAGCATGCAGGTCACTGCGCGCACCGCGCCTGGCCGGGCGACTGCCCAAAGGCAGCCGTTGCAGATCCTGCTCCGGCGTCACCTGCTCGAGATAGGCTGCCAGGCGCTCATCCGCGAAGACTTGGTGTCGATACGCCTGCAAGGCGGTGTTGCTCATCGTGTCCATGAGATGCCGCCACTCCGCCAGCGGCTGGGGCGGCGGCGATAAGCGCGCTTCGAGCATGGCCGAGACATAGAGCTCTAGATTGCGCAAGGCAACACCCTCGACACCGAACTTGAAGCGGATCATCTCGCCCTGCTCGGTGATGCGCACCCGCCCACGCATCGATCCCGGCGGCTGCGACAGCAAGGCCTGATGCGCCGGCGCACCACCGCGGCTGACCGAACCACCACGACCATGGAATAGACACAGATCGACCCCGAGACTTTGCGCCACCTGACTCAAGGCCTCCTGAGCCTTGTATTGCGCCCAGCTGGCGCAGAGATAGCCGGCATCCTTGGCCGAATCGGAGTAACCGATCATCACCTCCTGACGATCGCCGGTCAGTGCACGGTAGGCCGGTTGCGACCAGAGGGATTGCATGATCTGCGGCGCCCGCTGCAGGTCCTCGAGCGTTTCGAACAGTGGCACGACCCGTAAGGCCGGTGCCACCCCGGCTTCTTTTTGCAGCAGGTGAACCGCCAGGATGTCACTGGCGGCATGCGCCATGGAGATGACATAGGCACCGAGAGACTCCGGCGGATTACGCGCCAGCATGGCAAAACAGGCGAGCGTCTCCTCGACCGCGGAGGCATCGACCTCCGGCAGGGACGACCACTGCGGATGTGCCGGCAGCAAGGGCCGGACTTGTTGCAACTCCTGCCAAAGAAATGTGCAGCGCTGCTCTTCTGGCATAGCGGCATAAGGCACACCGCCGAGCAGCCGGGTGATGGCATCGAGGGTTTGTGTATGCCGTCCGGATTCCTGGCGGATGTCGAGGCGCATGAGGCCCAGACCAAAGCAGGCGAGACGACGCAGAACATCACTGAGGACACCCTCGGCGACGACCTCCATCCCACAGGCACGCAAGGAGTCATAAGCCAACATCAGCGTCTGGCGCAGATCTTCGCTGTCACGATAATGAAAGACTGCGGCGGCCTCACGCCCTTCGAGCTCGGCATTGATACGTTCAAGATTGCCGAGCAAGCCGCGCCGCACTTCCTTGAACAGGTCACGATAGGGCTCGCGACAATGCTCACCGACGCGTGTGCGCAGTTCCGGCGAACAGTCCTGCATCGAGAGATCGGCGCGCAGTTCCTCGACGTCGCGCAAGAAGAGATCGACGGCTTTCCAACGCGCCAGCAAAATGACCCGTTGCGTCACCGCCGCACTGACGTGCGGGTTGCCGTCCCTATCCCCACCCATCCATGAAGCGAAGCGGATCGGTGCGGCCCTGAGGTCGAGTCCCGACGCCTGCACGCCCCGCAACTTACGATCGAGATCGCGCAGGAACATCGGCACCACCCGCCACAGGGTCTGTTCGATGACGGTAAAGCCCCAGCGTGCTTCATCTTCCGGACTGGGACGCTCACGTCGAATCTCCTCGGTACGCCAGATCGACAGAATATGGCGACGCAGGAGCTCGAGCTCTTCGCTGAGCTCGACCGGCGTCAAACGATAACGATCGAGCCGATCCAGACTGCGATGGATGTCATCATACTTGCGGATCAGTGTGCGCCGACTGATCTCGGTGGGATGAGCGGTCAGGACGAGTTCGACATCGAGTTCGTCGATCACCGCCTGAATCTCCGCCGGTGTGCGCCCCTGCTCCTGCAGACGCGCGAGGATTTCAGCCAGGGAGCCGCGCTGTGGGCTGTGTACTGGATCGCGCTCATGGGTGCGTCGCCGGCGCACACGGTGATGCTGCTCTGCGATATTGGCGAGATTGAGAAAAGCCGCATAGGCACGCGCCATGACCAACAACTCAGCGTCAGACGCGGTCTCGAGGACGCCAGCGATGCGCTCGATCGCTTCATCCTCGTCCTCAAGCGCCGAACGCGACAGTAGGCGCAGGGACTCGACACGCTCGAACATCCTCTCCCCTTCACTGCTACGGATGGCGCGCCCAAGCAGGCTGCCGAGCAGGCGCACGTCCTCGCGCAAAGCGTGATGTGGATCTTCATTCATGCGGCACCTCACTGGATCCAGGTTGCAAGGAAGACCAGTGCGCGATGCGGGCACGCAGATCAGCGGCGCGCAGAGGTTTGGGCAGATAATCGTCCATGCCGGCGTCATAACAGGCAGCGATATACGGCGGCGTCACATGCGCAGACACCGCGATGATCGGCGTCCGCGGCCAGCCCGAGCGCGCCTCTTCGCTGCGTATGCGGCGTGTCGCCTCATAGCCATCACAGACTGGCATCTCACAGTCCATCAGGATGAGATCGAAAGCCTGTTCACGCATCTGCTCGCTCCAGCGCTGTACGGCGGCTTCGCCATCTTCGACCAGAAGCGGCTCGATACCGAGACGACGCAGCATACCAAGCATCACCATCTGATTGGTCGGGTTGTCTTCCGCCACCAAGACACGCATGACCCGCGCCGCCACCGGATAGACCGCCGGTTCCTGCAGACGCCGTACCGGACTATAGAGCGCGATCAATGCCTCGCGCAGCTCATAAGCCATGACCGGTCGCTCGATGGCACCAAAGACTCCCGCCTGCTGCAAAATTCCCGGATTGGGCTGCCAGTAGGGCTGAGTCATCAGAACGAAGGCGCACTGGCCTTCACCACCGCAGGCATTCATCTGCTGGCGCAGACTCAATCCATTCATATCAGAGAGTTGCAGAGCACACAGCACTAGATCATAGGGCTGTCCACGCGTCTGCGCTTGAGCGCTCATCGCCAGGGCTTCGCGCGCATCGATAGCGGTATCGATGCTCAGCTCCGGCATCGCCGCCTCACGCGCCATGAGTTCGAGATACTCGAGATCCGGATCGATCAACAGCATGCGGCGCGGCATACGCTCAGACCAGACGTGACTGGCATCGACGAGGGTGGGCAGGCCTACGGGCAGACTGACGCTGAACGTGCTGCCCAGATGCAGATGGCTCTCGACATGGATGTCGCCGCCCATGAGACGACAGAGTTTGCGGCTGATCGCCAGACCGAGGCCACTACCCGGCT
>JAKBFV010000078.1 GCA_021833365.1 Pseudomonadota bacterium | reverse complement strand
CTTGACCCCCGATGACGGCACCGTGCTGGTCACGTTTGCCGACGTGCCCGAAGCCATCACCTTCGGTGCCGATGAGGATGAAGCCCTGTTGAACGCAATCGACGCACTGGAAACCGGCTTATCGTTCTATGTCGATGCCCGCAAACCTTTACCCGCCGCCAGTCAGCCGGCAGCCGAACAAAAAACCGTGCGCCCATCAGCGTTGGAATGCGCCAAGTTGGGCGTGTATCAGGCGATGACCGACCAGGGAATCAAGAAGGCCGAACTCGCCCGCCGCTTGGGTTGGCATATGCCGCAAGTTGATCGCTTATTTGACCTGCGTCATGCCTCAAAGCTCGACCAGATCGAGGCTGCTGCCAACGTGCTTGGCAAGCACCTCTACGTACAGATTGCCTAACAAAAAATACTGTGCGCCGGCCTTTGGCAGAAACGATTCAATCATGGCTTGCGCACATTGTACACATGTGGCGCGTTTCCGAATCCAAGCACTTGCAAAGTGTTCCCCCAAGTATTCCCCCAGAGGCTAAAGGCAACAAAAAAGGGCTAGACCGTTTGATCTAACCCTTTGATATATGGCGCGCCCGGAGAGATTCGAACTCCCGACCACCTGGTTCGTAGCCAGGTACTCTATCCAGCTGAGCTACGGGCGCTCAAGCAAGGCGCACATTATCTTGATGTCGACTCTGTGCGTCAAGATCTCTGATGATTTTTTTCTTCATGGGTCCGTACATCTGCCTCAGTCGACGATGCGTAGCAGTTCGTTGATGCCGACCTTGGCGCGGGTGCTGGCGTCGACCTTCTTGACGATGATGGCGGCGTAGAGGCTGTAGCGGCCGTCGGCGGAGGGCAGAGAGCCGGGCACGACGACGGCGCCTGCCGGAACGCGTCCATAGTGGATCTCGCCGGTTTCACGGTCGTAGATACGCGTCGACTGGCCGATGTAGACGCCCATGGAGATGACCGCGCCTTGCTCGACGATGACGCCTTCGACGATCTCGGAGCGGGCGCCGATGAAGCAGTCGTCCTCGATGATGGTGGGATTGGCCTGTAGCGGTTCGAGGACGCCGCCGATGCCGACGCCGCCGGAAAGGTGCACGCGCTTGCCGATCTGGGCGCAGGAGCCGACGGTGGCCCAGGTGTCGATCATGCTGCCTTCATCGACGTAGGCGCCGATGTTGACGTAGGAGGGCATGAGGACGGTATTGCGGGCGATGTGGCTGCCATGTCGCGCACAGGCTGGCGGGACGACACGGATGCCGCTTTGCTGAAAGCGTGCGCTGTCCCAGCCGGCGAATTTGCTCGCCACCTTGTCGAAGAACTGCAGATCCTGGCCAGATTGCAGGACGACATTGTCATGGATGCGGAAAGACAGCAGGACGGCCTTTTTGATCCATTGATGCACCTGCCACTGGCCTTCGATCTTTTCGGCGACACGCAGGGTGCCGGCGTCAAGGTCGGCGAGGACGGTGGTGACGGCCTGACGTACGTCGTCGGGTGTCGACGTCGGGCTGAACTCGTTGCGACGTTCAAAGGCTAGTTCGATGATCTGGCTGAGGCTCATGCCGCGGGCTCCTTGAGGGACTTGAGAAAATCTTGTAGACGCTGGGCAGCCTGCAGGCAGGTCTCCAGCTCGGGCACCAGGGCGATGCGCACGAAGCCTGCGCCCGGGTTGTGACCGTCGACCTGACGACCGAGAAAACTGCCGGGTAGCACCTGGACGTGCTGTTGCCGCCAGAGCTCACGTGCAAAAAGGGTGTCATCGATGGTGGTCGGTAGCCACAGGTAGAAAGACGCGTCGGGGGCCTGCACGCGCGTGTGCGCCGACAACAGCTTGATCACGCCTTCAAATTTTGCGCGGTAGGCGCTGCGATTGAGGCGGACGTGCTCCTCATCGCCCCAGGCGATGAGGCTGGCGACTTGCGTCGGCAGCGACATCGCCGACCCATGATAGGTGCGGTAGAGGAGAAACTTTTCGATCAGGCGCGCATCGCCGGCGACGAAACCGGAACGCAAGCCGGGCAGATTGGAGCGCTTCGACAGTGAATGAAAGACCATCAGCTTGTCGAAGTCATCGCGCCCCATACGCGCCGCCGCCTGCAGTAGGCCGGGGGGAGGCGCGTCCTCCTGCGGATAGATCTCACTGTAGCATTCATCAGCGCAGATCATGAAGTCATAGCGATCGGCGAGTTCGATCAGACGCATCAGGGACTCGATCGGGGTCACGGCGCCGCTGGGATTGCCCGGGCTGCAGAGAAAGACCAGCGAGGTCTTTTTCCACAGACTTTCGGGGACGGCGTCATAGTCGGGCAAAAAGGCGTGCTCAGCCAGGCTGGGCAGAAAATAGGGCGTCGCACCGGCGAGCAGGGCGGCGCCTTCATAGATCTGATAAAAGGGGTTGGGCATGAGGACGAGGGCGTCCTGACGCGCGCCGAGCATCGCCTGAACAAAGGAGAACAGGGCTTCACGGCTGCCGTTGACCGGCAGGATATGGCGGGCAGGATCCGGGGTCTGTGACAGCTGGAAGCGCCAGGTCAGCCAGTTGGCGATGCCTTCACGCAGGGCATCGATGCCCTTGGTGACAGGGTAGAGCGAGAGGCCGGCGAGGGCCGCGCTGAGGCCGCGCACGACTACCTCTGGCGCTGCATGCTGCGGCTCGCCGATCGACATCTGAATAGGCCGCAGATCCGCATTCGGTTGGACGCCTTCGTTGAGGCGGCGCAGGCGTTCAAAAGGGTAGGGCTGCAATAGGGCCAGTCGGGGGTTGTGATCCATGCTCATTCCTGCTGATCCAGTTGCTGGCGCAGGCTCTGCGCCAGTCGCTCACAAAGCGCCGCATCGGCGATGGGGTGGAGATTTTCATCGGTGAGAAAGAAGATGTCTTCGGCGCGCTCGCCCAGGGTGGCGATGCGGGCGTTGTGCAGATAGACCTCGTGCTCCATGAAGATGCGCCCGATGCGCGCCAGCAAGCCGGGGCGATCGAGGGTGATGATCTCGACGATGGTGTGCTGATTGTTCAGGTCATTGCTCAAGGTGACGCTCGTCGCCACTGGGAAATGACGCAGCTGACGCGGCATGCGACGACTGACGATGTCCGGGAAGCGGTCAGGCTGGGCGAGCGCCTCGATCAGACTGAGGCGGATCTGTTCGAGGCGGGCAAGGTCCTTGATATGTTCATTGTTCTCGTCGAGGACGATGTAGGTGTCGAGTGAGAAACGATCGTTCGAGGTGATGATGCGGGCATCGACGACGCTGAGGTGCAGCTGGTCGAGGAGGGCGACGGTGGCGGCAAAAAGGTTGCGCCGGTCGCGGGTGTAGATGAAGATTTGGGTGGCGCCGAGGAACTGGTGTTCGGTCGTCTCCTTGAGCAGGACGAGGGGTTGTTCGCGGTCGCCGTGTTCGATCAGAGCCTGCGTATGCCAGGCGATGTCGTTGGCATTCTCGCGCATGAAGTATTCATCGCCGAGCCCTTCCCAGATCACTTGCACCGCTGCTTCGGTCATGCCGGCGGCGTGCAGCTGCTGCATGGCGTCGCAGCGTTTCTCCTCGATCCACTCGGCCTTGTCGACGGGTTTGGCCAGGCCGCGGCGCAGGGCGCGTTTGGTCTGCGTGTAGAGTTCCTGCAGGAGAGAGGCTTTCCAGTTATTCCATAGGGTCGGATTGGTGGCGTTGATGTCGGCGACGGTCAAAGCGTAGAGATAATCGAGGTGGACGAGATCGCCGACCTGCTGGGCAAAGGCATGGATGACGTCAGGGTCATGGATGTCTTTCTTCTGCGCTGTCATCGACATGATCAGATGATGACGGGTCAGCCAGGCGACGAGATGGGCATCCCAGCTACCTAAGCGGTGATGCAGGCAGAAGTCGAGGGCATCCTTGGCGCCGAGTTCGGAGTGATCGCCGCCGCGACCTTTGCCGATGTCGTGAAAGAGTCCTGCCAGATAGAGCAGTTCGATCTTCGGTAGGGACTGTGCCACTTTGGCGACGACGGGAAAACGGCCTTCGACTTCGGCATAGCCGAAACGGCGCATGTTCTTGATCAGTAGTAGGGTGTGCGCATCGACGGTATAGATATGGAACAGATCGTATTGCATCTGTCCGATGATCGCACCGAAGGCTGGAATATAGCGACCGAGCACGCCATAGCGCTTCATTCGGCGCAGGACCGAGAATAGCTGATGCGGCGAGCGTAGCAACTCCATGAACAGGGTGATGCAGCGCAGGTCAGCGCGGAAGCCATCATCGATCAGATCGGCACTCTGCATGATCAGGCGTATGGTGCTGGCGCGTATGTCGAGGAGTTGTTCGTCATTGGCCATGAGCACGAAGATCTCGAGCAGGGCCGGTGGATAACGACGGAAGACCTCATCGTGAGCAGCTTCGATATGTTGGCCGCGTTTGAGAAAGCGGTTGTTGATGGTGACGGCTTCGCCGAGGCGATCCTGTTGCAGGATGCTCTCATCGAAGTACTGCAGGAGCAGTTCGTTGAGTGTCGAGATCTCCATGGCGGCGCGATAGTAGGCCTTCATCAGTTGCTCGACGGCGCGCTGCCGTGCGCTGTCACGATAGCCAAACAGCTCAGCAACACGGGTCTGATGATCGAAGAGCAGGCGGTTTTCCGCGCGATCGGTGAGCATGTGCAGGGCGTAGCGTATACGCCAGAGCAGTCCTTGACAGGCGTCGAGGTGGCGGTATTCCGCCTCGGTGAGGAAGCCATGCAGGACGAGATCGTGCAAGGTGTCGGCACCGAAATGGCGTTTGGCGACCCAGCCGACCATCTGGATGTCGCGCAGTCCTCCCGGTGCATTCTTGATGTCGGGCTCGAGGTTGTACTCGGTGTTGTTGTGTTTGGCGTGTCGCTCCCGCTGTTCCTGCCATTTCGCCTCGAAGAAGCTGGGGCCGGGCCAAACGTGCTCGGGCGAGGTGTGTTCGAGCATCGCCTGGCGCAGGATGTCGGTGCCGGCGATGGTGCGCGACTCCATCATATGGGTGGCGATGGTGATGTCTGAGCGCGCTGCTTCTTCGCAGTCTTCGAGGGCTCTGACGCTCGAACCGACGTCGAGTTTGAGATCCCACAAAAAGGTCAAAAAGCGCGCGATGCGCTCGCTGAGCTCATCGTCGAGGCGCGTCGCTGCATGCAGGATGAGGACGTCGATATCGGAGTGCGGGTGCAGTTCGCCGCGACCATAGCCGCCGACTGCCAGCAGGGCGAGTTCCATGTCGCCGGCCAGGCCGAAAGCGCTCCAGGCATGCCGCAGCACCTGATCGATGACCCAGGCGCGCAGGGCGACCAGCTCGCGCACGTCGATGCCTTCACGGAAACGCCGATGCAGCACCTCTTGCGCGTCGGTGAGGATCTGTCGGTAGCTCGATGCCGGGAGCAGGGCAGTTGTGGCGCTTAGGCGGCGCGGGTCGAGGAGTTCATGATCGATGATGAGGTCGTCGTCGTCGATCATGCGACATTCTCCAGAAATCCGAAGTCTTCTTCCGGTCGCGGTGTCAGCACCTCGACGCCGCTGTCTGTCACTAGCAACATGTGTTCCCACTGCGCTGAGAGCTGGTGGTCGCGGGTGACGACGGTCCAATCATCGGCGAGTAGGCGGGTGTGGTAGGTGCCGGCGTTGATCATCGGTTCGATGGTAAAAATCATGCCCGGCTGTAGTTCCATGCCGGTGCCGGGGCGGCCATAATGCAGTACCTGCGGCTCTTCGTGGAAGCCGAGGCCGATGCCGTGACCGCAGTAGTCGCGTACGACCGAGAAGCGCTGTGCCTCGGCATGAGTCTGGATGGCGTGTCCGATGTCGCCGAGGCGGGCGCCAGGGCGCACCTGGGCGATGCCGAGGTAGAGGCATTCCTGGGCGACCTTGCACAGACGGCGTGCCAGCACCGAACAGTCGCCGACGAGAAACATCTTGCTGGTGTCGCCGTGGTAGCCGTCCTTGATGACGGTGATGTCGACATTGATGATGTCGCCCTGTTTCAGGCGCTTCTTCTCGCTCGGGATGCCGTGGCAGACGACATGGTTGACCGACGTGCAGATGCTTTTCGGAAAGCCGTGGTAGTTGAGGGGGGCGGGGATGACCCCTTGTACCTCGGTCATGTAGGTATGAGCCAGATGATCGAGCTCGAGGGTGCTGACACCGACGCGGATGTGGGGTTCGATGAAGTTGAGGACATCAGCCGCCAGTCGGCCGGCCTCACGCATGGCGGTGATGTCGGCGGCGGTCTTGATCAAGCTCATGAGGGCTCCTGGGCGAGGCTGGCGAAGCAGCCATTGAGGCCGCGATGGCGATATGGTATAAAGCCCGGCGCTTTTCGGCAATGATGGCCAGAGCGTATTCAATCAATGACAGACGCACACATACCGGCACGTCGCTCTGGGTGCCCGCAAGGGTGGATCGACGGGGTGTGTGGAGGCTCAACCCAGGAGAACAATGATGGCACAAGTATCCATGCGTGATCTGCTGCAGGCAGGCGCCCATTTCGGTCACCAGACGCGGTTCTGGAATCCCAAGATGAAGCCCTTCATCTATGGCGCGCGCAACAAGATTCATATCATCAACCTCGAACACACGGTTCCGGCGCTCAATGATGCGCTGAATTTCGTCAACCGCAAGGTGGCTGCCGGTGGCAAGGTGCTTTTTGTTGGTACCAAGCGCGCCGCTGCCCCGATCATTCGCGAACAGGCAGCGCGTTGTGGCATGCCCTTCGTCGATCATCGCTGGCTGGGTGGCATGCTCACCAACTGGAAGACCATTCGCCAGTCGATCAAGCGCCTCAAGGATCTCGAGCAGCAGTCACAGGACGGCACCTTCGACAAGCTGACCAAGCGTGAAGCTCTCGAGCGCAGCCGTGAGATGGAAAAGCTCAATCGTAGCCTCGGTGGGATCAAGGACATGGGCGGTCTGCCCGATGCCCTGTTCGTCATCGACGTCGATCACGAAAAGATCGCGATCACCGAAGCGCGCAAGCTCGGCATCCCGGTTATCGCCATCGTCGATACGAACAGCAATCCCGATGGTGTCGACTACATCATTCCTGGCAATGACGACGCCATCCGTGCGGTCAATCTGTACGTTGGTGCCATGGCCGATGCGGTCAACGAAGGCAAGGAATACGCGGCGCATCAGGCGGCTGGCCGTAGCGAAGCGGCGGCGGTCGAAGGTGAACAGCGGGCTTGAGCCCGCCGTTCCGGTGTTACGAACGATTTTGAGGAGAGATTCATGGCGGAAATCACAGCAAGTCTGGTGAAAGAGCTGCGCGAACGCACGGGTCTTGGCATGATGGAATGCAAGAAAGCCCTGCAGGAAGCTTTGGGTGACATCGAACTGGCCATCGATAATCTGCGTAAATCGGGTCAGGCGAAAGCTGCGAAGAAGGCCGGCAACATTGCCGCCGATGGCGCCATCATCACCGCCGTTTCAGCCGATGGTCAGCAGGCGATCATTCTGGAAGTGAACTCGCAGACCGATTTTGTCGCTCGCGACGCTCACTTCACCGCCTTCGCCCAAGGCGTGGCGCGCCTCGCTCTCGACGCCGGTATCAGCGATATCGCTGCCATCTCCGCTCTGCCCATGCAGGGTACGACGGTCGAGGAGGCGCGTGTCGCCCTGGTGCAGAAGATCGGTGAGAATATTCAACTGCGTCGCGCCCAGCTGTTGCGTGGCGAGCGCTTGATCACCTATGTGCACGGCTTGAAGATCGGTGTCGTCGTCGCCCTGCAGGGTGGCGATGAGGATCTCGGCAAGGATCTGGCCATGCACATCGCGGCGGCCAATCCCATGGTGGTGACGGCGGCTGATGTTCCTGCTGATGTCCTGGCCAAGGAAAAAGAGATCTATGCCGCCAAGGCGCTTGAGTCGGGTAAGCCTGCGAATATCATCGAGAAGATGATCGAAGGCAGCCTGAAGAAGTTTCTCGCCGAGGTCAGCCTGGTCGAGCAGGGCTTTGTCAAAGATCCCGAGACCAAAGTCGCTGATCTTTTGAAAAAAGCCGGTGCCGCGGTGACCAGCTTCGTGCGTTTCCAGGTCGGCGAAGGCATCGAGAAGAAGGAAGTCGACTTCGCCGCGGAAGTGGCGGCGGCGGCAGCAGCAGCCAAAAGCTGAGTGTAGTGCATTATTCACGAAGCCCCTCATCGAGGGGCTTTTTGTTGTAGAATGCTGCACCGATCGGGCATGAGACAAGGGGTGCCACATGAGCCAAGAGCCAGCCGTATATCGTCGTATCCTGCTCAAGCTGAGTGGGGAAGCTCTGGCGGGAGAGGCGGAATTCGGCATCGATCCTAAGGTCTTGAATCGTCTCGCCGGCGAAATTGCCCAGGTGCTCGCCGTCGGTGTGCAGGTCGGCCTGGTGCTGGGCGGCGGTAATCTTTTTCGTGGTGCCGCCCTGCAGAGCGCTGGGCTCGATCGTGTCGCGGGCGATCATATGGGCATGCTGGCGACGGTCATGAATGGTCTGGCCATGCGCGATGCTCTCGAGCGCGCCAATATCCGTACCCGTGTCATGTCCGCCATCCCCATGAGTGGTATCGTCGATCACTATGATCGGCGCAATGCCATCCGTTTCCTGCAGGGGGGCGACGTTTGCATCTTTGTCGCCGGTACCGGCAACCCCTTCTTTACCACCGATTCGGCGGCCTGCCTGCGTGGCATCGAGATGGGCGCAGACGTCGTGCTGAAAGCGACCAAGGTCGATGGCGTCTATGACGCTGATCCGATGAAGGTGGCGGGTGCTCGGCGTTATGATGAGCTGAGTTTCGATGAGGTGCTCGAAGCGCAGCTCGGAGTCATGGATCTGACCGCCATCTGCCTGTGCCGCGACCATGATATGCCCCTCATCGTCTTCGATATGAATCAACCGGGTGCCTTGCTCAAGCTGATGCAAGGTGGTAAGGAAGGTACCCTGATACGCAAAAAGCGCGCTTGAGCGGCCGCACCGAAGGAGTCAGCCCATGATTCAAGATATCAAGAAAGACTGTGAACAACGCATGCGCAAAAGCCTCGAATCGCTCGATGCTGCTTTCGTCAAAGTGCGCACCGGGCGGGCCAGTCCGGCCATGCTCAAGGATGTGATGGTGCCTTATTATGGCAGTGATACACCACTGCCGCAGCTGGCCTCGATCAATGTCGAAGACGCCCGCACCCTGCTCGTTCAGCCTTTCGATCGCAGCGCTGTAGCGGCCATCGACAAGGCTTTACGCAATTCCGACTTGGGGCTCAATCCGATCACTGCCGATGTCATTCGCGTGCCTCTGCCGGCGCTGACCGAAGAGACGCGGCGGGAGATGCAGAAGGTGGCGCGCCATGAAGCGGAGAATGCCCGTGTCGCAGTGCGCAATATCCGCCGTGACGCCATGGCCGATCTCAAGGAACTGCTCAAGGCCAAGGAGATCTCCGAGGACGAAGAGAGGCGTGGTAACGACGACGTCCAGAAGCTCACCGACAAGGCCATCGCTGAAGTCGATAAGTCGCTCGCTGCCAAAGAAGCGGAATTGATGAAGGTATGATCGCAGCGCAGCAGAGCTCGGCGCCTGATCTCGAAACGGCGTGTTCGCGTCCGCGGCATGTGGCCATCATCATGGATGGCAATAACCGTTGGGCGCGGCGCCAGGGCCTCGGCGGCGGCGCCGGCCACGCCGCCGGTGAGCGCATGGTCAAGTGCTGTGTCGAGACGGCGGCGCGTGAAGGCGTCGAGGTGCTGACCCTGTTCGCCTTCAGTTCCGAGAATTGGCGCCGTCCGGCGGCCGAAGTGCAGGGACTGATGGCCTTGTTTCTACAAGCTCTGCAGGAACGCGTCGATGAATTACACGCACAGGATGTGCGCCTGCGCTTCATCGGAGATCTCGCCGCTTTTGGCGAGGATTTATGCCAGGGTATGCACTTGGCCATGGCCAAGACGGCGTCGTGTCGTCGCTTGACCCTCAACGTCGCTGTCAATTATGGCGGTCAGTGGGATATGACGCAGGCGGCCCTGAGTCTGGCGCAGGCGGTAGCCAGCGGCGCCATTCGCAGCGCCGACCTCCGTGCCGAGCACTATGCCGCACGCCTGAGCATGGCCGATTTGCCGGCCGTCGATCTGCTCATCCGCACCGGTGGCGAGTATCGCTTGTCCAATTTTCTTCTCTGGCAGGCAGCTTACGCCGAGCTCTACTTTACCGAAACCTTGTGGCCGGATTTCGATGCTGCCTGTTTTGTCGCGGCTCTCGCCGAGTACGGCCGACGCGAAAGACGCTTTGGCCGTACCTCCGAACAGATTACGGAGATGCGTAGCGATGCTTAAGCAAAGAGTTCTGACCGCCCTCGTCCTTCTCCCCATCGTCCTGGCGGCGGTGTTCGCCAGCGCCTCCTGGCCCTTCTGGGGCGTCACCACCGCCATCGTTCTGGTCGCCAGCTGGGAATGGACGGCCCTCATCGGCTGGACACGCACGAAGGCGCGCATCGTCTATGTGCTGCTCAGCGCCATCGCTATGTTGCTGCTCGTCGCTTACGGCCGGCCTTCCTTGGTCCATGCGCTCTATGCCTTGGCGCTGCCCGGCTGGCTATGGGCGTTGCAACGGGTCTGGCGTTATCGTGGTGAGGATGGCATTTTTCTGTCCTTGTCATCGCCCTTCCTAGGTTGGGCGGTGCTTCTGCCCGCCTGGCTGGCGCTGAATGAGTTGAAGGGTCTGGCGACAGCTTGGCTGCTCTATTTGTTCATCCTGGTTTGGGGTGCCGATACTGGTGCCTATTTTGTCGGTCGCCGCTGGGGTCGCATCAAGCTGGCGCCCATGGTTAGTCCGGGCAAGAGCGTCGAGGGTGTGATCGGCGGCCTGTTGCTGACCTCGGTGGTGGCCGTCGCCGTCGCCTGGCAGCACCCATGGACGCTGGTGCATAGCCTGGCGTTTCTCTTTCTGTCGGTGTGCACGGTGCTGGCGTCGGTGCTCGGCGATCTCTTCGAGAGCATGCTCAAGCGCCAGCG
>JAKBFV010000077.1 GCA_021833365.1 Pseudomonadota bacterium | reverse complement strand
CGATACCTCGCACACGATAAGAGCTGCTAGAATGTCTGCAGATGATCGAGGAGGACTTTTCATGAGCAAGACTGCATCGCATGATCAGGCTCTGCTGCCAGCCTTGAGCCCCGCTATGGCCGTGCCCGGCGTCAATCTCGGCAGCTATATCCACGCCGTGCACCAGGTCGCCCTGCTCTCCGCCGAAGAGGAACACAGCTTGGCCGAACGCCTGTTCTTTGAACAGGATCTCGACGCCGCTCGCCAGCTGGTGCTCGCGCACCTGCGCTTCGTCGTCCACATCGCGCGCAGCTATGCCGGCTATGGACTGCCGCAGGCCGACCTCATCCAGGAAGGCAATGTCGGCCTGATGAAAGCGGTGAAGCGCTTCGATCCGCGCATGGGCGTGCGTCTGGTGTCCTTCGCCGTGCACTGGATCAAGGCCGAGATCCATGAATACGTCATCCGCAACTGGCGTATCGTCAAAGTGGCGACGACCAAGGCGCAGCGCAAGCTCTTCTTCAACCTGCGCAGCAAGCGCAAGGGCCATCGCCTCAATCGCGCCGAAGCGGAGGCCATCGCCCTGGAGCTGTCGGTGACGCCCGAGCAGGTGCTCGAGATGGAGGGCCGCCTGGCGGCGCACGACGCCGCCTTCGATGCCTCGCCCGAGGATGATGACGAGCGCTCTTTGCAGGCGCCAGCCCATTATCTCGAGGACCATCGCTACGATCCGGCGCGCGTGCTCGAGGACTCCGACCACGAGACGCATACGCTCGATCGCCTGCACACCGCGATGAGTGGCCTCGACGCCCGTTCGCGCGACATCCTGACGCGGCGCTGGCTGATCGAGGACAAGGCGACGCTGCAGGAACTGGCGGACGAGTATCAGGTGTCGGCGGAACGCATACGCCAGATCGAGAAGGTCGCGATGGACAAGATCAAGATGGCCCTGGCGACGTGAGGGCAGCGCCCCTCGCCGCCTGGCTGGCTGTCGATGTCGCTGTCGCCATCCTGCTCGGCGCCTTTGCCGCTCATCTGCTGCACGCGCACCTGAGCAGCGCCCACTTGGCGATCTGGGACACCGCTCAACGCTATCAGACCTGGCAGGCCCTCGGCCTGCTCGCCTGCCTGCGTTTCGATGCCTGCGATAGGTGCGTCTGCGTGCTGATCCTCGGCGGCAGCCTCGCCTTCAGCCTTTCCCTCTACGCCCTCGCCCTCGGTGCGCCGACGGCGCTCGCCTGGATCACGCCGATCGGTGGCGTCGCCATGGTCGGTGGCTGGCTGCGACTGGCCTGGCGGCTGCGGCGGGAGGGCTGAGACATGCAGCTTTATGTACAAGGCGAGGTCGTCGAGGTCGGTGAACACTGCACCCTCGGCGAACTGCTGCAACAGATGGATCTGGCCGGCCAGCGCCTCGCCGTCGAAATCAATCACACGGTCATACCGCGCAGTGCGCACGCCGCTCACCGCCTGCAGGCCGGTGACCATGTCGAGATCGTGCGCGCCATCGGCGGTGGCTGACCTGCCGTCCTTGCAGGCGCTCGACGCGCATGGTAAAAAGCCGCTGGCGATGCTGCGCACCGATACGCCATCTCTGTTCAAGCCATCCTGTCGAGGTTCCCATGTCAGACACCTGGACGCTGGGGTCGCGCACCCTGCATTCACGCCTTCTTCTTGGCACCGGCAAATACCGCGATCTCGAGCAGACGCGCCAGGCGGTGGAAGCCTCCGGCGCTGAGATCGTCACCGTCGCGGTGCGGCGCGTCAACATCGGCCAGCACGGCGACGCCGATAATCTGCTCTCAGTCCTGCCGCCCGATCGCTACACCCTGCTGCCCAACACCGCTGGCTGCTATGACGCCGAGTCGGCGGTGCGCACCTGCCGGCTGGCGCGCGAGCTGCTCGACGATCACCGCCTGGTCAAGCTGGAAGTGCTCGGCGACCCGCAGACCCTGTATCCGAACGTCGTCGAAACCCTGAAAGCCGCCGCCATCCTGGTCAAGGAAGGTTTCGAGGTGATGGTCTACACCTCCGATGACCCCATCGTCGCGCGCCAGCTCGAAGACCTCGGCTGCATCGCCATCATGCCTCTCGGCAGCCTCATCGGCTCCGGTCTCGGCATCGTCAACCCGCATCATCTGTCGATCATCCTGGAACGCGCCAAGGTGCCCGTGCTCGTCGATGCCGGCGTCGGCACCGCTTCCGATGCCTGCGTCGCCATGGAGCTCGGCGTCACCGGCGTGCTGATGAACACCGCCGTCGCCGAGGCGCAGCATCCGGTGCTGATGGCGCAGGCCATGGGCCAGGCGGTGGCCGCCGGCCGCGCCGCCTTTCTCGCCGGCCGCATGCCGAAACGCCTGCACGCCGCCGCCTCGACGCCGACGCAAGGGCGCATCCAGTGAGCGAAGATGCGACGTCCCGCCGCACCATACAGACCTTCGTGCGGCGCTCCTCGACCCTGACGAAACAGCAGCACCAGGGCCTGGAACTCTACGCCGACTGGCGTATCACGACACCGTCGGCTCTGACCTCGCCGGCCCTGTTCGGCAACGATCACCCGCTCACCCTGGAGATCGGCTTCGGCATGGGCCACTCCCTCGTCGCCATGGCGGCTGCTGAACGCACGCGCAACTTTCTCGGCATCGAGGTGCATCGCCCCGGTCTGGCGCAGATCTGCTACGAGGCGGGGACACGTCAGCTCGACAATCTGCGCGTCCTGGAAGGCGACGCCCTCGCCCTCCTGCGTCAATACGGCGTCCCGGCCAGCCTCGATCGCCTGCAGCTCTTCTTCCCCGATCCCTGGCCAAAGAAGCGTCATCACAAGCGTCGGCTGGTGCATGATGAGCACGTCGCCTTGCTGCGCTCCTATCTGCGTCCGGGTGGCGTCTTTCATATGGCGACCGACTGGCAGCCCTACGCCGAATGGATGCTGGCGGTGATGGAGGCGGCGCCCGGCTACGTCAACCTCGCCGGCGCCGGCAACTTCCATCCCCGCCCGGCGACGCGCCCGCTGACCAAGTTCGAGCAGCGTGGCCTGCAGGCCGGTCACGGCATCTGGGATCTGCTCTACGCCCGCCATGACGAGGCACCCCCTGGCGCGCAGAGCACGTCTTGACGATAGCCGGCGCCAGGTGCGATGCTAAAGCAACCTAGTCACCCGTGTGACGGATGATGACGACGCTGCGTACTTGCCTCACTTGGTCGCTGATGCTCCTGCTCCTCGCCGCCGGGGTGTGTCGTGTCGTCTGCACCGTGCCGTCAACACAGCGCTCGGTGGTGGTCGCCAGCATGCCCTGCTGCGCTCATCCCGACCAGCACGCCGCGACGCCGATGAGCGCCGCCCATCCCGACATCATCGCTGCCTTTCCTTTCCTGGCTTGGCCACCCCTGGCCCTGGCCCTGATCACCCTGCTCCTGACCACGCCGGTGAGCGTGCGCGTCATCCCTGACGTGCTGCTGTGCGCGGGTGCACCACCGCCCTATCTGCGCACGCGCCGCCTGCGCCTCTGACCGACCCTCGCTGTCCCGATCGCTGCGTACGCCCTGGGGCGTGCGCCCGTTTGGCCGTGCCGGCGTCACATCGCCGGCCACTGTGAGGGCAACGAAATGCCGTTCAAACTGCTCACCTGCCTGGGCTTGCTCTGCCTGCTCCATGGCCGTGTCGCCTACGCCCAGGCTGATTTGAGCCTGGAAGACGCGGTGCAGGCGGCGCTCGCCGCATCCCCCCATCTGCGCGCCCAGGAGGAGGATAGGGCGGCGGCCCAACAAGCCCTGATCGCCTCTGACAGCCTGCCCGATCCACGCCTGTATGGCGGTCTGGCCAACATCCCGGTGAGCAGCATGGGCGGCGTCAACGCTTACAGCAGCGGCGAGGACGCGATGAGCGCGCGTGTCATCGGCATCAGCCAGGATCTGCCCAATGGCGCCAGGCGGCGGGCAGCGCGCGATCAGGCACAAGCGGATACGGCGCTGAGTACTGCCGGTATCGCGCAGGTGCGCAGCGATCTCGCCATCGCGGCGGCACAGGCGTGGATCGCCGTGCACGCCGAGCGACAGCGCCGCCAGCTCTTGCAGGCGCAGCAGCGCGATGGTGAGCTGCTGGTCGACCTCATCGCGCGCCAGGTCGCTGCCGGCCAGGCGCCCCCCGTCGATGCCGTACAGGCGCGTCTCGACCTCGCCGATCTCGACAATGCCCTGAGCGCGAGCGGCGGTGAGACAGCGATACGGCGGGCACGACTGGTGCGTCTGATCGGTGCTGGCGGTCAGGCGCCCTTGCGCGGTGATGTCCCGGCCTGGTCCCTGCAGGCGGCCGATCTGCGCCAGCGCCTGGCACAGCGACCCGAGCTGCAGAGGGCGGCGGCGCAGGTGCGACGGGCGACGGCCGACGTCGCGGCGGCGAGCGCCGACCAGCACCCCGACTGGGGCGTCGATCTGTCCTATCAGCATCGTGGTCCGGCTTACGCCGACATGATGTCCCTGACCGTGTCCATGTCGCTACCCTTCTTTCAAGGTCAACGGCAGGCGCCGCGCCTGCGCGCCCAAGAGTCGCGTCTGCTCGCGGCGCGCGATGAGTGGCGCGATGCGCAACGCGAACAGGCGGCACAGCTGCAGGCCGATCTCAGCCTGTGGCAGGCGCTGGATGCACAGGCGAGGCGCCTGCGTCAGGAAGCCTTGCCGTTGGCGCAGGAAAAGATCGATCTCCTGCTCGCTGCGTACCGACAGGGGCAGGGCGGCATCGACCCTCTGCTGGCGGCGCGTCAGGCACGCCGTCGCCTGCTGCTGCAGGTCATCACCCTCGACGAGCAGCGCGACGTGCTCGGTGCGCGCCTGCACTATCAGACCTACTGGCCGGAGCATGGCTCATGAACAAGATCCTCATCGCTGTGCTGGTCGTCATCGCTGCTGTGCTGGGAGCGGCGGCTGAGCGCTGGCTGCACCTTTCGACGACGGCCCCCGCCCGCGCTGCTGGCGCACCGCGAACAGCGCCAGCACGGCGCGTGCTCTACTGGTACGACCCGATGCAACCTGGCCTGCACTTCGATCATCCGGGCAAGTCGCCGAGCATGAACATGGACCTGCTGCCGAAGTACGCCACCGCCGGCAGCGAACCCGCTGTGCTGATCTCCGGGACGCAGAGCCAGGCCTTGGGCATGCGCCTGGGCGCGGTGCGCTGCGGCCGTCTGTCCACCCACCTGCAGGCCACCGCCGTCGTCGCCTATGACGACCGCCAGTTGAGCGTGCTGCAGGCGCGTACCGATGGTTATCTCGAACAGGTGGTGGCGCACACCGCTGGTGATTCTGTGCGTCAGGGGGAAGTCCTCGCCATCTTGCGCGCGCCTGCCTGGACGGCGGCGCAAGCCGAGGAACAGGCCTTGCGCCATGCCGGTGCGGCGGATCTGGCACAGGCGGCGCAGCAGCGTCTGCGCGAACTCGGTATGAGCCGTGCACAGATACAGCGCCTGGCGCAGGGAAGGCCGATAGCCGACCGCATCCCGATACGCGCACCGCGCGCTGGCGTGCTGCTGAGCGCCGATCTGCGCGCCGGCATGACGGTCACACGTGGGCAAACCCTGGCACGCGTCAACGGCCTCGACACGGTCTGGCTGGAGACGGCGGTACCGCAGGCACAGGCGACGCAAGTACGGGTCGGCGAGGCCGCCAAGATCAACATCGCCGGCAGCACACCGACGTCACGCTCAGGACGGGTGCTCGCTATCCTGCCGGCGCTGAATGCCGACAACCATACCCTGAACGTGCGCCTGCAGATGCGCAATGCCGATCACCTTCTTCACCCCGGCATGTACGCTGAGGTCGATCTGCTGCACACCGATGGCGAACACCTGCTGGTACCGAGCACAGCCGTGCTGAACAGCGGTCAGCGCACCCTGGTCTTTCTGGCGCAAGGAGGTGGCCGCTACCTGCCGGTGGAAGTCCGGGTGGGCAGCGCCGCCGATGGCATGAGCGAGATCCTGCAGGGTCTGCAGGCCGGCGACCAGGTCGTGCTGTCCGGGCAGTTTCTCCTCGACTCCGAGGCCCAGCTCAACGATCTGGCGATCCGCCCCCTGCCAGCAGCACAGCCGGCACAAAAGTCTGCGGCAGCGCCACAGCGGCCTCCCCAGAGTATGGCCGGCATGGAGGGCATGTGATGCTCAAGCACCTCATCCACTGGTCGGTGCACAACCGCCTGCTGGTGCTCCTGCTCGCCCTATTCGCCGCCGCCGCCGGCCTGGTCGCTGTCGACACGACACCTGTCGATGCGTTACCGGATCTCTCCGACACCCAGGTCATCGTGCGCGCCGAGTACAGCGGGCAACCGCCCCAGGTGGTGCAGGACCAGGTCGGCTACCCGCTGGCGACGGCCATGTTGTCGGTACCCATGGCCAAAACCGTGCGTGCTTACTCACTCTATGGTGACGCCTATCTCTACATCCTGTTTGACGAGGGCACCGATCTCTACTGGGCACGCTCACGCGTGCTGGAGGCCCTGAGCCAGGTGCAGGCACGACTGCCGGCCGGCGTCCGTCTCAGCCTGGGACCGGACGCGACCGGGGTCGGCTGGATTTTCGAGTACGCCCTGGTCGATCGCAGCGGCCGCCACGACATCAGCGAACTGCGCTCCCTGCAGGACTGGTTTTTGCGCTATCAGTTGAAAACGCTGCCCAATGTCGCCGAAGTCGCGAGTCTCGGCGGCATGGTGCGGCAGTATCAGGTGGTGGTGGATCCCATCCAGCTCGCCAGCCAGCAGTTGACCACCACCGACGTCGTGCGCGCCCTGCAGCGTGGTAACAGTGAGGCTGGGGGCGGCGTGGTGGAACTGGCACAGACCGATTTCATGGTGCGCGCCCATGGTTATCTGCACAGCCTCGACGACTTTCGGCAGATCCCGCTCAAAACCGATCGCAGCGGCACGGTGGTGCGCATCGCTGACGTGGCGCAGGTACAGCTGGGGCCGCAGATGCGCCTCGGCGTCGCCGAACTCGACGGCCAGGGGGAAGTCGCCGGTGGCGTCGTGCTGCTGCGCTCCGGTAAAAACGCCAAGACCACCATCGAAGGCGTGCGCGCCCGCTTGGCCGAGCTGCAAAAAAGTCTGCCGGCTGGGGTGGAAGTGGTGCCCACCTACGACCGCTCCGAGCTCATCGATCGTGCCATCGACAACCTGCACCACAAACTGCTCGAGGAGTTCATCGTCGTCGCCCTGGTCACCCTGCTCTTCCTCGGTCACCTGCGTTCCAGCCTGGTCGCTATCTTGTCGCTGCCACTGGCGGTGATGCTGGCCTTCATCGTCATGAAGCGCTTCGGCATCAACGCCAACATCATGTCCTTAGGCGGTATCGCCATCGCCGTGGGCGCCATGATCGACGCCGCCGTGGTGATGATCGAGAACGCCCACAAACACCTGGAGGCCTGGCAGAAAGAGCACCCCGGGCAGATGCTGGCCGGCGATGAGCGTTGGCAGCTGATCGTCGAGGCGGCCGGTGAGGTCGGTCCGGCACTGTTTTTCAGTCTGCTCATCATCACCGTCTCTTTTCTGCCGGTGTTCACCCTGCAGGGTCAGGAGGGGCGCCTGTTCGCGCCGCTGGCCTATACCAAGACCCTGGTCATGGCGGCTGCCGCCCTGCTGGCGGTGACCCTGGTGCCGGTGTTGATGGGCTACTGGATACGCGGCCATATCGCCGCCGAGGCCGCCAATCCCCTCAACCGCCTGCTGATCCGCCTCTATGAGCCGCTGCTCAGCGGCGTGCTCAAGCACCCTTACCTGACGATCCTGCTCGCCGCCTGTATCGCCGCCAGCTCCTGGTGGCCGTGGACGCACGTCGGTGGCGAGTTTCTACCGCCCTTGGATGAAGGCACCCTGCTGTACATGCCCTCGGCGCTGCCCGGCATGTCGGCGGAACAGGCTTCCCATCTGCTGCAGATCACCGACCGTCTGATCAAGAGCGTGCCCGAGGTCGATCACGTTTTCGGCAAGGCCGGTCGTGCTGACACCGCCACCGACCCCGCCCCGCTGGAGATGTTCGAAAGCGTCATCACCTTCAAACCACGCTCGCAGTGGCGGCCGGGCATGACCCCGGAGAAGCTGCGCGATGAGCTCGATCGGCGGGTGCAGGTGCCCGGCCTCAGCAATCTCTGGGTGCCGCCCATACGCAACCGTATCGACATGCTCTCCACCGGCATCAAGAGCCCGATCGGCATCAAGGTCGATGGCAGCGATCTCGAGCAGATCAACGCCGTGGCCCAGCAAGTCG
The DNA here is from genome assembly GCA_021833365.1 of Pseudomonadota bacterium. Taxonomy (GTDB): domain Bacteria; phylum Pseudomonadota; class Gammaproteobacteria; order Pseudomonadales; family Moraxellaceae; genus JAJZHK01. The sequence continues at coordinate 3,146 of JAKBFV010000077.1, read as the reverse complement.
CCAAGATCGCGGCCCGGGTCCCGGGGGTGAGCTCGGCCTTTGCCGAACGCCTGCAGGGCGGGCACTACATCGACATCCGCATCGACCGCCTCGCCGCCGGGCGTTATGGACTCAACATCGCTGACGTGCAGGCAGTGGTCAACCAGGCCATCGGCGGCGCCGATGTCGGCGAAGTGGTCGCTGGCGTGGCGCGCTATCCGATCAATGTGCGCTATCCACGCGCCTGGCGCGACAGCCCGGAAAAACTGGCGCAATTGCTGTTTGTGACGCCCACGGGCGAGCAGATCCGTTTAGGCGACGTGGCGCAGATCCGTTTGCGCGATGGCCCGCCCATGCTGCGCAGCGAGGATGCTCTGCCATCCACCTGGATCTACATCGACATCGCCCACCGCGACCTGGCTTCGGTGGTCCATGATCTGCGCCTGGCCATCGACCACCAGGTCCACCTGCCGCCGGGCGTCAGCCTCAGCTATGCCGGGCAATTCGAGTCCATGCAGCACGCCGCTCAGCGCTTGCGCCTGGTGGTGCCGGCCACCCTGCTGATCATTTTCATCCTGCTCTACCTGACTTTTCGCCGCCTCGATGAAGCCCTGCTCATCATGCTGTCCCTGCCGCTCGCTCTCGCCGGCGGCATCTGGCTGGTCTGGCTGCTCGGTTACAACCTGTCGGTAGCGGTGGGAGTGGGTTTTATCGCCTTGGCCGGCGTTGCCACGGAGTTCGGGGTGGTCATGCTCATCTATCTGCGCCAAGCCTTGCAGCGCCGGGAAAAGAGCGGCCAGCCCGTCAGCGTCGCCGACCTGCGTGCCGCCATCCACGAAGGAGCCGTGCAGCGGGTGCGCCCGAAAGCCATGACCGTGGCCGTCATCCTGGTCGGCCTGGCGCCAGTGCTCCTCGGTTCCGGCACCGGCTCGGAGATCATGCGCCGCATCGCCGCCCCCATGGTCGGCGGCATGATCACCGCGCCCTTGCTCTCGATGCTGTTGCTCCCTGCGCTCTACGACCTGATGCATCGTCGAAGCGGGCACAGGGCCAGAGGAAAACAACCATGAAGACACCGACTTGGGGGCAGCCGGGGAACCAAACCAAGCAGCCATATCACGTGATCGTTTAAATTGTCGCGCATCACCGACAGCAGCAACTAATGCCGTGGCACTGAGTACTATGTCTTCCTTAAGTTCGGTGCATTGGCCCATGATGACCAGAGCCATGAGCTCACCAAAAGGCCGGAATACGTATGCAGTCGACCGTACGCCATGATCAACAAGGGGCTTGCAAACGTGGAGGGAGCCATATACGAACTCGGGTTCTCCCATCGACATCATCAGTCAGTGTGTCTGGCTGTACTTTCGGTTTTTCCTCAGCTATCGTGACGTCGAGGAGATGATCGCTGAGCGGGGAGTGACCGTCAACTACGAAACGATCCGTAGCTGGTGCAGGAAGTTGGGGCGACGCTCTGCCGATTGGCGCGATGTCTGTGGATAAAACGCAGTTTGAGATTGAGGGTGATGGATTTTTGCGCCCTGAAAAAGTTAACATGAAAGTGCCGTTTTTTGAGCACATGGCTGAAGGCATGCGTGTGCGCCGTTAAATTCTTTAACACATAGTGGATGCAATGATTTCGGGCCACCAAAAACATTCTGAAAAAATTCTGGTGGGTGTAACGACCTACGCCGGTGATCTGGAACAACAACTAATACTTCGCAAGACTCTTCGCCACCTTCGATATAAAAATGGCGACCGCGTGTTTATCCTTGTGGTGTCTGATGGCTATGTCAAAGATGCTGCCGTTCATGACTGGGCCGACTGTGTTCTGGAAAGACCAGGCCCTTCGGGTTTACAGCAGGGCGAACTAGACAGCATCCTGCAAATTATCAAATTTGCTCGCAGCCATCATTTTGCCTCTCTGATAAAGACTGCAGGTGACGTGCTCATGTCACAGAACGGCTGGGCTCGTTGTGTAATGGATCATTTTCTTGCAAAAAACAAGCAGATTTTGTCCACCCATTGGTTTTATGATGAATCATGGGTCGTTGGGACCAAATTTTTTGTGGCGCATGTTGATTTTCTTGAGACAACCATACCCCTTGAGATAAAAACTGAATTTCTCGAAGATCAGTTTAGCCAGAACATATCCAAACACTTTGACATCAAAGAAGTAGCTAGTTTGATCAATAGTGCAACTTCTGAGCGCGATGAGGTTTCCAATGAACTAGCGCTCTGGGGATGGGAGCATGCACATGAACTCTGGAAGTTTTTCGCTATCGACGAAGGGTTGCCAGCCGCTCAACTATGGGCGTCTAAAAACCTGCTTTACCCCCTGCTTCGCTTACGGCGAAACATCAAGAGAATGTATCGTAAAGCTCATCCAATGCCTTGAAACCGAGTTGCTGCTCATGCGGGTGTCAGGTAACTAATATCGGTATTAGTCAGGTAAACCGCGATCTGCTGCAATGATCACCATGAATACTCATCGTTGCCACCCTCGCCACCGTTTTCCCATCGATATCATCAGTCAGTGTGTCTGGCTGTACTTTCGGTTTTTTCTCAGCTATCGCGACGTCGAGGAGATGATGGCTGAGCGGGGAGTGACCGTCAATCCAGCCAAGTTAAGGTTTTCAACAGTTTTTCTGCGTCATGGATTTAGGAGGTTTTTGCCGAGGAGCCCGAGGTTTTGAAAGGTTTTCCCGGTGGTGGTAAGTTCGTCTGGCGATCAGGGCAAGCAGGTTGCGCAGCAAGGAGCCTAGCTTTCTGCCTGTGCGGTGCGCGCCGCATGACGATACGCTCACGCTCGCCTGAACGCAGGAATTGGCGCACACAGGTGAAGCCCGTGTCGGAGTTGTCGACACGCATGCAGAAGTTGATCGAGCGCTGGTTGAGAACTGCCACCAGCCAGCGGCAGGGGTAGCCACGATCGAGCAAGAGAAGATCGCCGGCGGATAGCCGATCGAGGTGTTCGAACAGGAACTGCCGTTCGCCACGTTCGTGGGTACTATGCAAGGAGGCGGCGAGCATCAGATCGGGACCTGGCAGAAATTACCGTGAAAACACCACGGACCATTAGAGCAATACTGCCCGTGGACTCCTGATCAGTCCATAGGCCTGCGTCTTGTCATGGCGCCTGATGCGATCAGGCTGGTTGAGGCGCC
>JAKBFV010000012.1 GCA_021833365.1 Pseudomonadota bacterium | reverse complement strand
GCGACCTGCTCGTGCGCGGTGCCACGACGATCAAGCTGCTCGGCATGGACATTCCAGTACGCTGCCATATCGAGAACATGGCCTCCCTGTCAGCACACGCCGATCAACAGGAGATGCTCACCTGGCTCGCCAGCCTGGCCAAGCCGCCACGCCTGACCCTGATCAATCATGGTGAGCCGACGGCCGCGGACGCTTTGCGCGCCTGTCTGAAGCGGCAACTGGGTTATGAGGCACGCGTCGCCGAGCATCTGCAGACCATCGACCTACAGGCTTATCTAGGCGGGGATTGAGGAATAGCAGGATATGCGCCCCGAACACGATTCGAACGTGCGACCTGTCCCTTAGGAGGGGACCGCTCTATCCAACTGAGCTACCGGGGCGAGGTCGCAGATTGTAGCGGGGAAGAAGCTCCCGGCCAAGCACCATGAAGATGCGACCGGGAGCGAGCGCCATCAGGCGCCGAACATGATCTCGCTGTCGAGGCCCTGTTGCTCGAGAATCTCGCGCAGACGGCGCAAGGCATCAACCTGTATCTGACGCACACGTTCGCGCGTCAGGCCTATCTCTTCACCGACTTCTTCCAGGGTCGCCGGCTCAAAGCCGCGCAGACCGAAACGACGCGCCAGAACCTCGCGTTGTTTCTCCGGCAGTTCTTCGATCCAACCGTCGAGATTGCCGCGAATGTCTTCTTCCTGCAGCAGTTCCGCCGGGTCACTGACGCGGCCATCGGTGAGCACCTCGGCCATGGTCTTGTCACCATCCGGACCGACGGGCATGTCGATCGAGCAGATGCGCTCATTGAGGCCGAGCATGCGGTGTACTTCTTCGACCGGCTTGTCGAGCAGTGCTGCGATCTCATCGGCGGTGGCCTCATGATCGAGCTTCTGTGTCAATTCCCGCGCTGCGCGCAGATAGACATTGAGTTCCTTGACGACATGGATGGGCAGACGGATGGTGCGCGTCTGATTCATCAGCGCCCTTTCCATGGTCTGGCGTATCCACCAGGTGGCATAGGTGGAAAAGCGGAAGCCACGCTCCGGATCAAATTTCTCGACGGCGTGAATGAGGCCGAGATTACCTTCTTCGATCAGGTCGAGCAGGGTGAGGCCGCGGTTGACATAGCGACGTGCAATCTTCACCACCAGGCGTAGATTGCTTTCGATCATACGCTTGCGTGCACTGGCGACGCCACGGCGGGCGCGACGGGCGTAGTAGACTTCTTCTTCGGCGCTGAGCAGGGGAGAAAAGCCGATCTCGTTGAGATAGATCTGGGTCGCATCAGCGGTACTTTGACTGGCGCCTTCGCGACGCGACGGCAAGGCCAGTGGCTCACCGCGTGCGCTCGGCTCACCTGTCGAGATGCTCCGATTGTACTTGGATGTCTTGCGTACTTGCATGATGCCCCCTCCAGCTTTTTCTTATCTCATTCTTATATCGGCGATACACCCGATCATCGCCTGATGCCGCCCGTCGCATCACCTGACTCGGCCCTTCAGTCACCTCAGCAGCCCGGCTGCATACATCCGGCAGCAGGCAGAAACTGGCGTGGATCGACGGGTCTGCCGGCCTTGCGAATCTCAAAGTGCAGGGCGTCACGATCGGCACCACTCGATCCCAGGCGGGCGATGATCTGACCGCGCCTGACCACTTCACCTTCGTGCACCAGCATGCTGTCATTGTGCGCGTAGGCACTCAGATAAGCACCGGCATGCTTGAGGATGATCAGTCGGCCATACCCCACCAAACCTGAGCCACAGTAGACGACGCGACCGTCGGCGGCTGCATGCACAGATTCTCCCCTTTTTCCTAAAATGTCTATCCCCTTGTTACCCAAGGCCTGCCCTGAGAAATTGCCGACGATACGCCCATGCACGGGCCAGGACCAGCGTAAAGTCGGTGCTCGCCCTGCGATGAGCGGCGCTGTCGATTTTTTGACGGGTCTTTCGACCTTTCGTTGTGACAGTGCCGTGACAGTGCCGTGGCCTTGCGTCTGAGCGGCTGACGCCGGGACATCATGCAGGCATAGGCGCATCTTCGGATAAATGCGCTCGTTTTTCTGCAACTTATTGATTTTAATTAGTTTCCTGTAGTCTTGATCAAAACTCAAGGCGATCGAGTAGAGGGTATCCCCAGGCTGGACGCGATAGCATCCCTGCGCGTCGAGGTGACGCTGCGCTACGACTGTTGCCGGGTGCAAATCGACGACGCGTGGCTGAGGTGCGCTCTGACAAGCAGCCAGCGTCAAAAATAGAACCCAAATCAGTCGACTCATTTTTGCATCATCGCGCATCGACAGGCTCATTTTCCAGCGGATCGGTGACTCGCCACTATCAGCACCCGCAGGCATCGCATCGTGACAAAACGACAAAACAAAATAACAAACTAGCTGTTATAAAAAAATAATCTAATTGCCGCGCAACCCGGCGCGCATCGGCACAAAGTGCACCTTGCCCAAGCGCACCTCCTCCACGCCTTCTTCCCGCCGATAGAGGGCGACGAGTTCCTGCTCGTGGGCGCGCGCCACCGGTAGAACGAGGCAACCACCAAGAGCCAGCTGTGCGAGCAGCTGCTGTGGCACACCGAGGGGGGCGGCGGCGCAGAGGATGGCGTCGAAAGGCGCCTGCTCCGGCCAACCCTGCAGACCATCAGCGTGGCGCAGCTGGCAGTTGTCATAGCCAAGACGCAACAAGCGCTCGCGCGCTTTGTCCTGCAGGGGGCGAATACGTTCGAGACTATAGACCTGTGCGAACCATTCGGCCAGCAGAGCCGTTTGATAACCACAGCCCGTCCCTACTTCGAGCACCCGTTCATGGCGAGCGGCACTGAGCACGACCTCGCTCATGCGCGCCACCACATAGGGCTGGGAGATGGTCTGTCCCTGTGAAATAGGCAGGGAGCTATCCTCATAGGCGCGATGTGCCAGTGCCTCATCGACGAAAAGATGGCGCGGCAGGCTGCGCATCGTTTCGAGGACTTGCAAGGAGCGTATGCCCTGCTCCTGCAAGCGTTGCACCATACGGTCACGCGTGCGTGGCGAGGTCATGCCGCTGCCCAGTCGCTCCAGATCGCTGTAAGGATTCACACCTGTGACTCCAGGCAGTGCGTGAGCTGTGGCAAGGCAGCGTGCAGGGTCATGTCGGTCTGCAGAGGCGTCACCGAGACCAAGGACTCTGCGATGGCATGAAAATCGGTTCCCGGTCCAGCATCGGCGGGATCGCCGGCGACGCCAATCCAGTAGACCCGTCGTCCGCGTGGATCTTGCAGCGTGCGGACATCCTGCGCGCGCTGGCGATGACCGCAACGGGTGGCGCGTACGCCACGGATGGCCGCCAGTGGCAGATCGGGGACGTTGACGTTGAGTATGCAGCGCTCCGGCAAGGCGTGTAAGGCGTCATTGAGCAGCAAGCGCCGCGTCCACTCGGCGGCGGCGCTGAAGCCAGCCTGGCCATACTCGCGCGCATGCGCGCTGCAGAGGGAAATAGCCAGCGCGGGTTTGCCGAGGAAGCGCCCTTCGAGAGCGGCGGCGACGGTGCCCGAGTAGATGACATCGTCGCCGAGATTGGCACCGGCGTTGATGCCGGAGATCACCAGATCCGGCTCAAAGTCGAGAAAGCCATTCAGGGCCAAGTGTACGCAATCAGCAGGGGTACCAGCGACCGCATAAAAACCGTTGTCGAGACGCGTCACCCGCAGTGGCTGGTGCAAGGTCAAAGCGCTCGATAGGCCACTGCACTCCGTCTCCGGTGCCACCACCGTCACCTCGGCGAGGTCACGCAGAGCCTCGACCAAAGCCGCCAGACCTGGCGCTAGAACGCCATCATCGTTGCTGAGCAGGATCCGCATCATGACTCCCCTCCCTCATCGGCATCGTGTCTATCCTCGATCACTGTCGCGATCTCACGCAAGACGGTCGTGGCATAGGAGCCGCGACCGAGCTCGAAGTGCAGACACCAGTCCTCGTCGAGACGCTGCAGGTGCAGATCACGGACGCGCATGCGCAAGGCTCGACGATCATGTTCGACCAGCCGAGCCACGACCGCGATCGCTGCAGAGTCATCGGTCAGACAGGCGGATTCCAGGGCGAGCACGTCCTCGTCGACGACCACCTTGCCACGTCCTGGCAGAGGTCCGGTCGGATGCACATCGAGTTCGCTGAGGCGGCGCAAAATCTCGGCGTCGATCTCCTTAGGGCGGAAAAAACTCTGTCGCCCATCGAGCATCAGGACGTCGCCCGCCAGGCAGCGATCCCAGCTTGCATCGGCGACACGGGCAGCAAGCACACTATTGAACCAGGCGGAGCGCAGCGCCGACAAGAGCATGGCCTCGCGCCGCGACAGACGTCGCGATGTTTGTCGTTGCCAGCGACCGAGGGCTGCCTGCGCGGCGACGAGATTGTTGCGTTGCCAGCCGAAGCGTTGTTCGCCAAAATAATTGGGCACGCCATCGCGAGCGATACGATCGAGGCGCTCGCGCAGGGCCGTCTCTTCGATATCGCAGGCACGCAGACGGATCTGAAAACGGTTGGCACGATGGCAGCCACGCGGCAGTTTGCGACCATGGCGATGCCTCTGCAGAACACGCCAGGTCTCGCCATCGAGATCATCGGGAGCGTCGCGTCCCGGCAGGTGCAGACTGATCCACTGGCGCGTCCTCCCCCAGCGGTCCTTCATGCCAGCGTAGCCGATATCCTGCGGCGCCACTTGACAACGCTGTGCCAGGGCGGCGAGCAGATCGAGCGTCGTCATGGCGACTTTCTCCACCTGCAGCAATAGATGCTCGCCCTCACCATCAGCCGTAAAACCGAGTTGCTCATCGACGATAAAATCATCGATTTCGCTCTTGATTTTGGCGCGCCCGAGCACCGCGCCGTGCGCACGCGGCCAATCCACGGATAGATCCATCATGCCGACACCAATAGGCAGATGGCCTGCGCCATCAGCCCCTCGCGCCGGCCGATAGCGCCGAGACCCTCGCAGGTGGTCGCCTTGACGCTGATATCACTGATCACCATCGCCAGATCGCTGGCGAGGTTCTCGCGCATCTGTGCGACGTGCGGCGCGATGCGCGGACGTTCAGCTAGGACACACAGATCGAGCTGTGCGACACGATAGGAACGTTCCTGCAGCAAGGTATGGACATGGCGCAGCAAGTGCCGGCTATCGGCGCCGCGCCAGCGCGGATCGGTGTCGGGGAAATGCTGGCCGATGTCGCCGAGCGCCAGTGCACCGAGCAGGGCATCGCAGACGGCATGCAGGGCGACATCGCCATCGGAATGCGCGAGCACGCCCTGGTCATGGGCGATGCGTACACCGCAGAGCATGACGTGATCGCCGGTGGTGAAGCGATGGATGTCGATGCCTTGCCCGATACGAAATGGCGCTGTCATGCCCCGTTCTCCTGCTGTGCTCTGAGGATGGCAGCGGCCAGGGCATGGTCCTCAGGATAGGTGATCTTGATATTGTCAGGTGCCCCAGCCAGCAAGCGCGGTGCTCGGCCCAGCCATTCAAAAGCGCTGGCTTCATCGCCAGGCAACTGCCCTGCCGTCAGCGTCTGCTCGAGCACGGCACAGAGATCGGCATAACGAAAACCTTGCGGCGTCAGGGCGTGCCAGAGGCGCTCGCGGCTCACTGTTGCAGTGATGTGGCCGTCAGCATCGGCTTTTTTCATCGTGTCGCGTACCGGTGCGGCGAGCAGTGCGCCATTGGGTTCATCGCCGACGATCTGCCACAGGGCGATCAGGTCGCGCACGCGCACGCAGGGGCGCGCCGCATCATGCACCAAAACGATGTCATCGTCCTGAGCATGACCGCTCAGAGCCTGCAGGCCGGCCCAGACCGAATGACAGCGCTCGGCACCACCTTGTGCATAGATCAGCGGCGCGGCCGCGTCGTGATAACGATAAGGATCATCGGCGGCGAGCACTAGCACCAGCGCTTGTGGTTGCAGGCACAACAGGCGCTCGATGGTCAGCGCCAGAACGTGGCTGCCAGCCAGGGGCAAATACTGTTTTGGACGATCCGCCTGCATACGCTGGCCGCTACCAGCGGCGGGAACGATGACCCAGGGGCGCCGCGTCAAGGCGTGCCTCCGGGCACTGTATTCGTCTTGTTGGTCGGCGGAATCAGGTAAAAGGTCTCGTCATCGCGCACCAGACCGAGATCGAGGCGGGCTCTCTCCTCGATCGCCGATGTACCGCTCTTCAGGTCTTCGACTTCAGCGCGCAAGACGCGGTTCCTCTCCTCCAGCTTCTGATTATCGGCAGCCTGCGCCGCGATGTTTTTTTTCAGGCGTTCAAGGTCGCTCAGGCTACCCGGCCCGATCCACAGCCGCCACTGCAGGAGCAGGAGCAGCAGAAAACCGAGCATCAGCAGCAGCCCGAGGAACGAGAAGCGCCCAATCCTCATGCAGAGGTCAAACCGCGGAACTCAAGACGACCACGATACGGTGCACAATGATCGAGCTCGGCTTCGATGCGCAGTAGCTGATTGTATTTGGCGACGCGATCAGAACGACAAAGTGAGCCGGTCTTGATCTGGCCGGCACTCGTGCCGACGGCCAGATCGGCGATGGTGCTGTCTTCGGTTTCACCGGAGCGATGCGAAATGACCGTGGCGTAGCCATGTTGTCGTGCCAGTCGCATGGCCTGCAGGGTCTCGCTGAGAGTGCCGATCTGATTGAGTTTGACCAGAATGGCGTTGCCGATCTTCTCGTCGATACCGCGCTGCAGGATGGCGGGATTGGTGACGAAGAGGTCATCGCCGACGATCTGTAGGCGCTGGCCAAGACGCTCGGTGAGCAGCTTCCAGCCTGCCCAGTCCGATTCATCGAGACCATCCTCGATGGAGATGATGGGATAGGCGTCTGCCAGACGCGCAAGATAGTCGACGAAGCCAGCGGCATCGTAAGAGACACCATCACCGGCAAGCACATAGCGGCCGTCACGATAGAACTCTGAGGCAGCGCAGTCGAGAGCGAGCATGACGTTGCCGCCTGCCTGGTAGCCGGCCAGAGCGATGGCATCCATGATGATGCTCAGGGCTTCTTCATTGTTGCGCAGATTCGGCGCAAAGCCGCCCTCATCTCCGACGGCGGTGTTGAGGCCGCGCTTTTTTAGCACCGACTTGAGGGCGTGAAAGATCTCGGCGCCACAGCGCAGAGCTTCGCTGAAGCTGTCGAAGCCGACCGGCTCGATCATGAATTCCTGAATGTCGACGCTGTTATCGGCATGGGCACCGCCATTGAGAATATTCATCATCGGTACCGGCATGCTGTAGGTATTCATGCCATAGATGTCAGCGATACGCGCATACAGGGGCAGGCCCGCTGCCTGAGCCGACGCTTTCACCGCCGCCAGCGACACCGCCAGCATGGCGTTGGCGCCGAGCTTGGACTTGCTCTCGCTGCCATCGGCCGCGATCATGCGCTGATCGATGTCGGACTGGGCGTTGACCTCCATGCCGAGGATGGCGTCACGAATCTCATGATGGACGTGCGCGACCGCCTTGCGCACACCCTTGCCGAGATAGCGTGATTTATCGCCATCACGCAGCTCGAGCGCCTCACGCGTCCCGGTCGAAGCCCCCGAGGGGGCACAGGCGCGACCGATGACGCCGCTGTCGAGGATGACGTCGGCTTCAATGGTCGGGTTGCCGCGTGAGTCGAGAATCTCGCGGGCACGCACGTCAACGATACGGGTCATGGATCACTCCTTCAGTCCTAGGGCAAAATGATTGCGGGTCAGTGCGTATCGATCGCAGGGAACCCTTTGACGAGATCATCGATGGCCTTGATCTGCGTCAGGAAGCCTTCCAGTTGCGACAGGCGCAAGGCACAGGGACCGTCGCACAAGGCACGATCCGGGTCGGGGTGTGCCTCGAGAAACAGACCGGCAAGACCTGTAGCCATGCCAGCACGCGCCAGCTCAAGAACCTGTGCTCGCCGCCCCCCCGCCGCCGACGGCAGGCCTCCCGGCATCTGCAGGGCATGGGTGACGTCGAAGAAGACCGGCACGCTCATCGCCTTCATCAGCGCAAAACCGAGCATGTCGACGACCAGATTGTTATAGCCGAAAGCGCTGCCGCGCTCGCACAGGATGAGCCGATCATTGCCGGCCTCACGGCATTTTTCGAGAATGTGCTGCATCTCACGCGGCGCCAAAAACTGGGCCTTTTTGATGTTGATGATGGCACCGCTACGCGCCATGGCGACCACGAGGTCGGTTTGTCGGGACAAAAAGGCCGGCAACTGGATGACGTCACAGACCTCAGCCACGGGTGCCGCCTGCCAGGGCTCATGGACATCGCTCAGCACCGGTACGCCGTAGCGGCTTTTGATCTCGGCGAGGATGGCCAGACCGCGTTCGAGACCCGGGCCGCGATAGGAGTGCATGGACGAGCGATTCGCCTTGTCGAAGGATGCCTTGAAGACATAGGGAATGGCGAGACGACGACAAACCTCGACGTAATGATCCGCGACCTCGAGAGCAAGATCGCGCGACTCGAGCACATTCATGCCGCCGAAGAGCACGAAAGGCCGCTCATTGCCGATGGAAAATCCTGCCAGATCGAGGACTTCAGCCATGGCGCCGCTCTGCCTGCCGCAAGGCGGCCTGGACGTAGCTGTTGAACAGAGGGTGGCCGGTGCGCGGTGAGCTGGTGAACTCGGGGTGGAATTGGCAGGCGATGAACCATGGGTGGTCAGGGACTTCGATGACTTCGACCAGCAAGCCATCTTCGCTGACCCCGGAAAAAACCAGTCCGGCCTCTTCCAGGGCAGCGCGATAATTGTTGTTGACCTCGTAGCGATGGCGATGCCTTTCGACGATATGCTCGCTGGCATAGACCTGTTGCACCAGAGAGCCGCTTTTCAGATGGCAGCCTTGCGCACCAAGACGCATACTGCCGCCGAGATCGGAGGCGACATGGCGCTGCTGACTCTGTCCCTGCGCATCGAGCCAGTCGGTGATCAGTGCGATGACCGGATGCTCTGGATTCTTGTGAAATTCCTTGGAATGGGCGCCGGCAAGTCCCGCTACATGCCGGGCGAACTCGATGACGGCCACTTGCATGCCGAGACAGATGCCGAGGTAGGGAATCTTGTTTTCACGCGCAAACCGTACGGCGCGTATTTTGCCTTCAGTGCCACGGTCGCCGAAGCCGCCAGGTACCAGAATGGCGTCGACGTTCTGCAGCTCCTGAAGATCGCCGGATTCGAGAGATTCAGCATCGACATAGTCGATTCTGACGCGGCAGTGCGCTTGTATGCCAGCGTGGATCAGGGCTTCGTTGAGTGACTTGTAAGCGTCGAGCAGTTCGATATATTTGCCGACCATGGCGATGCGGATCTCATGGCGCGGATGCAGCTGCGCATCGACCACCGCCTGCCAGTCGGAGAGGTCCACCGGTGGTCCCTGCAACTGCAGACGCTGCAGGACGAGATCATCGAGGCCCTGGCGATGCAAGAGCTCGGGCAGCATATAAATGCTGGCGACATCAGGCGCCAGAATGACTCCGCGTTCCTCGACATTGGTGAACAGGGCGATCTTGCGGCGTGAGCCCTCATCGATATCGTGATCGGAGCGGCAGATGAGGACATCGGGCTGCAGACCGATCGAACGCAGTTCCTTGACCGAGTGCTGCGTCGGCTTGGTCTTGGTCTCACCGGCCGAAGCGATATAGGGCACCAGGGTCAGATGCACCAGAACCGAACCACTGCTGCCCAATTCGACACGCAACTGGCGCACAGCTTCCATGAAGGGCAAGGACTCGATGTCGCCGACCGTCCCGCCGACTTCGACGAAAAGGATGTCATAATCTTTGCCAGCAGCGAGGATGCGCTGCTTGATGGCGTCGGTGATATGCGGGATGACCTGCACGGTAGCGCCGAGATAATCGCCGCGGCGTTCGCGCTGGATGACGTCGAGATAGATACGACCGCTGGTGAAATTATTGGCGCGCGTCATCCTGGCGTGACGCAGAAAGCGTTCGTAGTAACCGAGGTCGAGATCGGTCTCGGCGCCATCATCGGTGACGAAGACCTCACCGTGCTGGTAGGGGCTCATCGTCCCTGGATCGACATTGATGTAAGGATCCATTTTGAGCATGCTGACAGCGAGACCACGAGCTTCGAGAAGGCTCGCCATCGAAGCCGCTGAAATGCCCTTGCCCAAGGAGGAAACGACGCCGCCCGTCACAAAAATATACTTGGTCATCTAGGAACCCAGGCCCTGTTGCGGGGAATGATGAAGCCATGCCGTGATGCGCGCATGTACTCAGGATGGGGTGGAAGTCTAGCACGGGCGAGGTCCTTTTCTCAACGCACCGGCGGGATCCAGTGCACATGATAGCCCAGCTCATCAGGTCCGGCAGAGAGGTCGCTGGCGACGGCGACGCCGGGGATGCCGACCAGCCGGTCACACACATAGAGCAAGGGCATGCGCGCACGCAAATAGGCGGGCCAATCGCTGTCCTGGAGAAGTTTTTTGACCTGTCGCACGCCATCCCGACGTATCAGCTTCTCCCCTCCCTGGCGTTGCCGCACCCTCAGGCCCTGATCCCAGGCGCTGGCACGTAAGCCCCCGCCGTGCACCGACTCGAGACAGAGGCGGCCGCCGTCGGGCAAGAGCAGGTCGCTGCATGCCGACCATGCCTGCTCCGGCCAAAGCATCGTGCTCGCGGTGATCGCTGCGTGGCTGAGCTGCGCACGCGAGCGCACAAAGCGCTGCCCGTGCCAGTGCAGTTCACCGCCAGCGACAGGTGCTGTCACCAGGGCCTCCAAGCGAGCCAGCAAATCGCGACTCGGCACCAAGCACAGAGACCTCTGCAACCAGGACCGCAGCACCCGCCGCAACAAGGGCGGCGATAGTTCTTGCAGAGTATCGATAGCGAGCGCTGACGGCGTCAGTGTCGCCGTAGTCAGTTGTATCTCCACCTGTTGCTGTCGCCAGTGCCGCTCAACCCGGCTTTCTTCTGCCAGTGCCTGTAGATGTGCTTGCGCCTGTGGCCAGCGCGCCTCGATGCGCGGCAGAATCTCATGACGCAGATAATTGCGGTCAAAGTCGCTGCTGGCGTTGGAGACATCCTCACACCAGGCGATGGCCTGTTCTTGCAGATAGGTGGTGATCCGCTGTCGTGGCTGATCGAGCCAGGGGCGCCAGAGACGATAGGGCGGGTCCGTCCAGGTCTCTTGCTTCGCCATGGCCGCCAAGCCATCGAGCCCGGTCCCGCGAAAAAGACGAAAAAGCAGGGTCTCAGCCTGATCACCGGCGTGATGCGCGAGGAGCAAAATGTCCGCGCTGCACAGTTCCTGCGCCCATACCGACTGCCGAGCGCGGCGCGCCTGATCCTCGCGACTGGCGGCATCCCCCACGCGCACATGGTGCACGCGCAACGGGAGATGCCAAGCGGCGGCTTGCTGGCGTACCTGCGCGAGCCAATCATCGGCTGCCGCCTGCAGGCCGTGGTGGATGTGGACCGCTCGCAGTGGCAAAGACAATTCCTGACGCAGACGCGCCAGCATATGCGCCAGCGCCGTCGAATCGCGCCCACCGCTCCAGGCCAGCACCAGCTCGCCCGGTTGCGAGGCATCGCGTTGCGCCAGGCAACGGCGCAAGGCCCGTTCGAGAGCTTGTCCGGCATCCTCAGACATGGCGACGCCTAGCGCGGCGGCATACGCAGACCACCATCGAGACGCAGAACGCTGGCATTGAGAAAGCGGTTCTCCAGGATATGCAGGGCGAGTCTCCCAAACTCCTGCGGTTCGCCGAGGCGTTTGGGAAACTGCGTGGCGGCGATCAGTGGTTGCCGTACCTCTTCGCTCGCTGCCTGCATCAGTGGCGTGTCGAAGATGCCCGGAGCGATGGCATTGACGCGAATGCCGAGTCCGGCGAGATCGCGCGCCATCGGCAAGGTCATGGCGACGATACCGCCTTTAGAGGCGGCGTAAGCGACCTGACCGATCTGGCCTTCAAAGGCCGCCACCGAGGCGGTATGCACGATCACCCCACGCTCTCCTTCAGCATCGGGCTCATTGCGCGCCATCACCGCAGCGGCGAGGCGTGCGACATTGAAACTTCCGACCAGATTGATCTGCAGCACACGCTCGAACAGCTCGAGAGGCATCGGTCCCTGACGTCCAAGGGTGCGGCTCGCCGGGCCGATCCCGGCGCAATTGAGCAGGGCATGCAGAGGACCGAGGCGATCGATGGCAGTGGCGACGGCGGCAGCATCGATCACATCGACGGCGTAAGCGCTAGCGTTCGCGCCCAAGGTCTGTGCTGCTTGCGCAACACGCTCGGCGTCACGATCAAAGAGTGCGACGCGGGCGCCGGCGGCGAGCATGACCTGCGCCGCCGCATAGCCGAGGCCGGAAGCTCCACCGGTAATCAGAACCAACTTGTCAGCGACCCGCATCCTTCTCTCCTTCAGACTTGCTGTAGCATCTTGCGCCGCCGCAGGCGCCCACCGAGAACGAGCAGATCCTGGTAGTGTACGGGCATGATACGTGACATCCAGTCGATCACGCGCGCATCCGGGCCAATGAGCAGGCGGCGCTGATTGCGCTCGATGGCACGCACGATGGTCGCCGCCGCCGATTCCGGCGTGGTGATGAAGGCTTTCTCGAAATCACGCTGCGCCTTGTCATCGGTGAAACCCTTGCTCGTCGTGATGCGGGCACTGGCGGCGATATTGGTCTTGATGCCGCCAGGGTGAACGCAGGTCACGCCGATCGGAGCACCTTCGATGGCCAGTTCTTCGCGCAGGGACTCGGTGAAGCCTTTCACCGCGAACTTGGCGGCATTGTAGGCCGACTGGGTCGGCACACCGATCAGTCCAAAGACGCTGGAGATGTTGACCACATGTCCTTCACCAGCGGTACGCAGGTGCGGCAGAAAGGCCTTGGTGCCGTAGACCACACCCCAGAAATTGATATTCATCAGCCATTCGAAGTCAGCATAACTCATGTCTTCGACCGTGGCACCGAGTGCAACGCCAGCGTTGTTGATGATGACATGGACATGTCCGAGGGTGCGTGCGCAGTCATCGGCCCAGTCATAGACGGCCTGGCGATCTGCGACGTCGAGGCGGCAGGAGGTCACCCGCACGCCGTGCGTACGACAGACCGCCGCCGTCTCGGCGACGGATGCCGCATCGATGTCGGAGAGCGCTAGATGGCTGCCACGCTGTGCCAGCAAGAGGGCGGTGGCACGGCCTATGCCGGAACCTGCCCCAGTAATCGCCACCACTTTATCCTTGAGTCGCTTCATCAGTTCATCTTCCTGCCGTTGCGGTGACCTAGCTTAAAAAGGCCGGACCAGTCGGTCAATGGACATCCTGCCCCGATCGCCGCGGCTATCCTGCCAAGTCGGCCAGATCTTCAACGCGCCACCCACAGCTGCACACTGAAGATACCGAGGACGGTCATAAATAGGGAGCCGCCCAGATGCAGCAGCATGGCCAGTAGGGCCGTCTGCAGGCGGCCGCCTTGCAACTGCGTGATCACTTCTGCGGAAAAGGTCGAAAAAGTCGTCAGGCCGCCACAGAAGCCGGTCATGACGAAGAGTCGCCACTCGGGCGCCAGGTTCGGTATCGCAGCGAAACCAGCCATGGCCAGGCCGATGATATAGGCGCCGATGAGATTGGCGGCGAGTGTTCCGGGCGGCACATCGACGTAGTAGGCGTTGAGGCGGGCACCGAGCTGCCAGCGCAGCAAGGCGCCGAGAGCGGCGCCGACGGCGATGGCGAGAATATTACGCATGCCCTGCATCTCCGAGCTTACCGAACTGCACCGGCATGCGCACGAAAAACAGCGCCAGCCCCAGCTGTTCGAGGTGCTGCATGAAGCGTGTCGCCAGCGACTCCTCAGCGATGATGCGCACGCAGACGGGCTCATCCGCCAACTCGAAAAAGTGCGCACTGTGCAGATGCCGACCTTGGCCAAAACCGCTGCCGGCGACGCTCAGAGTCGCCCCCGGGACACCAAAACGGCGGGCTTCCTCGATCAACCAGGCCGACAGGGCATGTCCCTGATACTGGCGATCATGCGTCGTATAAAACTCGACCAGACTTCCTTTCATCATCTCTCTCGCGGTTCGGGTTTCAGTAGGATGGCAGGGCGAGATCGCGAAACAGGGCTTCGACCTCTTCACGCGTATGCGCCAGCATGGCGGCATCGACGTGTGTTCTGTCCAGATGCGGCGCAAATGTGACGATGAAATCATACAGGTATCCGCGTAAAAAAGTCCCGCGTCGTAGACCGATGACCGTGGTGCTAGCGGCGAATAGATGATCGGCCGGCAGGGCGACCAGACCGGCATCGCTCTGGGCATCAAAAGCCATGCTGGCGATGATGCCCACGCCCAGTCCGAGACGGACATACGTCTTGATGACGTCAGCATCGGTGGCAGTGAAGGCGATACGCGGCGTCAGATCTTCAGCGGCGAAGGCTTCATCGAGGCGTGATCGACCGGTGAAACCGAAGGTATAAGTGACCAGTGGATATTCGGCGAGGTCGGCGATCGTGATTTTCGGTAATCGCGCCAGCGGATGCGCCTTGGGGACGATGATCGAGCGGTTCCAGCGATAGCAGGGCAGGAGGATGAGATCGCTATAATGTTCGAGGGCCTCGGTGGCGATCGCCAGATCGACTGACCCGTCGGCGACCATGGCGGCGATCTGTTGTGGCGACCCCTGCTGCATCTGCAGGCGCACCTCGGGATAACGCTGGATGAAGGCACTGACGATGCTGGGCAGGCGGTAGCGCGCCTGCGTATGGGTGGTCGCCACTGACAGCGTACCGCGCTGGTTGTCACTGAACTCGAGGGCCACCTGCTTGATGCTCTCGCACTGGCGTAGAACATTCGCCGCCATGTTCAGGATGACTTTACCGGCGGGGGTCACCTCGGTCAGATGTTTGCCGCTACGAACAAAAATTTCGACGCCGAGCTCATCTTCGAGCAAGCGAATCTGCTTGCTGATGCCGGGCTGCGAGGTATACAAGGTCTCGGCTGTCTGCGAAACATTGAGCTGGTGCCGGGCCACTTCCCAGATATACCGCAGTTGTTGAAGTTTCATCGCACCCATCCTCAGCCAGGTTATAAGAATATAGATAAATATCACTTCCCAGCATAGCCCATCCACCCTAAGCTCACCGCATCGAGGCCTAGGGGGCGCTTTTCATGTCTGCAGTCGCCGTCTATGTCAGCGTTGGAGCTCTGGTGGGTTTTTCCATCGGTCTGACGGGAGTCGGCGGCGGCTCACTGATGACGCCCCTGCTCCTCGCTCTCGGTGTGCCGACGCCGATCGCCATCGGCACGGATCTCCTCTATGCCAGCGTCACCAAGGCCGGATCGGCTTTCTTGCACTGGCGTCGCCAGCATGTGCGCTGGCGCGTGGTCGTCGCGCTGGCTAGCGGCAGCCTGCCTGGGACCCTGCTCACCCTGTTCTGCCTGCATCACTTCCATGTGCAAAGCGCCCTCCTCGCTCCCCTCATGCACCGGGTTCTCGGCGTCATGCTGCTGCTCACCGGGCTCTCCCTCATCGGCAAACGACGGCTGCAGGCGCAGGCGTTACACCGCGAGTTACGACCCGGTCCCGAGATCACGCGTTCCAGTTTGCTACTCAGCACCGGCACCGGCTTTTTGCTCGCCCCCCTCATCACCTTGTCATCGGTCGGTGCAGGCGCCATCGGCGTCGTCGTGCTCATGCGCCTCTATCCGCGTCTGCGCACCCAAGAGTTGATGGGTAGCGACGTCGTCCATGCTGTTCTGCTCAGCGCTATCGCCGGCTACGGCCATGCGCGCGCAGGTTATGTCGACTTCCATCTCTTACTCGCCCTCTGCGCCGGGTCGCTACCGGCCACCCTGCTAGGTACGCATCTCAGCACGCGTGCCCCGGAGCAGACCTTGCGCTATATCCTCGGCACGACCCTGCTCGTCGTCGCAGGCAAGTTCGTGTTCTTCTACTGAGCTGGCGTCATCGCTGTGTGCCGCCCTCATAGCGTGTTATCGAGGACACCGACGGGCAGCTCGGAAAACCAGTTGATGAAGCGTTCGACATCAGCACCGCGATAGATCGCTCCATGCTGTGGGCAGAGCATCTCGATCTTCAGTGCCGCCGCCCGTTCACACCACACCAGCTTGGCCGTCTGTGAGCCCATCCAGCGCTGATGAAAATGTTTGGCATGTTTGATATGGGCATCGAAATCTTGCACAAAAACTCCCGCTGCAGCTGGCAACAAGGCGGCGCCGACGTCACCTGAGAAGAGAATTTGCGCCTGTTCATCATAAAGATGCAGATTGCCGGAGGAGTGCAGGTAGTGCGCTGGTATGGCCTGCAGACGCAAGGCGCCGAGGCTCAGATCCATGCCGGCATCGGGCAAGGCGACGAAGGTCTCTTCATCACCGCCAAAATGGGTGATGAACTGACTCCATAACCAGCTCAAATAGCATTTGAGCTGCGGATTGACCTCCATCCACAAGGCCAGTGAGGAAATGATGTCGGGGTCCTGGTGTGAGGCAAAAATAAAGCGCAGGCGCCGTGGGTCGACGATCTCGCTGAGGGCAGCGAAAACGGCAGGGAAGATCTCCATACCACCGGGATCGGTGAGGAGCAGGCTATCACCGTCGCTGATGACGTATTCATTGGTGTCGATCACATCATTGCGCTTGTCTGGATCACGCGCCAGAACGTGCCAGCTATGCTGGCCCTGTTCAAAAATTTTGACTGCTTTCTTCATGATGGCACCCCCGCCTGAAAATCGGCGACATCGATCTGATGCCCCCCTTGATGTTGGGTTCGCACGACGCGCATGGTCTTGTCGAGAGTCGGTGCGATTTCGCCGATGAGTTCGGCAAACTGATCGGCCACTTCGGTCAACTGTGCACGCCAATCGCCGCCATAGGCGGCCTCGATTTTGGCGCCGCGACAAATGACATCGGCAAAACGCAACAGTTCTTCAGCGCGCTCGACCATGTCTTGCAAACGCGTCTCCAATCCCTGCAACTGCAGCTGTATCGTCTGGCCTTGCTGGTGCATGCCGGTCGCCAGACCTTGGCGCAAAACTTCGCGCAAGAGACTGGCCTGGCGCCCCTGCCGCAGGCTCTGGCTGGTCAGCAGGATGTGCTGGAAAGTCGTTTCGCGTAAAGATTCCATACACCGCGTCATACCCAGGCTGAATTCGCGCAGTTCATCGGTGATGACGCTGAAACCAGCGGCTTGCTGGCCGACGCGTTTGGCCAGCAAGGTGGCATTGATGGCCAGTCGTTCGATACGCAAGGCCCCCCAGCTGATGATCTTGACGTTCTCATTGAGATCGATGATGCGCTCCAGATCCTCATTCATGGTGTCCTCCCACGGTGCCTGATATCTGGCTCAACAAGGCCGTTGCGATACGTTCCAGGGGCAGTGTCTCGACAACGGCGCCGCGCTGGATGGCGACCTTGGGCATGCCGAAGACGACACAACTCGATTCATCCTCGGCACAAGTCCAGGACCCCGTCCGGCGCATGGCGAGCAAACCATCCGCCCCATCGTTACCCATGCCGGTGAGGATGATGCCATAGGCGTGCCGCCCTGCCACGGTCGCCACGGAATGCATGAGAACATCGACGCTGGGCCGGTGGCGGTTGACCGGTTCGCCGTCTGATAGACGACATACATATGATGACATCTGCTTTTGCAGGAGCAGATGACGGCCACCTGGGGCGATGTAAGCGTGCCCGTTTTCCAGCTTCTCACCATCTTGTGCCTCGCTCACCGTCATGGCGCAAAGCCCATCGAGACGACGCGCAAATGAAGCGGTGAATTCGCGCGGCATATGCTGAGCGATGAGTATAGGTGGTGTCTCCACCGGTAATTTCAGTAAAACGTCCTTGAGCGCTTCGGTACCACCGGTCGAAGCGCCGATGGCGATGACGCGATCGACGCCCTGCCGGTGGCGCAGGCCGGTGATGGCCTGATGAACGCTGGGCGGTGATATGCGCGGCGAACGCAGACGTGCCACCGCCGCCGTGCGCAGGATCTGGCGCAGGTCCTCGGCATAGGCCTGCATCAACGTCGCCTGGTGCAGGACCGGTTTAGCGACGACGTCGACGGCGCCGAGTTCAAAAGCGCGCAGGCTGGCCTCACTACCCTGAGTGGTCAGGGTCGAGATCATGACCACCGGCGTCGGTCGCAACTGCATGAGGCGGCGGAGAAATTCGAGACCATCCATGCGTGGCATCTCGATATCAAGGGTGATGACGTCGGGATTCACCGCGCGTATCATCTCACGCGCCTGCAAGGGATCAGCGGCCTCGCCGACCACCGTCATATCGTCACTGTCCTCGACAATGGCACGGAGAATCTGCCGCATGAGCAGCGAGTCATCGACGATGGCGACAGCGATCTTGCCCGTCTTCATGCCCGTACCTCAAAACAAATCGACATCGCCAGCCACCTTGTCACGATTCAAGCGCGCGATGTATTCACACTCGCGTTGCACGATGGTGTCGTTGTGCGCCGATTTCAGTCGTTTCACCATCACCCGACCGCTGGCAGGAAAGAAATAGACTTTGCGCGGATACACATCAAGCAGATCCTGGGCAAGAATATCGATGCCTTCTTTATGCAGATAGGAGGCGACAAAAGCGGCATTTTGTTCTCCCACCTTGGAGAAGGTGAGATCTGCGAGCACCTGGCCACCCCCAAAGACTTTAGCCTGCAAACGGTGACGCTGCCCGCCCGCCTTGATGACGTGGTTGATCAGCAGTTCCATGGCATAGCTACCATAGCGTGCCGGCGAGGAGATGGCATCGGGATCATCGCTACGCAGCTCCGGCAACATGAAATGGTTCATCCCGCCGACTTTCTCGATGGGGTCGCGGATACAGGCCGCGACGCAGGAGCCGAGCACGGTGACGATGAGCATGTCGCGTCCGGTGACGTAGTACTGGCCGGGCAAAATCTTGGCAGCCTCGCGCTGAAAACGCTGATCGTAATAAAGGCTGGGCTGATGCGACGCACTCTCGCTCATCATATCCTCCGCAGGCGGTAGATGGTGCGACCGCAGGGCTGCCACAGATCCGCGACCTGATTCAAGACTTCGGAATGACCGACAAAGAGACGTCCCTGCGGCCTGAGCAACTCGGCAAAACGCCGCAAAATGCTGTTCTGTGTCGCTTTGTCAAAATAGATGAAGACATTGCGGCAGAAGATCGCATCGAAAGGCCCCGACAACGGCCAGTGCGGGTCGAGCAGGTTGAGTTGGCAAAAATCGATCAGCGCGCGGATCTCAGCACGCACACGGGCATAACCAAGATGGGCGCCACGACCGCGCAAAAAAAACGTGCGCTTGCGTTCCAGGCTGAGGGCATCGATGGCCGAGAGCGGATAGGTGGCACTCTCAGCTTTGTGCAGGACTTCGGTGTCGATATCGGTCGCCGTGATCCGCAGCGGAATCTGCAGCCCGCCTAGGCTCTCGACGGCGGTGATGGCCATGGAGTAAGCCTCCTCGCCGGTTGAAGCGGCGGCACACCACAGGCGGACTTGTCCGTATTCGCGTTGCCAGAGCGGTAAAAGCTCGCCGAGTGCCTGGAAATGATGGTCCTCACGAAAGAAAGAGGTCAAGTTGGTGGTCAGTGCATTGATGAAGGACTGCCACTCCGCCTCTCCTTGTGGTGCATGCAAGAGGCGCAGATAATCGGAAAAATCGCCCATATTCAAACTGCGCAAACGACGTGCCAGACGTGCGTAGACCATGCTTTGCTTGTGTTCGGTGAGGGCGATACCGGCACGCGCATAGAGCAAGCGCCGTATCTCCTCGAACTGAGCTGAGCTGAAAGCGAACTCCTGCGTCTCCAAAGTCATACCTCGAGCGACGTGGCATCGACGAGATACATCTCGGGACTGCCGAGCAGCTGATCGATATCGACGAGAATGACCATGCGCTCATCGAGGGTGCCGAGGCCACGGATATAGCGTGTATCGAGAGCTGAGCCGAATTCGGGGGCGGCGCGTATCTGCGGTGGTGTCAGACTGATGACATCGGAGACGCCATCGACGACGATACCGACGACGCGCGTCCCCAGAGTCAGAATGATGACCACCGTGAACTGGTCATAAGTCGGTGACTCCAGCGCGAACTTGACGCGCAGATCGACGATGGGGACGATGACGCCGCGCAGATTGATCACGCCTTTGATGAAAGCGGGCGCACTGGCGATCTTGGTCACCTGATCATACCCACGGATTTCCTGGACGCGCAGAATGTCGATGCCGTATTCCTCACGCCCTAACTTGAAGACCAGGTACTCGGATCGATCTTCATGCGCCTGCTGTTCGCTCATGATCTTCCTCTCAGAATTCAGCCCAGTCGTCCTCGCCCTGCGGCGCAGGTATGCTCGCAGGCGTCGCTCGCTGTCCTGCACCCGGTAGTGCCCGCGCCGGCGTCGCTGGCTTCGTCGCCATGGCCGTGGTCGGTGCGATCTTGAAGATGGCGATCGCCTGCACCAACATCTGCGCCTGTTCATTGAGGCTTTCAGCAGCGGCGGCGGCCTCTTCCACCAGGGCAGCGTTCTGCTGTGTCATGTCATCGAGCTGATTGATCGCCGTATTGACTTGCTCGATGCCACTGCTCTGCTCTGCGGAAGCCGATGAGATCTCCGCCATGATGTCGCTCACCCGCTTCACCGCACGCACCACTTCATCGATGGTCTGGCCGGCACTGCTGACCAGACGCGCTCCCGCGTCAACCTTGTTGACCGAGTCATTGATCAGAGCTTTGATATCCTTTGCCGCAGCAGCTGAGCGCTGGGCAAGGTTGCGCACTTCGGAAGCGACGACGGCGAAACCTCGCCCTTGTTCACCGGCGCGGGCGGCCTCGACGGCGGCATTCAGGGCGAGGATATTGGTCTGAAAGGCGATGCCGTCGATGACCGTGATGATGTCGACGATCTTGCGCGATGCGCTATTGATCTCACTCATGGTCTGCACCACCTGGCCGACCGCCTGGCCGCCCCGCTTCGCCACTTCACTGGCTTCCGAAGCGACCTGATTAGCTTCGCGGGCATTGGCGGCATTCTGGCGCACGGTGCTGGTCAGCTCTTCCATGCTGCTAGCCGTCTCTTCCAGGTTCGCCGCCTGTTGCTCGGTGCGCGCCGACAGATTGCTATTACCGGAAGCGATCTCGGAAGCGGCGATGGTGATGGTATCGGTGGCCTCACGCACCGTCCGCACCGTCTTTTGCAGATTGACCACCGAATCATTGAAGGCCTCGCGCAGGGTCTTGAACTCGCCTTGCAGCTCGGTATCGATGGTATGGGTCAGAAGGCCCTCGGCGAGGGCGCTGAGGCCAGTGCTGACCGCCTGAATGGCCTGTTTCTGAGCGGTGATATCGATGACGAATTTGTAAACCTTGGCGACTTTTCCGGTGATGTCGATGATCGGTTGATAGCTGCCTTCCAGCCAGACGACATGACCATCGCTGGCGCGCCGCTCGATCTGACCACTATGCGCCTCGCCGCGCGCCAGTTTCTCCCAAAATTGACGATAGCTCTCCTCGCGCACGGCCTCGGGCGGCATGAACAGGCTGTGATGGCGACCGACGACATCTTCACTGCGATAGCCCATGATGCGCAGGAAAGTATCGTTGGCGCGCAAGATCTGGCCGCTGGGCGTAAATTCGGCGACGCCCATGCTGGTGTCGAGGGCGTTCTGCTGCGCTTCCGCCTCGATGACGCGTTCTTTGTTCGCGGTGATGTCCATCTGTATCGAGATGAAGCGTTCGATACGCCCATTGGCGTCCTTGATCGGGTTGATGGTCAAGGAGACCCAGTAGAAACTGCCATCTTTGCGATAATTGATGATTTCCTCGGTAAAAGCCTGTCCACTGAGCAATTGCTCATGCAGTCGTTTTTTGGCGTCTGCCGAGGTCAGCGCGCCCTGCAGGACGTCGCCGGGCTTTTTCCCCAGCATCTCCGCCAGGCTGTAGCCGCTCAGCCGTTCGAAACCACGGTTGACGAATTCGACCTTGCCCAGGGCGTCGGTGATGATCACCGAGCTGTCCGATTCATTGGCCACCAGGGAGAGCAGCTTGAACTCATCGCGCTGCGCCACCGCGGCGCTGACATCGCGCAAAAAGGCCGTATAGAGCGTGCGTCCATTGAGCTGGACGCGGCTCAGGGACAAGGTGACGGTGAGCACCTGACCATCGGCGCGTTCGAGGCGAACCTCGCGCGATTTGCCGACGATACGATCAGCACCGCCCGAGCGATTGGCCTGGACATAAGCGTCATGATGCGGCTGTACGTCGATCGGCACCAGCATCTTCACATTCTTGCCCAGGACTTCGCTGCGCTGTCTTCCCCACAGGCGCTCAGCAGCGGCGTTGAAGAAGGTCACATGATTGTCCTGATCGATGGTGACGACGGCATCGAGAGCCTGCTCCAGGGTCTGCTCGACCATCTCCTGGGCTTCGCGTTCGGCGGTGATGTCCTGAACGAAGGCGGAATAGCAGGTGTGCTCGCCTTCGCCATAGCGGGTCAGGGAGAGCCGGCACCAGACCTTGCTGCCATCGCGTCGCTCCACTTCGACGACGCGTGACTTGTTGACGATGCGATCCTCACCGGTACGGCGATGGTGGGCGATGTAGTCATCATGCTGACCACGATGCATCTGCGGCACCAGCATCTTGACGTTCTGGCCCAGCACCTCGCGGCCTGAATACCCCCATAGGCGTTCCGCCGCAGCGTTGTAGAAGGTGACGCGGTTGTCCGCATCGATGATCACGACGGCATCCAGAGCCTGTTCCAGGGTCTGTTGGAAATGCCGCGCATTTTTCATGCTATCCCAGATTTTCATCATGTCGATCCTGCCTGATCCTGATCAGCAGCCGTGTCGGCCACTCCCCTCAGCCATCGTCTGGTCTTTAGACCTGGCCGCAACGCACCAATGTTTCAACATCGAGAATCAAGGCGACGCGACCATCGCCCATGATCGTCGCCCCCGATACCCCTTGCACTTTGCGAAAGTTCTCTTCGAGGCTCTTGATCACCACCTGATGCTGTCCGAGCAGTTCGTCAACGCGCAGTGCCGTGCGCTCCTGTTCCGCCTCGAGAATGACGAAAACGCCTGACTCGATGGCCGCCGGCAGGCTTTGTACGCCAAACAAGCGTTCGATGGTCATGATCGGCAGATAGTCGCCGCGCACATGGATGAGTTGTCCTCGGCCACTCACCGAGCGCAAATCCTCGGCCTTGATCTGCAGCGATTCGACGACAAAGCTCAATGGCAAGATATAGCTCTCATCGCCGACGCGCACCGCCATGCCATCGAGGATAGCCAGGGTCAAAGGCAGACGTATGGTGATCGTTGTGCCTACCCCGAGCTCTGATTCGATATCGATGCGCCCACCCATAGCCGTGATATTGCGGCGCACGACATCCATGCCGACGCCACGACCGGAAACGTCACTGACCACCTCGGCGGTCGAGAACCCAGGCTGAAAGATGAGCTGCCAGACCTCGTCATCACTCATCTCCGCCGTGACTGGCAGTTTGCGTTCAACGGCCTTGGCGAGGATCTTTTCGCGATTCAGACCGGCACCATCATCGCTGACCCGGATCAGGATGTTGCCGCCTTGGTGAAAAGCTTTGAGGGTGAGCGTTCCGGCCTCAGGTTTCCCCTGCTGCAGGCGTTGCTCGGCACTTTCAATGCCATGGTCGAGGCTGTTGCGCACCAGATGCGTGAGAGGGTCGGCGAGCTTTTCGATGACACCGCGATCGAGCTCGGTCGCTTCGCCGAGCGTCACCAGCTGCACCTTTTTGCCGAGCTTTTGCGCCGTATCGCGGACCACCCGCGGAAACCGACTGAACACCCAGGAGATCGGAATCATGCGGATCGACATCGCCGCTTCCTGCAGCTCGCGCGTATTGCGCTGCAACTGTGCAACACCCTGATGCAGACGTTCGTACTGGGAGCTGTCCAGGGCCATGGTCATCTGCTCGAGCATCGACTGGGTGATGACCAGCTCGCCGACCAGATTCATGATCTGATCGATCTTGTCGACGGAGACACGTAAGGTCGACGTTTCATGCGTCGGCAGAGGCTGTGCACGGACAGGTGCAGATGCCGCGGATACACTCGCCGGCACATCCGCTTCGGTTGTGAACAAGCCCCAGTCTTCGCGCACCGGTGGCGCTTCTTCTGCAAACAGCCCCCAGCCTTCCGTGCTCGCCTTAAACGCCTGGCCGTGCGGATCGAGCAGAGTGAACTCATCGGCGGCAAGGACCAGGCCCAGATCGGCGTGCCAGGACTCAGCATCATCCAGCTCGGTATGCACCCAGACCTCGCCCTGTTGCTGCCAGCCGGCGGCCAGCAACCTTTGCTGCAGGACCTCTTGTTCAGCCGACAGTGGCTGATCGAGATGCCAGTGCAAAGACCAGCCGCCCGGCACGACATCATCAAGCTTTTGCAACTGTTGCTGCAGGCTCGCGATGTCATGGCTGCCGGACCTACCTTGCTGGTGATCTTCGATCATCGCCCGTAGGACATCGCCAGTGCGTAAAAAAAGATCGACCCTCTCCGCATTCAGGCGCAGAGCACCCTGGCGGATCTTGTCGAGCTGATTCTCCAGAGCATGGGTCAGTTCGGCGATATCCTGCAAACCAAAGGTCGCAGCCCCGCCTTTGATCGAGTGCGCCGCACGAAAGATAGCGCTCAGAGACTCCGTGTCCGGCTGTGTGACATCGATGGCCAGCAAGATCGCCTCCAGCTGCGCCAGATGCTCACACGCTTCTTCGAAAAATGTCGGTAGAAACTGTGCCAGATCGATGCTCATGAGTGACATCCTGTTCCATGGGAGCTTAAGCGAGAACTTTCTTGATGACCTCCAGCAAACGTGCAGGATCGAAGGGTTTGACCAGCCAACCGCTGGCCCCAGCAGCCTTGCCTTGCGCTTTCATCGCTTCACTCGCCTCGGTGGTCAGCATCAGAATGGGAGTACTGCGTGTCGCCGCCTGCTGCCGCAGAGCACGGATCAGGCTGAGACCATCCATACCTGGCATATTCTGGTCGGTGAGTATGAGGTCGACTTTATTCGTCGTCGCCATCTGCAAACCAGCGACCCCATCAGCCGCTTCGAGTACGCCATAGCCAGCTGATTTCAGAGTGAAAGTCACCATCTGTCGTATCGATACGGAGTCATCTACTGTCAAAATCAGCTTAGACATGCCTTGGCTCCTGCCATGTTCAGAATAAATCCACCGACCCACCCGCCATGCTCGCTTGTGTCACGGGGGAAGCACGTTGATGTTGCGCGATTTGCTGCAGGAGAACCTCCGCCTCCTGGCGCAGGACATCGAGAGGCAAAGTCGATTCGATCTGTCCCCGCGCCGCCACTTCCTGCATATGGCGCTCAAGCAAAGAGGAGTAACGGATCATCCACTGTAGACGTTCGCCACTGAAGAGCAGCAATTGCGACACCATGTCCTGAAACTGCAACAGGGTGACAGCGTGTTCAGACTGATCAGAGACATCTTTCAAGAGAATATGGACGCTCAGAATGGCATCAGCGGTGTGCTGCGACATCTGCGAGAAGTGATTGATGACGCCGGACAAATGCTCCTTGGCTTGCAGCACATGCACCATATCCTGCGATGCCAGCGACGAGACCTTGTCCGTGGCGGAGATGATGGCGGCGGAAACTTCCTGGACAACGTTGCGGATACGCTCACTGAATTCGCTGGTGCGCATCGAGAGCTGACGCACTTCGTCGGCGACGACGGCGAAGCCACGTCCGGCCTCGCCAGCGCGTGCCGCCTCGATCGCTGCATTCAAGGCGACGAGATTGGTCTGTCGCGAGATGCCCTCGATATCGCTGAGATAGCGCAAAGCTTCCGTCATCTTGTCCCGCGTTTCCTGCAGGGCGTTCACCGACTCGAGGCTGAGCTTGCTGGTGCGTATGCTCGCCTGCACGAAGGCGTCGAGGGTTTCATTGCTATGTTGAGCGAAAGCAGAAAAATCGAAAGCCTCGCCGCTCTCCCCCACCTCGCGACTCTGTGTCAGGCGATCGATGAGGTCGACCAGCTGCTCGACGTCACGACGCAGGCTGACGAAACTATTGACCAAGCCTTGCACGGCCGATTCGACGAGATGGCGAGCGCGATCGACATCCTCGGCGACAGCCAGTCCGGGCGACTTGTCGGGTTGTTCAGGGAAGGCTGAACTCAAAACCGGTAAGGCAGGAACCGCCTGCAGCGATGCTTGGAGATGCGTGGCGACCTTGACCTGGCAGTGGCGTAAGGCCACATGGAGCAAAAAAGCTTCGACCAGGATGAGCGCCTCGAGGCCGATCAAAACGGGCCAGCTCAGTAGATGCAGCACCGACAACAAGAGCAGCACCGCCGCACTTATCGAAGCACCCACCAAAATCCGCCACCCCCAGCTCATGCTGCATCCCCGCCCTGTCCGACAAGACAAGCGTAGATCGCTTCAGGATATTTTGCGAAAAAAGTCAAATTTTAGGGCTGCCACCGCCCTGGCTGGCTATCTTTCGAGCCAGTTCTCGACCTTGAGGCCACGAATGCGGCTGAATTCGTGCATGTTGTCCGTCACCAGCGTGAGGCCGAGCGCATAAGCGTGCGCAGCGATCAGCAAATCGTTCATGCCAATAGGCAGGCCTGCCGCTTCCAGCTCAGCGCGGATGCCGCCATATTCAGCGTCAGCCGGAATATCCAGCGGCAGCACTGGGATTGTTTCAAGGATGCTCTCCACCTTGGTGAGCAGCTTGGGCGACCCCTTCTTTGCGCAACCATAGCGCAGCTCGGATGCGACGATGATGCTGGTGAAAATTTCCTTCGGCCCGACTTGCTCAATTCGACGTGCGGCAGTCCCGGCGGGGTTGCGAATCATGTCGCTGAGGATGTTTGTGTCCAGCAGGTATCCGCTCAAAATAGGTCCTCCGGTTGAGCGGGCATGTCGTCAATGGCCGGGAACTGATCTTCTGGCCCAAGCGGCGCTTCCTTCCTCCACTCGGCAAGCAGCTCGACGATGTTCGTTGGCTTGGTCACTGGCTCGATGATGAGTTTGCTGCCTTCGCGGTGGATCAATACACGATCCCCCGGCAGCTCGAACTCCACAGGAATCCGCACCGCCTGGCTACGGTTGTTGCGAAACAGCTTGGCCTCTTTGGGTCGGGATGGCGTCGATAGAGTAGGCATGGCATTGCCCTCCCATGTATATGCCGTATTGTATATGCCATCCTGTGCCGGATCAATCGAACGATGGCCTTTGTCCGTCGAACGATCGTTTGACAGTAAGCATCCAGCGCAGGCACGTAGGCAGCATCGCCAGCCTGCGCTGGATGCTTACGATCAGGCCGAAGTTTACGGCACCAATAGGCCAGACTGCTGCAGGCGATCCCCTGAGCACGAGCGTAGGCTTTCTGAGTCATCCCGCTGCCACGCCAGGCCGCAACATGCTGCTCCCACTTTTGACGACGCTGATCCCGTTCCATACCGCGCTCCCTCCAATCAGGTGCGGCCGATCATGCGCATCGGGCTATCCACCGTCCAGGTGCCTCGGCTGGAGCCTTACGTTTGACAGATGGGGCCATAGGCTCAGATCACACCGATGACCAGCAGCAATGCCCGATCAACCATCCTCATTCTCTCTTCATCGAGATGGCCAAATGGTTCGCTGATTTTGGTACGTGGTAGCGTCGAAAGTTTGTCCACCATGACTTGCGAAAGCTCGCGCAGCCCATTGGCGGGACTTGGCTCCACGGTCACGCGAAATACGGCATTACGCAGATCGCTTGTAACCGGGCAGAGCAGAACACTTTCCAGATCCGTCAAAAGGTCGGATTGCACGACCAAGGCTGGTCGCGGTTTGCCATAGTTGCCTTGCCAGAGAAGCGGTGACTAAATCGCCGCGTTGCGTCATACCCACCCCTCAATGTGGGTCGTCGCTTCTTCGGTGAAATGCAACACGGCAGCTTCTGCCGGGTCCCCCTTGAGGTTTTGGCACTGCTGTCGCAGTTGTGCCGCGAACTCCGGCGAACGGGTGTCCTGCACCCAAAACTGGACAGGGCGCAGCCCCGCAGCGCGCATCCGCTCGCGGTGACGCGCTACCTTGCCGGTCGATTCGTGAATTGATGGCATGATGCCCCCATGGGTCGCATGTCAAGTTACATGATGCCTCGCATTCGATTCGCAACCAACATTTGGCTGCATCAAGGGAAGTTGGCCACTTATTTCCGGCCCCAGCCCTCTTCACTCAATCACGGACCAACGGCCAGTGACGCGCAGTGTGGACCAAGGCCAGCATCCAAACGGTTTCGCCGCTGATTTCGTACACCAAGCGGTAGCTTTCATGCGGCACTAGCTCGCGGGTTCCTTGAATCTTTCCTGGCCGCCCCAGCTTCGGATGATCGGCAAGCCTGGCGGCCGCATCGCTAAAAAGCTCATCCATGCGGGCCGCCGCTCGCGGGTTGTCGGCTGCGATATAGCCCCAAACGTCAGCGCGATCCTGCAGCGCCTCAGGCGTCCAAATGACCCTCACGCCTGGTTCGCTACGGCTGCACGCCGAGCGGCGAACGTAGCTTCAACCTCATCATTGGAGTGACCAACGCTAGCGCGCATCGAAGCACGGCCAGCATCAACCTTGCGACCCAGGAACTCGTCATATTCCCTACTCTCCCGCTGACGCTGAACGAATTCCCGCATCAACTCGCGCAGGACCTGCGAAGCCGGCCGGTGGACAGCCTCCGCTTCGGCCATGAACTCGGCACGCAGCTCAGGCTCCAGTTTCATCGTGAAAACAGCTTCTTTGGACATGACACACCCCATCAAATATACTTCTAAGGTATATACGTTTTCAGTACAATCGGCAACTGTATGCGATGGTAGTTAGGCGAGGGGGTTACGTCCCGACATAATTTGATTGTACCAAAACAGCAAATTTCTACCGGAGCGATTGTGTCTTGATGGATTGAAGTCCAACGAAAACAAAGCGTTAAATGGTGGGTCGTGTAGGGATCGAACCTACGACCAATGGATTAAGAGTCCACTGCTCTACCAGCTGAGCTAACGACCCAGTCGAACAGGCCAAGCCTGGAAAGACTAGATACCACCGATACCACACAACACGCCTCATCCTGAGACAACATCGTCCTGATGTTTTGATGCTGCCCTGATACTTCTACTGCCCGAGTCTCCGCGATGATCGCAAAAACTGGGGTGGTCGATGGGACTCGAACCCACGACGGCCGGAATCACAATCCGGGACTCTACCAACTGAGCTACGACCACCATCACCACAGACACTGCCATGACCAGCTTGGCGCGCCCGGCAGGATTCGAACCTGCGACCCTCGGCTTAGAAGGCCGATGCTCTATCCAACTGAGCTACGAGCGCAGATCTCGATTCATACCTGAAGCGCGCATCCGTATTGGTCGGGGTAGAGGGATTTGAACCCCCGACATTCTGCTCCCAAAGCAGACGCGCTACCGGACTGCGCTATACCCCGCTGCCGCTTGACGACGGCGCTGGTCCATCCCAGTGCGGGGCGCATGATACTGATATCGCCATGACCGGTCAATGATCCTCTTGGATTTTTTTCGTCTGACGCAGCAGTTCTCTGAAAATATGCGAAAATAGACGTTTTCAGCGTCAAAACGCATGAGTAATGGATGGGGGATGGCATGACGACACAACTCCTCGATGGCAAGGCCTGCAGCCTGGCCCTGGAACAGGAACTGGCGGCGCGGGTGACAGCGTTGCGGGAGCGCACTGGCCGCACCCCGATCCTGGCGACTCTGCTGGTCGGTGATGATCCGGCTTCGGCGACCTATGTGCGCATGAAAGGCGAAGCCTGCCGGCGCGTCGGCATGGCCTCCCTCCCCATCACCCTGGCGGCGAGCACGAGCACAGCCGAGTTACTGCTGCAGATCGAGCAGCTCAACGACAATCCCGACGTTCAGGGCATACTTTTGCAGCATCCGGTCCCAGCGCAGATCGATGAACGCGCCTGTTTTGACGCCATCGCCGCCAGCAAGGACGTCGATGGCGTCGGCTGTCTCGGTTTCGGCCGCATGAGCATGGGCTTGCCCGCCTATGGCTCGGCGACGCCGCAGGGCATCATGCATCTGCTGCGCGCCTATGACCTGCCCCTGCGCGGGCGCCACGCCGTCGTCGTCGGGCGCAGCGCCATTCTCGGACGACCGATGGCGATGATGCTGTTGCAGGCGGACTGCACCGTCACCATCTGCCATTCGCGCACCGAGCATCTCGCCGAGCATCTGGCGCGTGCCGACCTCATCGTCGCCGCAGTCGGCAAGCCTGAATTTATCCGCGCCGCCTGGGTGCCGGATAACGCCATTGTCATCGATGCCGGCTATCATCCTGGAGGGGTCGGTGACGTCGAACTCGCCGCCCTGAAAACACGCGTACGCGCCTATACACCGGTCCCCGGCGGGGTCGGTCCGATGACCATCGCCACCCTGATGCAGCAGACGGTCATGGCCGCCGAAGCGGCTTTTGCTTAGAGGCGCCGCCAGCGCGTGCCGTCGCGACCATCCTCAAGCTGTATGGACAGATCGAGGAGCTGCTGACGCAGGGCATCGGCGCGCGCGAAATCGCGCGCCTGCTTGGCGCTGATGCGTTCGGCGATGAGGGCTTCGATCTCGGCGTCACTGATCTCCTGCGCCGCGACACGCCCTCCTGAGCGCAGATAGAGCGCCGGATCCTCCTGCAGCAAGCCCAATCGCCCGCCCAGCTGCTTGAGCTCCAAGGCACAGGACCGCGCCTGCGCTTCATCCCCGATTTGCTGCAGACGGTGGATATCACGCACCAGTTCGAACAAGACCGACAGCGCCTGCGGCGTATTGAAATCATCGTCCATGGCGGCATCGAAGCGCTGCCGTGCATCGCTTATCACTACCCCAGGGGTCGGCGTCAGCGTCTGCAGGGCCAGATAAAAGCGTTCCAGAGCCTGACGTGCCAGTTCGAGGTTCTCATCGCTGTAACTAAGGGGGCTGCGATAGTGGCTGGCGAGGATGAAATAGCGCAGCACCTCCGGCTGATAGCGTTCGAGAACGGCACGGATGGTGAAGAAATTGCCCAGAGACTTCGACATTTTCTCTTCATTGACCTGCACGAAGCCGACGTGCATCCAGGTCTGAGCGAAAGTCTTGCCGGTCGCCCCTTCTGACTGCGCGATCTCGTTTTCATGATGAGGAAAAGCCAGATCACCGCCGCCGCCATGCAGGTCGATCTGCTCACCAAGACAAGTCATGCTCATCGCCGAGCACTCGATGTGCCAACCCGGGCGACCGGCACCCCAGGGTGATGGCCAGCTCGGTTCCTGGGGTTTGGCAGCTTTCCAGAGCACGAAGTCGAGAGGATCGCGCTTGGCTCCATCGATCTCGACGCGCGCACCGGCGCGCAGATCATCGAGGCTCTTGCCGGCAAGACGGCCATAGGTCGGAAAGCTGCGTACGGCGTAGTAGAGATCGCCATTACCGGGCGCATAAGCGTGCTCGGCCACTTCGAGGCGACGACCAAGATCGATGATCGGCGCGATGTAGTCCGTGGCACGCGGTTCGGCATCAGGCGGCAACACGCGCAAGGCGGCGGCATCCTCATGCATGGCTGCAATGAAGCGTTCGGTCAGTGCGCGCCAGTCCTCGCCCTGCTCCTGCGCACGGCGCAGGATCTTGTCGTCGATGTCAGTGATATTGCGCACATAATGCACCTCATAGCCGCGCGCGCGCAGATGTCGTGCCACCATATCGAAGACGACGAGGACGCGCGCATGGCCGACATGGCAGTAGTCATAGACCGTCATGCCGCAGACGTACATCGTCACCCGTGGCGGTTGCAGGGGTCTCAGGGGCTGTTTGCTGCGCGCCGCGGTATTATAGATCTGCATCACTCGCCCTCCTTGCCCCAGGAATCGCGTAAGGCGATGATGCGATTGAAGACCGGCGCATCAGCTTGCCACAGGTGGCGATCGGCGACGAAATAGCCTTCACGCTCGAACTGCACGGCCTGCTCGCTTTGCAGCTGCAGCAGATAAGGCTCGACCATCGCCTCCACTTCCTGCAGGGAATGAGGGTTGAGATGCTGGGTGAAGTCCTCCCCCCCCGCCTCCGGTGCAGCACTGCGAAACAGGCGGTCATAGAGGCGCACACGCGCTGGGCGCGCCGTAGCGGCGTCCACCCAATGGATGACACCCTTGACCTTGCGCCCCTCGGGATGGGCACCGAGCGTTGCCAGATCGACGCTGGCATGCATGAGAATGGGCTGGCCCTGATCATCATAATCGACCTG
Organism: Pseudomonadota bacterium; assembly: GCA_021833365.1. GTDB lineage: Bacteria > Pseudomonadota > Gammaproteobacteria > Pseudomonadales > Moraxellaceae > JAJZHK01. Next base: position 14,584 of record JAKBFV010000012.1, on the reverse strand, counting down.
ATCACAGCGCAGAATGAAGGCGTGGCGCAGGCGTACTTCACCACCTGGGACCAGTCGTTTCCAGCCTTTCGGGGGCTGGGCGCTGAAATCGTCACGATCGATCCAAAGATCAGCCGACAGGCGCAGATGGCGCTGCCCCCACTCGGGATGCTGGGGATGCAAAGGCGCCTCGATATCGATCGCCGCCGCCAGGTTGTGGATGCGAACACGCAGCGGGCGTAACACCGCCATCGTGCGCGGCGCGCTCTGCTCGAGGTGCTCGCGCACACAAAAATCGAGCATCGAGACATCGACCAGGCTGTCGGCACGGGTGACGCCGATACGCTGACAAAACTGGCGCAGGGCCGCTGCCGGAATGCCACGGCGACGAATGCCGGCGAGCGTCGGCATGCGCGGATCATCCCAGCCGGCGACAAAACCACCCTCGACGAGATGCCGCAGTTTGCGTTTACTGGTCAGGGTATAGGTCAAGTTGAGGCGGGCGAACTCGTATTGGCGCGGTGGTCTTTCGGTGCTGAGCGCCGCCAGCAGCCAGTCGTAGAGCGGCCGATGATCCTCGAACTCGAGGGTGCATAGGGAGTGCGTGATCCCTTCGATGGCGTCGGACAGCGGATGGGTGAAATCATAGCTCGGATAGATGCACCAACGCTCGCCGGTCTGATGATGGGCGACATGGCGGATGCGATAGAGGACAGGGTCGCGCAGATTGATATTCGCTGCCGCCATATCGATGCGCGCGCGCAAGGTATAAGCACCGTCAGCGAACTCGCCAGCGCGCATGCGCCGGAACAGGTCAAGATTGTCGGCGCGACTGCGCTGGCGTCCGGGACTTGCGCGTCCGGCCTCGGTCAAGGTACCGCGATAGGCGCGCATGGTCTCGGCGTCGAGATCGCAGACGTAAGCCAGATCCAGCTCGATCAAGCGCTCAGCCGCAGCATAGAGATGATCAAAATAGTCGGAAGCATAGCGCACCGGACCTTGCCACTGAAAACCCAGCCAGCGCACGTCGGCGAGGATGGAATCGACATACTCCTGATCCTCGGCGTGCGGGTTGGTGTCGTCAAAGCGCATGTGACATGCGCCGGAAAAATCTTCGGCGATACCGAAGTTGAGACAGATCGATTTGGCGTGACCTATATGCAGATAGCCGTTCGGTTCGGGCGGAAAACGCGTCACCGGTGCCGGCATCTTGCCCGCCGCCAGATCATCGGCCACGATCTGTCGCAAAAAATCTTTCGCCTTGTCACTGTCCATACCTAGTCCTGCTCACCCTACGCGCCATGACAGGCCGACCGCCCTGCTTTAGAATAGGGGCCAGCCCAAGAGGGCCTAGTGTACCCGCCCTTGTGCGGAGCTTCCACATTTCGGAGACCTTCATGAAAGTCGCACTCGACACCAACCATGGCCGCATCGTTCTGCAGCTCGATACCGAACGAGCCCCAGCCACCTGTGAAAACTTTGTCGCCTATGTGCGCTCGGGCCAGTATGACGGCAGCATCTTCCACCGTGTCATCGATAATTTCATGATCCAAGGCGGCGGTTTCGACGTCGAGATGCAACAAAAGGCGACGCGTGCACCGATCAAAAACGAAGCCAACAATGGCCTGAAAAACGTCAAGGGCAGCATCGCCATGGCGCGCACCCAGGACCCGCACTCGGCCTCGGCGCAGTTCTTCATCAACGTCAAGGACAATGATTTCCTCAATCACACCAGTCCGACCGTACAAGGTTGGGGTTATGCCGTGTTTGGCCAAGTCGTCGAAGGCATGGACGTGCTCGACGCCATCCGTGCGGTCAAGACCGGACGCCACGGCATGCATCAGGATGTGCCGGTGCAGGCGGTGCTCATCGAGCGCGCTAGCCTCCTCGAAGAAGGCACGGGCGAGTGAGCTGGCTCTTCATCTCCGACCTACACCTAGGTCCCGAGACGAATGCGGTGACAGCGTCTTTTCTGCGCCTGCTGACGCGGGCGTCGCCACGCTTCTCGCACCTGTTCATCCTCGGTGATTTTTTCGAGTCCTGGGTCGGCGATGATGATGACAGCCCCTGGCTGCAGCCGCTGGAGCAGGCCTTGTGCGCCTGGACGGCGAGCGGCAGGGCCTTGCTACTGCTGCAGGGTAATCGTGACTTTCTTCTCGGTGCTGCCTGGGCGACACGCTGTGCCGCCCAGCTTCTCGCTGAAGAAACTGTCGTCACCTTGCCGGATGGTCAGACTGCCCTGCTCATGCACGGCGATAGCCTGTGCACGGATGATGTCGCCTATCAGAACTTTCGTCGCCAGGTGCGGCAACCGGCCTGGCAGACGGCGGTGCTGGCGCAGCCGCTGGCACAACGGCATGAGCTGGCGCGCGCCCTACGCGCACAGAGCCGGCAGGCGCAGGCCAACCAGGCTGCCAACATCATGGACGTGAACGCTGATGCGGTGCGCGCCGCCCTGCAGCGGCATGAGGTGACCCGCCTCATCCATGGCCATACCCATCGCCCCGCCTGTCATCGTCTGGCAGACGGCGATACCTCATCCTGGCGCTATGTCTGCGGCGACTGGAATGAAAAGGGGCAGGCGCAAGTGCTGAGTGCCGATGCCCAGGGTATCGCCAGCTTGTTCTGGGAGGGTGAAAACTTCAACGCGAATGTGGTGGCACGCCCGAGTGGAATCTGAACAGGGGGTCAGCGCTGTTGATCAAATCCCCTTCCAGCTCCCGAAAACGCGCCACCACCGCCTGCAGTTCGTCAGTATCGATCTCGTCGGCGGCGAGTTTGAGATAGATCTGGTGGTGGCGACGTTCGGAAGCGAGCAGACTACCGTAAAATTGCGCGAGTTCGGCATCCAGTACCGGTAAAAGCGCCGCAAAGCGTTCGCAGGAACGCAATTCAATGAAGGCTGCCACCACCAGAGTGTCGATCAAACGGCCGGGCTCCTCGCGGCGTATCTGGCGATGCAAGGCGCCAGCATAACGTCCTGCCGACAACACGCGCAAAGGGATGCCGCGCGCAGCGATCAGTTTCGACACTTGCTGGTGGTGTACCAGTTCTTCCCGTGCCAGACGCGACATGGACTGTGCCATCGACGCACGTAGTGGGTAGCGCGCCATCAGCGCCATGGCGCTGGCCGCCGCCTTGAACTCATTGTGGCGATGATCGAGGAGTAGAACATCGAGATGGACAAGCGCCTGCTCGACCCAGGCTTGTGGTGTCGGGCAGGCGAGAAAGTCGCCCCATGGGGCTGCATCCCCCCCCTCCGCCCCTATCAAACGCACGCCGGTCGCGGCAAAAGATGGCCGAGGATCGCCGCATAAGTAACGGGCGCCGGCAGACCATTGACCAGCCAGTCGAGCAGATCGACGTCTTCCTCAGCGATCAAGGCAGCAAAATCGTTCTGCAAAGCCGGCGACAGTCCAGCATAGGCGGTTTCAAGAAAAGGCAGCAGCAGGACGTCGAGTTCCTTGAGGCCACGCCGACAACGCCAGCGCAAACGCCCCATGTCCGAATCAGCATTCGCGGTCGACATCCTCTCACCTCGCGCATTACGACAGGGCTGTTGCCGGCCTTGGGATCCAGTCGATGTCACGATACCTCGCCTGGCGGCAACAGGGCTATGCATGATGGTGCGGGTAGTCAGATTCGAACTGACACGAATTTCTTCGCAAGAACCTAAATCTTGTGCGTCTACCAATTTCGCCATACCCGCAAACGCCGGCCATTGTAGCGCAAAAGCCGCTCATGCGGCAGGGGGAAATACACCCACCGCGGGCCATCTGCAAGCACCCCGCGGCGTTGCAGATGGTGGGACTACCCTGCTCTTGCCTGGAAACGCCGACGTCCGTAAATCAGGGCAGCAAGGCCAGCCAGCAGGCCTGCATCGACGGCGCCGCCACCTTGCCCCGGCGTATTCTGATCGACAGGATTGACGTGTACCGTCGCCTTATTGGAGACAGCGCCATCGACATCGGCGACGGTATAGGTGAACTGATCCTGAAACTTTGCGTAGTTATCCGTCGCCTGATAGGTGATCAGACCACCCGGACAGATGGTCTGGCCATTGCTGGCCATGACGACGGTGCCGCAATAGAGTGTGCCGGTCACCGGAAAGCCGACCACCGTCACCGTATTCGGGTCGAGGGCATTCCAACGGTTATTGCCGCCATCCTGGTCGTAGTCGTTGGCCAGGACATTCATCGTCGCCGGTTCAGCACCATTGAAATAGAGATAGTCATCGACCGCTAGAGGCACCTGGTTGCTGACCGAGATATTGACCGTCGCCGGTGCCGAAATCACCGAGCAACTGCTGTTGCCGCATAGGGAGTAATGGCAGGTGACGCTCTTCGTCGTGTTGCCAAAATCGCCGAGCGTGGCGCCATCGAAGGTGAGCATGTGCGAACTGCTGTCATAGCTACATCCTTGTACCTGCGTCACCCCCCAGGCCTGCAAGGAACTCAAATCGGCTTCCTCGGGGGCTTCGTCATTGCTGAGAATGTCGACCTGCACCTGACGCCCATCGCCAGGGCCAGGCTTGGTGGCGAGGTTGGAGCCCGTATCATTGGCGGCGAAGAGCATTTTACGCTCACCGGCGCCGATGTCGCAGGCTTTGCCATTGCCCGGCCGGCGCGGCACACCGCGCTCATCCGCCGCCGCGCAGCCGCCTGAGACATTGCTACCCTGGCTGAGCAGGAGGGTGGCATTGGCGGTCGGCAGCATCATCGGAAACAGGGTGTCGATGGGGGCGCTCACCCAGGTCAGCTGGCCACTGCTGATGGCGCCGCCAGCGACCTCGCCGGCGGTCACCGTATTGCTCGCTGCCGCCGTCGCCGCCGATTGTGGATTCTGGTCGAACCAGGCCGGTCGTGTACTCGTTGCGGCGCAAGAGGCGCCGAAGATATTGTAGCGTGATCCCGTCGGTGCCATCGGCGGAGAACTGCTGAAGTCACTGTAGTCGCAGTCTTCATTGTTCCAGAAGAGGATGCTGTTGCTGACCGTGACCGTGCCGATTGGGCTGAGCAGCTGCAGGCCGATGTCATTGTCGGTGATGGTGACATTCTGCAGCGTCAGGGTCGACGCCTGCGACGTCACGATCATGTCCAGCGCTGCCCCCGTCCCTGGCGAACCCGAGGCGCCGATGCCATTCTGTTCGAAGGTATCGTCACTGAGATTGACGGTGGCGACACCACACAAAGACATGCCGGAGGCGCCGATGACGGCATCGTTCCGATAGAAGCTGGTGTCGCTGATGGAGATGGCGTGCGCGTCGAAAGTGCCATTGGTGGCACAGCTCTGCGCAGAGATGAGAGTGTTGCCCTGCATGGCCAGGGGGCCGAAATAGATGGCACCGCCCCAGCCAGCACTGCTGTTGTTGTGGATGATACCACCGCTCATGGAGAAGCCGCTGCCAGCGCCATAGATGGCAAAGGCGCCGCCATTGCCGGGGGCCGAGCCACCGCTGGCATCGATATTGGTCAAACTGAGACTGCCGCGCGCCATGATCAGGCCACCATCGGCGGGAATGGAGCCATCAGACTCCGATTCTGCCTTGGCGACCCCGCCCTGCAGAACCAGATTCTGCAAAAACAGCGAAGCATTGCTGGCGACGTAGGCGATACGGCTGCTCGGTTGGCCATTGACCAGGGTGGTGATGACCGTGGACGGTGCCGCGCGCAGCGGTGCACTGCCGGTGAAAGGATCCTGTGTCTTGCTATTGCTCACCGAAGTATCGGTGGTGATGTCATAGCCCTGTATGGTCAAGGCGCTCTTGACCTGCAACTCGCCGCGACTCAGCACATAGGTCGTATTGCTCAGGATGACGGTGTCGCCATAGACACATCCGCCATAATCCATACCGATGGCATTGGCCGTGACAGCCTCACGCAAAGAGCAATGCGCCGGATCCTCGCCATCCTGGTCGGCGCTGGTGGTCACAGTGATCGGCATCGTCGCCCATGTGTGCATGCTGCACAGCAGGAGCAGCCCCAAGCAAGCCCGCGAAACGATGCGCATCAAGATCTTCCTCCCTGGCGACGCCGCCGTGATCCAAACCCTATCGTCAGCAACAAGGCTCCGACAGTCGTGCCATCCATGGCACCGCTGAGCGACTGACTGGTCAAGCCTGACACCGGTTGTTCGCTGACGAGAACGGTCTCGGTGATGAAGCGGTTATTGGGGTCAGGATTGAGCATCGAACTGGTTGTGGTCAGGCGCACCTCAAAATTGGCCGTGCCATAGAATTTCTGGTTGGGGGTATAGGTGAGGGTATCCTGGGTGCCATTGAAAGCGACGCTGCCGCGCGTATTGGTCGTTTCGGTGGCCAATGAAGTCCCGGTCAGGCTGTCAGGCACCACCCAGGCGCAACCCGGCGCCGTCGACTGCGCCTGCTGTGTCAAGGCCGTATTTTGATAGACGTAGAGACAGGTCCACTGCGAGCCGGCGCCGTCGTAGGGCAAAAGATCGCTGTCGCCGAGCTGCGCAGTGAGATTGGCCGAAGTGACCGATTGTCCTTCGGTACCGGTCAGGCTGAGATTACCCGACACCGGGAACTGGTAAAAATCGGCACCGATGTCACAGGCTGAGGACTTGTCGCCACGCGCATCGGCATTGGCACAGCCCAGCCCCCTGCCCATGATGGGGGAATCGGTGCGAGCACTGTAGCTCAGCAGATAACGCGGCTTATGGGTGAGCAGGCTGCCGCCATAGTTGCCGAGTGGCGCCAGGATGCCGGGAGCAGCGACACCAGCACCGGCCGCTTGAATCAAGGTCTGCTCTGGCGCTCCCGACTGCGCCAGAACGACGTTGTCGTTGACATCAGTCGCCGCAAAACCAAGGCTTCCGGAAGCCGTCTGTGTCCCAAGAGGGCAGCCGCCCTGATCCGTGACCAGGGAGAAAGTCATCACGGTGTTACCGGCATTGACATTCTGGCAGTCGCTCTCCTGGCCGCCGGCATCGACATTGTCGGCGATGATGCTATTGGAGATGCTGACCGGCAGAGTACCGGTCGATGACTTGCCCATGCTGGCATTCAGGCTCAAGCCAGCGAGGTTATTGACGATGTCGGAGTTCTGCAGGCTGAGATCGGTCTCATCATAGATGGCAGCCGCCAGATTGCCGCTGATGGTCAGGTCGGACAGCTGCGCCACATTGTTACCCGATGCCCCGCTGGTAAAGGCGCCGACGTCGGCCAGGACCGAGGTTTGCGCGCCACCCGGGCAACTGGCCGGTGCCGTCGCTGGTGCAGCAGCCTGGGGATTGCACTGAGCATAGAACGTCGCCGAAGTCACCGTCAGGGGGGCGTGATTGATATAGATGGCGGCGCCATTACCCTGGGCGCTCAAAACAGCGTTGCCGAGAAAAGAAGTGGTACCGAGGGTCAGTGTGCTACCGGATGCCGAGTACAACCCCCCTCCCTCGTCTTGGGCTGAGGCGCCACGCACTTCGACATTGCTCAAGGACAGCTGTCCGCCATTGCAGATGGCGCCACCATTGTGACCACCGACCGCCGCCAGACCGAGCGCCGAGGTGCAATCATCGGTCGCCGTGCCCCCCACGATGGACAGGGCGCTCAAGCTGACGACGTTGGCGGTGGTATTGGCGACGCCACTGTTCACTGTCGTCGTACTCGGCAAGATTAGAAAAGCTCTCTGTCCGGCGGGCGCGACGATGCGCGTTTCATTGCTGCCGAGGGATCCAATGGTGCCTGTCGTCGCATCACTGTTCGACAAATCGCCAGCACCGGAGATGGTGACCGAGGTATTGAGTACCGCCGTTTGCGTCAGGTCGACTTCACCGGCCGGCAAGGTGATGCTAATGGTTGAAGAGGTCGTCGTCTTGCAGGAGCCTTTGCTCCCGCTCGTGTTCGGCAGAACACTAGCCAGTGCGTTTTCGAAAGTGCAACCAGTTCCAACGGTGACCGTGTCAGCGCAGGCCCCCATGCCGAGTGCCCAAAAAAAGATCAGCGCCAGACTTCGTCCCCGGAGCGACTCCATGCCTTTCATCTCCTACCACAGCATCCATCATTATTGTTATCGCGCACAGTCGCGCATTGTCACCGTTTTATAAGGCCGGCTCTGTAGCGTTTTGGTTGCCGCCCCGGCGGGCCGTCGCTACCGCGAGCGCGCCACTTTGACAAAAAAATGACGGCTCATCAAGCCGCTTACTCCCCGCGCCGACGTAGAACCTCGCGCACGAGATGGAGGGTGATCGGACGCTGGTGGCGCAGCGCATAGGCGTCGATTGCGCGCAGCTGATCCTGCAAGGCGCCAGCTTGCCGTGGCAGATGGGCGAGCAGGTATTCGATCGCTTCTTCCGGTAAAGCCCAACCCTGGCGCATCGCCAAGCGCCGGATGAGCTGGCGTAACTCAGCCTCCTGCAGCGCCGGTATGCGAAACACCAAACCGGCCATGAGGCGTGAACCGAGATCACGTAGAGTACAACAGTCACGGGGCAGTTCATGACAAGCGACCAACAAGGCATGGCCTTGCGCCTGCAAACGATTGCACAACGCGAACAGCGCCCACTCCCAATCAGCAAGACCGAATACGGCATCGAGATCATCGAGGCAGAGATGGGTATTGATCTCGAGACCTTCGAGCACCTCGGGACGTAGTTCGGGATCACGCAAAGAAACATACTGCACGCTAGCGCCTCCTTGCGCGGCGCAGGCGGCCGTTGCGCGCAACAAATGCGTACGCCCGCTGCCAGCGGCGCCATAGAGACAAAACGTCGTGCGCGACGCCGGCGCCGCCCAGTCCTGCAGGCTGGGAATGAGCAGGGAGTGCGCCTGTGCACCGATAAAATCCTGCAAGCGCTCGGTCTCGGCGAAGATCAGCGGCAGGATCTGTTGCTGTTTCAACATGGGGTTTTACCCTGGTGATGCAAACGCGACAGATAAAACGGCAGACTGATCCAGCTGACGAGCAGCACAATGAGCAAAAAACCATGCAGCCAGACCGGCACGGCAGCCGCTTTCATCTGCAACAGGCAAAGATAAAGCAGACTCAGCATCTGCAGAGCCATAGCCAGTTTGCCGCTGAAAGAGGGACGCATCTGTTGCCATACCTGAGTACGCAGCGAGAACGCGCCAAAAGCGAGCAGACTGAGATCACGCAACAGCAGGGGCAACACGAACCATGTCGGCGCCATACGCTGACGCCAGAGCATGGCCAGCACGCTCCAGATCAGCACCTTGTCAGCGATGGCGTCGAGCCAGGCGCCACAGCGCGAACTCATATCCCAGCGCCGCGCCAGATAACCATCGGCGGCATCGCTGATGACCGCCAGCAATAAGAGCAGCAGCAGAAGCGTCCAGCGCCGATGCTCGAACAGCGGTATCAGCAGGGGCGCCAGGAAGATGCGCAAGACACTGAGCGCATTGGGGATCTGTCGTCGCCATTTCATGGCTGGACATCCGCCGGATAGGACTGCCAGCGCAGATGGTGCAGCGGCCAGACCTGCTCCATCGCCGTGCGCCACAAAGGGTCGACGGGGCCGAGTGGCGCGAACAGCGGCTGCAGGTGCAAGCTTTCATGAAGCGTGCTGCCCCAGGCGGCGCGTGCCTGCAAATGCACGATATCTCCCTGTAGAGAGACGACGTCGATGTCATGGAAACCTTGACGCTGCAATTCATGCTGCAAGCCCAATAGATCGGCGATGTTATGCACGCCATCCACCTGCAGGGACTGCTGATCCAGCGACCATCGCGGCCATTGCCGGTGGACCGTGAAAAATTCAGCGACGCTGTCGGCCAGCCAGGACCATGGCGCTGATGTCGTATTCAAATCCAGGTCGCCGCGCACATCCTGCCCAGCCACGAACCAGCGCCAGCTGATATGGCTGGCGACCGGCTGGCCATCATCGCTCAGGAGAAGCAAAGCGTCGACGCCACTGTGCTGGGCTAGATTCCACCACAGGGATGCAGGTGCGTCATAAAGATCGCTGCCCGCCGTGCCCGGCGGGTTGGCGGCGGCCTCATTGCCGATGAGAGCCTGCAAACCCCGTTCATGCATCTCGTGCAACAATGGCATGGCTGCCGCGGGCGGCATCGATGCCATACTGCCACCATGCAACCAGAGGATGAGCAGGCGTGGCGGCGCATCAGGCACCGCACATCCCGCCTGTGCCAACTGGGGGGCCAGTGCAGCCGATGAGAACTCGACAGCTTGTCGCGCACCTGTCGCGTCGGTGGGAAGCAGGCTATGGCTTTTCACCCAGGCCTCGGGAGTCTGCAGGGCTTTTTGCAGCACCGGACTGGCCAGACAGCTGGCGCTGCCACCAGCACGCACGATGACTTGGGCGAGGAGCGGTGCCAGCTCCTGTGCATCGAGTCGGCCATCACGAAATTGCGTACTGCCCTGGGCCCACCACAGCGAGGATTCCTGTGCCTGAACCGAGCTGACGCCAGTGAGCAAGAGAAAAAACAGCCCGCGCAAGAAGAATTTCGACATGCTGCCCCATCCTAAAGTATGGGCACAAAGGTAGCGAAAGCCCCTCATGAAGGCAATGACCACGACGCCTAGCCTTTAATGCCTGCTCCGACTCGTTCATAATAACGTCTTCATGGCCAGCGACAGGATGCAAGATCTCATGTCAGACCCAAAGCGGGCACTCAGCTATAAAGATGCTGGTGTCGACATCGATGCCGGTGATGCTCTCGTCGAACGCATCAAAGGCGTCGCTCGCCGTACCCATCGCCCCGAGGTTCTCGGCGGCCTGGGTGGCTTCGGCGCCCTCTGCCGTATCCCGGCCGGATATCAGCGTCCCATCCTGGTCTCAGGAACTGATGGCGTCGGCACCAAGCTGCGCCTCGCCATGGACCTCGGCGCGCACGACCATATCGGCGTCGATCTTGTCGCGATGTGCGTCAACGATCTCGTCGTCTGCGGCGCCGAGCCCTTGTTTTTCCTCGATTATTACGCCACTGGCCATCTCGATGTCGAGACTGCTGCGCGCGTCGTAGCGGGCATAGGCGCTGGCTGCGAGCAGGCCGGATGCGCCCTGGTCGGTGGCGAAACCGCTGAGATGCCGGGTATGTATCATGGTGAAGACTATGATCTGGCAGGCTTTTGTGTCGGTGTCGTCGAAGAGGATCGTCTCATCGACGGCAGCAAGGTGCAGCCCGGTGATCAATTGATCGCTCTGGCGTCGAGCGGCGTGCATTCCAACGGTTATTCCCTGGTGCGCAAAATTCTCGCTCTCGAAGCGCACAGCCGCGAGCACCAGATCGCCGGCACAGCGCTGGCCGACATCCTGATGCGCCCCACCCGCATCTATGTCCGCAATCTGCTCCAGCTGTTGCGTGAAGGGGTGCCCGTGCATGGCATCGCCCATATCACTGGCGGCGGACTGCCGGGTAATCTGCCGCGCGTCATGGCGGCGCACACGGAAGCCTGCATCGACGCCCGTAGCTGGCAGTGGCCGGAAATTTTTTCCTGGCTGCAGGAGCGTGGCGGTGTCGCCACGGATGAGATGTACCGCACCTTCAACTGTGGTATCGGCATGGTGCTGATCGTGCCGGCAGCGAGCACTGACGCGACCCTGCAACGACTGCAGGAGCTCGGTGAGCAGGCCTGGTGCCTGGGCGAAGTACGCGCCAGTACTGAGACTGAGCCACGGGTGGTATGGGCCTGATGCTGCGTCTGGTCGTTTTGATTTCAGGTCAGGGCAGCAATCTGCAGGCACTCATCGACGCCAGCCAGGATCCCACCTGGGGGGCGCGCATCGTCGGCGTCCTGAGCAATCGCGCCCAGGCTTTCGGTCTGCAACGGGCGCATCAGGCCGGCCTGGATACGGCGGTGATCACAGCAGCCGACTACCCTGATCGCGACGTCTATGATCGTCAGATGATGGCTCAGATCGACGCCTGGCAGGCCGACCTCGTCGTGCTGGCAGGGTTCATGCGCATCCTCGGTGAGGAATTTGTCGCGCACTTCGCCGATCGTCTGCTCAACATCCATCCATCTCTGCTACCACGTCACAAGGGCCTCGATACCCATGCGCGTGTGCTGGCGGCCCACGATTCTGAGCATGGCTGCAGTGTCCACTGGGTGCATGCCGAACTCGACGCCGGCCCCTTGATCGCGCAAGCCTGCTTTGACGTCCAGTCCGATGATGACGTCGCTTCGCTGACCACGAAAGTGCATCATCTCGAACACCGCCTCTACCCCCTCGTCATCCAGCAGATCGCTGCCGCCTGCAGGCATCAGGAGAACCCTCATGCGCTACCCTTTCATCGCTATCGTCTCTCTGCTGATGGTCGCCTCGAGCCGAGCTGAAGACTTCCCCTGGCCACCCAAGCCCTATAGCGCCGACTATGCCTTGAGCATCAATGGTCAGGATGTCGGCACGGCACGGCGCAGCCTCAGTCAGCTCGACTCCGGACACTGGCTGTACCAGACTTCTGCCCGCGCCGGCATCATCGCCCAGGCGAATGAAAGCAGTGAGTTTATCATCCAGGGTGAGCAGCTGCGCCCGATCAGCTATCACCTGCAAAGACAGATGCTCTTCAGTCAGCGGCATACCGATCTCGACTTTCGCTGGAATGACCAACAACTGGTGACCCACACCGAGCGTGATGCCGAGCGCCGTTTTCCGCTACCAGCGGCGAGCCTCGACAAGCTCAGCTTGGAAATTCAGATGCGCCATGATCTGCAAACGCACGCAGCCAAGCTCAGTTATGCCCTCGCTGACGCTGATGGCATCAAGTTCTATGACTATCAGATCACCGCGCACGAGCGACTCCATACTGCCATGGGCGACCTCGATACGCTCAAGATCGAGCGTCCTAACGCCGCCCAGGATCAGCGCCAGACCATCTTCTGGGTCGCTCCCAGCCTCGCTGATCTGCCGGTGCAGGTCGAGCAGATCGAGCACGGCACCGTCTTTCTGTTGCGCCTCACCGCCTATCATCCCGGGTCGGGCGGCGCGAACGATGCCCCTCAAGCCTTGGGCAAGGTCACCCCGCGCTGACCCATGTATTTACCGCCGCGATCCTTGTACGAGGTCTCGCAGACCTCGTCGCTTTCAAAGAAGAGCATCTGGGCAACGCCTTCGTTGGCATAGATGCGCGCTGGCAGGTTGGTGGTGTTGGAGAACTCCAGGGTCACATGCCCTTCCCATTCAGGTTCGAGGGGGGTGACGTTGACGATGATGCCACAGCGTGCATAGGTCGACTTACCCAAGCAAATGGTCAGAACCGAGCGCGGAATACGAAAATATTCGACGGTGCGGGCCAACGCAAAGGAATTGGGTGGAATGATGCAGGTGTCGGCCTCGATATCGATGAAGCTCTTCTCATCGAAGGCTTTCGGATCGACCGTCGCCGAGAAAACATTGGTGAACACCTTGAATTCGCGCGAACAGCGCACGTCGTAGCCGTAGCTCGACACGCCATAGGAAATCACCCGACGACCGTCGACGCTACGCACCTGAGCCGCTTCGAAAGGACTGATCATGTCCTGTTCCTCGGCCATGCGGCGTATCCAGCGATCTGACTTGATGCTCATCTCTCTCCATCCTTCAGGAAAAAACGATGTTGGGAATACGGTTGGCGGCGATGACTTCGGCACTCGCCAGGGCGATGGCAACACGACGCGCCAGATGACGATAGCGGCCGGCCAGATCGGCGTCGCCGGCATGCCTCTGCAGGTTGCTTCCGGCATCGGCACTCTGCCGCAAGGCCGCGCTCAAAGGCAGGGAGGCCAGACACTCGATGGCATAGTCCTGTGCCAGTCGTTGCGCCCCCCCGGCACCAAAGATGGCCTCTTCATGACCACACTGGGTGCAGACATGGGTGGCCATATTTTCAACCACGCCCAGGACCGGAATCGCCACCTTGCGAAACATTTCGACGGCCTTGATGGCATCGAGCAAGGCGAGATCCTGCGGGGTCGTGACGATGAGAGCGGCGCTGATCGGTACTTTCTGCGCCAGGGTCAGTGCGATGTCGCCGGTGCCCGGCGGCATATCGACGATCAGATAATCGAGATCCGACCAGAGAGTCTGGGTCAGCATCTGCATCAGCGCCCCTGTCGCCATGGGACCACGCCAGACGACGGGTGTCTGTTCTGTCACCAACAGTCCCATGGACATGAACTCGACCCCCTGGCGCGGCAAGGGGCGAAAGAATTTCTCGTCAGCCACTTCCGGGCGGGTGCCGGGCTTGACGCCGAGCAGTGTCGGCAAGCTCGGGCCATAGATGTCAGCATCGAGCAGACCGACGCGTGCACCTTCGGCAGCGAGGGCGAAAGCGAGATTGACCGCCGTCGTCGATTTACCGACGCCGCCCTTGCCGGAGGCGACGGCGACGATATTCTTCACCGACTGCAGTCCAGCGAGACCGCTCTCGACCTTGCGCCGGGGCACCTGCAGGCGCAGACGCAGACGCGACGTGATGCCCGCCGCCGCTAGATGTTCCTGAAAACTCGTCGCCAGCGCCTCGGCGCGGGTAGCGAAAGGATAGGGTAAGGCGACGTCGAGCAGCAGTTCCCCTTTCTCCCAGTGCCGACGTTCGATACAGCCTGTCGTCCACCAATCACGCTGCCAGTAAGGGTCGATCCAGGCACTGAGAATCTGGTCGAGGCGTTCATCTTGCATCTGTATTCTCCAG
>JAKBFV010000011.1 GCA_021833365.1 Pseudomonadota bacterium | reverse complement strand
GGTGGCATGCGCGCGAATGCGCTCTGGCAGGCGGTGGTACACTGGCCCGATCTCGATTTCGGACTTGAGCACACGAAAGCCGCGTTCGATGTCAGCCAGCGATTTGTAGCGACCCACGACGTCGCTAGGCGTCAGGTCGCGGGCATTGGTGACGAGCAGGAGCTTGCCATCCATCAGGCGGGCATGGGCCAGAGCGCGTTCGTCGACGCTGTAGGTGAACATTTCGCTCTTGAGGTCGACGCGGATGATGCGCGCCAGATGGGCCTCGCAAACCGCATGGTAAAACCGCGCACGGGCACCGCCATCGGAGAGCTTGCGTCCGCGAGCACGCTGCCCGGCATCTTGTGCATCCAGCTTGCCTGTCCACTGTTCGGCCTGCTGCTCCAAGGTGGCAATGAGCTTATCGCGCGCGGCAGATTGATCGGCGGCTGCCTGCGCATCATGGGCGACAACCAGACGCAAGCCCTGCCAGGGTACCTCCCCCAATGCCTCGTCAGCGCAGTCTGGGTTGAGCGTTTGCTGCAGCGGCTGCAGCAGCTCGACGAACTCACTGTAGCGACGCCCGGGTACGGCCAGGATAAACTCCAGCGTGCCGCCATATGGCAGCGGGATGGACTGCAACTCGGCGAGGTTATCGGTGGACAGCAGGCCGCGGTCGGCGACCACGATAACGCGCTGGATCGGGAAGCGTTGCACCACTTTTTCAATCGTCGGCTTGAGTGTTGTCACCTCTGCGGTGTTGCCGT
This sequence comes from Pseudomonadota bacterium, assembly GCA_021833365.1. Lineage (GTDB taxonomy): Bacteria > Pseudomonadota > Gammaproteobacteria > Pseudomonadales > Moraxellaceae > JAJZHK01. The sequence goes on along the minus strand of JAKBFV010000011.1, from coordinate 46,412 downwards.
CGAACACCTCGTGGTAGAGCGGTATCCCCTCGGCGGTCTGTACCACGCCGAGCATGAACTGGCGGGCAATGACGCCTTCTTTGGCCATGCCGAACTGCCGTACATCACCGGCCTGTGTCGACAGCCCTTCTGCGCGGATGGTCGTCATGTCATAGAACACCACAGCCAGATCTTGATCCAGTAGGGGCCGCAGCAATCCCGTTACGATCCTGTCGACAGCCTCATGCTGATCGACCAGGGCATCCATGGCGCGCAATAAGTGATGATGCTCAACTGTTTTTGGCACGATACCACTGGTGATATAGATCGCCATCGGAGATGGCTCGGTGACGAGTCGGAACATGTCGACCTGTTCCATCGCTGCCTACTCCATACCTGCTGATCATGCATCTTGCGGCACTCCGCTGGCGGGCGAGGGGGGGGCTGCACGATGTTCAGCATAGCAGGGGAAGTACGGCTCGATCGCCCGAGGCTTACGGCGGTGAGCACATCAAGCGCTGAATAAGCGGAGGTCGGGGGCTCACTCATCGCCTCTCTGGCATGACCACTCGCCTGGGTTGTGTGCCGATGATGGTCGTATCGACAGGGGCGAGAGAGCGGTCATGAGTACGCCCGTTCATCGGATTTTCTGGCCATCCGTGACAGATGCATCTACAGATAGGCTAGGCGTACTATGCTGATTGCATGGCGTCCGGAAGACGTGCAAGGTCTTGGCTTTACAAATCTTACATAAAAACACTCGACGCAAAGGGCCGCTTTCTGGCTAAAATGCGAACAGATGTACTCTCGCATCGCGGCTTCCTTAGAGGCGAGTGGGCGAGAAAAACAATAATGAGTCACCTCTTCCGGTTGTGGCGCCCAGGTGGGGATGGATCCTCCGTGGCCATTTCGTCATGTGACGAACTTCCGGACCAGCAAGAGGACACAGAGAAGAAGATGACCTTCCAACGCCTGCGCTTTTCAGTCGCGATCTTCGCCCTGGCCTTGCTGGGCGCACAGCCCTTTGCATCAGCCCTCACCGACATGTCGGACAGTCAGATGGCCAGCATCGGTGCTCAGGGTATCGCCATGGGGCTCGAGAACTTCGCCTTCGAGATGGCGCCGACCAGCTATATCCAGCTGATCGGTTCACAGCCGACCTCGACTTCGGCCTCGGAAGGCTGGCAAAGAGCCGATATCTATCTATATGGTCTGTCCATGACCGGGGCGGGGCCTTCCGGCACGAGCTGGTTTGGTAGCCCCTGTACAACGACAGCCGCAGGAGCAGGGCAGGGCGATCTCGGTTGCCCGCTTGGCAGTGCGGCGAATGCGACGATCAAGGACTTCGCTTCCGTCTACAATCCCTTCGTCCTGCGCGCTTTCCAGTACCCGGGCATCGACTATCAGGGCAACAGCGTTTCTCCGACGGTTCTCGAACTGCTCGGCCCGACGCAGATGGATCCTTTCCGTCTGTCCTTCTGGGGCGAGATGCAGGCCAATCAGGGCGGTGTGCAGCAGCCTCTGTCTTCGTACACTGGACCGACGCCAGATGCCTGTACCACGACCACCTGCTTTTTGCAGGCGCAGACGATCTTTGAAGGGACGCTCACTGCAACCGATACTGCTGGCAATGCCCTTCCCAGTGTCCTGCGTTTGATGCAGACCACGGATACCAATAGTGCCGATGCCTCTTCCGGCTACTACCAGTCCCTCGGCATCAATATGTCCCTGGCGCTGTCCGGCAATCTGCGCTTCTCGGTCGCCCAGAACGCCGATAGTCCCAACGCTCTGCACGCTGTCCCCGACTTCAATAGTCAGGAAGGACTCTTCCTGGAGAACGTCAACATGTATCTGCCGATCGGCGCTCTCGACTATCAGAATGTCGTCGTATCGAGTGCCCCGGCGCATGACGGCAACTTCGTCGTCGAGCTCATGCAGATTCCCAATATCGCCAACGTCTACAACAACTTCTATTGCGGCAGCTCGCTGACCTCGGGAGCGGCATGTGCTACCAATGCCTCGGGAGCGGTGAGCAACCCCAATCCTCTGACCCATGGCTTCATAGATATAGGCAATAACCCGACAGGGACGCCGCTGGGGACGCTCGACACGCAGCAACCGGGTAACAGTACCATCAACGGCATGTTCTTCCAGTCGCCCTCGGGGTCGGTGGTCAATCTCGGCACCTCGCAGATCAATGGCATCCTTATTCAGCACATGAAAATCACCACGGCGGGGGCCTCCTAATGAAGGCATGGATCTCTGTTTTCATCAGTGCCTTGCTGCTCTTGAGCCCATCGGTCTATAGCCAGCCGGTGGCCATCGACGACGCCAGCATGGCCAAGGTCGTCGGTCGCGACGGCATCGCCCTGCAGATTGAGCTCGATCTCAATGCCCAGGGCGACAGCAGCAAGACCGCGACCCTCAACAACGACATGAAACCACTGGCGTCCTTGAACAGCTGTACCGGCGTCGGTACAGCGACCACACCGGGCAACCCCTGTCGCGTGGCCATCGAAGCGGCCAACCACACCTATAACGGCGGCGAATGGCTGGTGTTCAAAGATACTTACGCCAGTTTCCGCATCTTCACCTTGCTCCTCGACGGCTCGACCTTAGGCTCGGCATCTTCCAATACGGCCTATTTTGATCCCACGCGCTTTGCAAGTAACACGGGTTCCTGCCTCCTGCCGGTTGGTTGTATTTCGGCAACGCCGATGAATAGCTTGAATGCTCTGGTCTTTTCCTATCCGGCGGTGAGCACGTCCTATAACTCCAGCACGGGGGTCAGCTCCGGCTACACCAGTATGCAGATGGGGCTCGACATCGGGCGCATGTCCGTCGAGTTTGGCCCCACCGGTTACAACAATGACGCCAATCCCAATAGCTTTCTCGGCGTCAGGATGGCGGATAACAACGGACCTATGGCCGGGATCGCCGTCCAGGGCAAGGCCTTCGTCTATGGATTCTAAGACTATGATCAGACAGCTGACCCTCGCTCTGCTGCTCGGTGTGTTGAGTCTGACCGGTTGGAGCATGACCAGCCTCGATGACAGCGCCCTCTCCAACGTCACCGGTCAGGCGCTCATCCAGATGTCGCAGATCACTGGCACCGGCACCAGTGGAACGACGGGGACGGGCAGCAGTGGTTTGACCTTCTATCGTCTCGGCTTCGATGGCAGCATCGATCTCAATGCCAACATCAACCAACTACGCCTCGGCTGCGGCGGCATCAATGGCGCTGGTGGCTGTGACATCAGCATCGATCAGATGAGCATCAGCGGCAACGGCTGCGCCAATCGTGCCCTCAATTGCGACGCGGTGATGACCAACCCCTACATCGAACTGGCCATCGCCAACAACAGCACACCGACGACACGCAGTCTCGCCGGCTTTCGGGTCAGTGCGCAGAACATGAGCGGCCTGCTCAGCTTCGGTCAGAATGGCGCGACGGCCAACGGGATCAACACCTTCAGTGGCTATATGGCGACGACACCGATCTCCGGTACGGCGACGACGGCAGCCACCAATTTGAGTGGAGCGACGGATACGACGAACAATGGCAGTGGGCAGCCGTTGCAGTTCAACGTTAAAGTTGTGACCCCCACTATATTTGGCAATCTTACGCTTGGAACGGCGCTGGCAACATCGATTCCTAGTCAATCTGAAGGCATCGCCATCCCCTCTATGCAAGTGCCTTACAGCGTTCTCGACAGCAGTGGCAACCCTGCTGGTGCTACGGTCAATGGCAATCGTCAAACTTCGACTTCGGTAACCGCTTATGCCAGTATTCCACCGGTTAATTTGTCGAATTGGGGGCCGGGAGGTGCAGCGTATAATCTGAAAACAAATCTGACTAATATATCAGGAATTTTGCCCAGCACTTCGTATAATCAAACCAGTGGCAGTGTCTCGGGATTGACGACCAAGATCACCTTCAACGAAGGCCTCGGCTATATTCATAATGTCCAGGTCAACAGCCCCTTTTACCTGTCCTTTCAGAATCAGGCTATTCAGTGGCCAGGGGCAGCGGCGGCAGACGTGGCGCAGCGCGGCTGGTGGATGTCCTTCGCCGATCCCGTCAATGTCGGTACTCTGAATCCGGTGAATCAGATCGACATTACCCCGACCTTCCCGCAGATGGCGGCAGCTTTCGTTAACTATTATAGCCCAAGCAATCCCTTGCTCATCAGTCTCAGTTTAGGTCAAGCCATAGGTGCTCTTTTTAGCCAGCCCATACCGGTTCCAGTGACCGCGACAATCAGTGCCCAGCTGGCCCTGACCGTGACCAATATGATGTTAGACTCGCATCAAAATGTCGTGCCCAACTGCATGGGCAATTATAAATTCTGCTAGGGCACACATCATGACAAGACCTGGATTCGTGTGGGGTGTGCTGGGTATGCTGGGGGCGTCGCCAGTGTTTGCCATGCAGGCGATCAGCGACACCGATCTCGCGGCGACGACCGGGCAGAGTGGTCTCACCTATGTGACTTCATCGAACACCTTGCTCGGTGGCAGCGGCAGTGTCCTGCAATGGAATCCTGACGCCGGCAACTCGAACTCGGCGACCCTCGAGGTGCAGGGTCTGCAGTTCAATGGTATCGGTGGGCAGGGCGTCGGCATCGGCGCTTCGGGTAGCTCGCTCAGCGGTCCTTTCTCCGTCACCACCAATTTCGATGTCGGCAGCAATGGGTCGACGCCCGCCCTGGCGATCAATTCCTCATGGACACAGACGCGCGTGCTGGTGCCGACGGTGGTGCTGCTCAATGCTTCCGGTACGGCTTCGACCTATGGCTATGGCAGCGTCGCCATGGATAGCAGCGGTAGCCTCAATTTTACCAATGTCGGTGGTCTGCTCAATGGCTCAAAGATGAGCCCGTCCACCCAGCTCTATCTGACCTTGGGTTCACCACAGATCGGCATGGGCAGCACCGCTCCTGGCAGCTATGGTCAGATCTACTATCGCCAGGGTGGCGTCGGCTCCCCCGAGATGATCATCGACAAGCTCTATATGGCGACCGGCTTCAATCCACAGGTCGGCGGTGTTTTCGGTGCCTGTGGTACGACCACGAGCTGTGGTGGCACGGCGGCTGGACTGGCCGCTGGCGGCTTCGCCAGTGGCTCGACTGGCCTCTACCTCGGTACGCCGAAGCTCGATTTCAACATGACCTATGTGCTGGCTTATCGACCATCGCCGAGCGGCACCGGCTTCACCACCGCGACATCGGGTTCCGACGTCATCGAGAACCTCGGCACCTTCGGCTGGACGGGTAGCTTCGACAATGCCGAGCTGCTGCTTTCCAGCGGCGGCATGTGGTCGGATACCGGTGCTTACAATCCCCTCAATCCGTCGGGACGCAGTCAGGGTCTGAACATCGACTTCCACGCCAACTATGACCCCAATTTTAACTGGGTGATCGGTGAGGGTAGCGGCCAGGCGGTCCTCGATTTTGGCGGCTGGAACAACTTGACCGGGGCGACCTGGGGCCTGAACGTCCCCAACCTGACCCTCGATGTCGTCAATGCCGCGCAGGGATCAGGTGGTCTGTGCTGGGGCGCGCAGTCTTATGGTGTGGCCGCCGGTTGTACGGCATCGACCACGACCTGGGTGAACGGCGGTGGTTCATCGGGCGCCTATCTCGATCTCGAGCCGACGAGCACGGCGCTCGGTCTGTCCATCCGCGACATGTCCTTGCAGGCCTATTCGACGACGGTGACTCTGTACGACTATCTCGCCAATTCGACGCGCAGTTTCAACTGGGGCCTGATGTATACCTTGGGCCAGGTTGATGGCAACCTTTATCTCTACCCGGGCAATGCAGCGGGTACCGGCAATGGCCTGACGGCGGATTTCCTGCTGATGTCGCAGTCCTTCGCCAACAACGCCTATCCGCTGCTCAACAACACCAACTTCATGATCGTCGACACCAACACCAACCTCGGTTTTGGTTTGGCGCAGGCCAATCTGCTGCTGGCCGCGCATCAGCTCGCCATCAATCTGACGACTGCCGGCATCCAGCTATCATCGCCGGATATGCGTATGGAAGTGCAGGGCATCCTCGGCGGCGGTCCGGTCTACTCGATGACGTCTTCGACCTTCGAGAAGATGATGTATGTCGACGTCAACCTCGAGAGCAATAATTTCAACCTGACCTTGTCGCAAGGCACGCAAAATGGCCTGCCTTATCTTGCTTATACAGGGCATATGACCTTAGCCGATACGACACAGAGCGGCAGCACCATCGGCGTCGGCGGCAATGCCAACTACATCTCGCTCGCCGAGCCATCCAATCCGAGCGCCAGCTTCATGCTGGCCAATATCACCGGCGACATCAATGTCATCAACGGTCAGGTCTTCCTGATCTCGGCGGCCGATACGGTGGACGCACCCGATGGCATTCCGCGTTTGCAACTGGCGGATACCGTCCAGGTCGGATCGACCGCCGGCGGCCAGGCCTTGACCGCCAACGTGAAATTCGGTGGTGCTCAGCTCGCCACCATCGCCATCCCGAGCGGTCAGATCTACTCGTCGATCATGCTCAAGCCGCAGCATTAAGTCAGCACAAGGCGCTTGACTCCTTCCGGGTCGGACGCTCACAGTCCGCGCCCGGCGCTTCCTCGGCGCAGCACACATGCTGGTTTTTCGGTATGATAGGCGCTTCGATCTGCACCTCTAAGGACTCTGAGCATGCTCGATTTGAAGCTGTTACGTCATGACCCTGAGCATGTCGCCCAGCGCTTGCAGTTGCGTGGCCTCGACTGGGATCGAGCCGCGTTCGCCGACCTCGAGGCACGGCGCAAGAGCCTGCAGACCGACAGTGAAAGATGGCAGGCGGAACGCAATGCCCTGGCTAAAAAGATCGGCCAGTCACGCGCCCAGGGCATCGATGTCAGCGATCTGATGCAGCAGGCGCAGGCCATCAATGAACGCTTGCAGGCCGGTGAAGGTGCTCTCGCCGACGTCCAGGCCGAGCTTGAACAGCACCTGCTGGCGCTGCCTAACCTGCCACACGTTTCCGTGCCGGAGGGACGCGGCGAGGAGGACAATGTCGAGGTGCGTCGTCATGGTCAAGTGCGGGTGCTGGATTTTAGCGCGCGCGATCATGTCGATCTCGGCGAGGCTTTGGGACTGCTCGATCTCGAGGTGGCGGCGAAGATCACCGGAGCACGGTTTTCTGTTCTGAAGGGCGGCTTGGCGCGTCTGCAGCGTGCCCTGACCCAGTTCATGCTCGATCTGCATAGCACGGAGCATGGTTATACCGAAGTCTATGTCCCTTATCTGGTCAATGCCGATAGTCTGCGCGGCACCGGTCAGTTGCCCAAGTTCGCCGAGGACCTTTTTGCTCTGCAGGGCGAGCGGCCGTATTACCTGATCCCCACCGCGGAAGTACCGGTGACCAATCTTTTGCGCGACAGCATCGTCGATGCGGCGCAGCTACCCCTGAAGTGGGTCTGCCACACCCCCTGTTTTCGTTCCGAGGCCGGTGCCTATGGCAAGGATACGCGTGGCCTGATCCGTCAGCATCAGTTCGAGAAAGTGGAACTGGTGCAGATGGTGCCCCCCTCGCAGTCCTATGCGGTTCTTGAACAATTGACCGCGCACGCCGAAGAAGTCCTGCGCCGCCTCGACCTGCCTTATCGCGTCGTCAGTCTTTGCGGTGGCGATCTCGGTTTTTCAGCGGCCAAGACTTATGACATCGAGGTCTGGTTGCCGGGCCAGTCACGCTATCGCGAGATCTCCTCCTGCTCCAACTTCGAAGACTTCCAGGCGCGCCGTCTGCAAGCGCGCTGGCGTTTGCCCGGTAGCAAACCGGAGCTCCTGCATACGCTCAATGGCTCCGGTCTGGCGGTCGGCCGCACCCTGGTCGCTATTTTGGAGAATTACCAGGATGAGGCCGGCCGTATCGCCATTCCTGAGTGCCTGCAGACCTATATGCGCGGGCAAACTCACCTGGGATGAGCGGCTATGGACTATTTACCTCTCGCCGTGCGGCTGAAAGATCAGGCCGTCCTTCTCGTCGGTGGTGGTCAGATCGCTCTACGCAAAGCCAGCCTGCTTGTGCGTGCCGGCGCCCTGGTCAGTGTGGTGGCACCGACCATCGAGGCGGAACTGGCGCAGATGATCGACGCCTACGGTGGGCGCCTTCTGCGACGGCCTTTTGAAGAAAGTGATATCGCTGATCAGCGCCTCGTCGTAGTGGCCACCGATGACGCTGTCATCAATCAGCGTGTCGCGCAATTGGCGCAAGCGCGTGGTCTCTATGTCAATGTCGTCGATCATCCCGATGCGTCGAATGTGATCTTTCCGGCGATCATCGATCGTTCGCCGCTGCTCATCGCTATTTCATCGGCCGGCACGTCGCCGGTCCTCGTGCGCTTGCTGCGTGCGCGTATCGAATCGAGCATACCCGCCGCCTACGGCCGCCTTGCCGTGCTGGCTGGGGAGCTGCGTCAGCAGGTCAAGGAGCACCTGAGGCCGATCACGCAAAGGCGTCGCTTCTGGGAGCATCTGCTGCAGGGGCGTTTCGCCGAGCTCGTCTGGGCTGGCCAGGAGGACGCTGCACGCCTCTATGCACAAGAGCAGCTCAGCGCCGCTGATAGCCTGCCTGCGTCGGGTGAGGTCTACCTCGTCGGCGCCGGTCCCGGGGATCCCGATCTTCTGACTTTCAAGGCCTTGCGCCTGATGCAGCAGGCCGACGTCATCGTCTACGACAGGCTGGTCGGCGCCGGCATCCTCGATCTTTGCCGCCGTGATGCTGAGCGCATCTACGTCGGCAAAGCGCGCTCGAATCATACCCTGCCGCAGGAGGATATCAATACGGTGCTCGCCGAGCGCGCCCGCCGTGGCCAACGCGTCTGCCGCCTCAAGGGTGGGGATCCTTTCATCTTTGGTCGCGGTGGCGAGGAGATCGAGCATCTCATGGAGCAGGGCATTCCCTTCCAGGTCGTGCCCGGTATCACCGCGGCGAGCGGCTGTGCCGCTTACGCCGGCATCCCCCTGACTCACCGCGATCATGCCCAGTCCGTGCGTTTTGTCGCCGGTTTTTTGCGCGATGGACGAGTCGATTTGCCCTGGGCGGAGCTGGTGCAGGAAGGTCAGACCCTGGTGCTGTACATGGCCCTGGTCAGTCTGCCGCTGATCGCTGCCCAGTTGCTGGCGCATGGCATGCGTCCCTCCATGCCGGTCGCCCTCATCGCGCGCGGGACACAACGCGGTCAAACGGTTGTCACAGGAACCCTGGATACTGTCGAGCACATCCTCCAGCAGCCGGGATTGACCGCTCCGACCCTGGCGATCGTCGGCGATGTCGTGCTGTTGCGCGAGCGTCTTCACTGGTACTCGTCCTGAATCGAGCGAGAATGGATACAGGTCAAGCCGTTGAGCGTCATGCTGGGTTTTTCTTTCAAGATATCTTTGTAATTTATTGATTTATAATGAAAGCGTCGTATTTTGTCGTGCATTTTACAAGAAATCTGTGATCTTTATCACGCAAGTCTTGAGAAGTTTACCGGGCTGTTTATGCTGTAGATACGGATGGTGAACAGGGGAGCTGCAAGATGATTTCAACCGAGATCGATGTGATGCATAACAATCCTGTCAGCATGCTCGATAGCTGGCGCGACATGGTCGGGCGTTCTTTTGTCCTTGGGCGCCCCAATGCCCGCGGTGAACACGTCGTCATCCTGGGCGAAAAGCGCTGGCTGATCGCTCAGGGAGAGGCGGGGGCCGGTGATCGCGTGCGGGTCACCCAAATGCTCGAGGAGATCCTCGTCGTCGAACGCGCCTGAGCCGCTCTTCCAAGTGCGCTGCTCGGTCATTGAATGGATTTTTGATGACCGCAGCGCCAGCATCCAACCCTCTTTGTCGTAATTCCGGGGTTCGGGGCGCAATAGGACAGCCATTGGCCTAAGCGCTCGGCATCACCAGTATCACCCCATAGCGGTCAGTCCCATTTATGCGGGCATCGCTTCCGAGTAGCAGTTGCGGTCGTCCGCCGCGCCGGACTGCTGCAACGTGGCTGCATTGGGCGTACGTGTTGGCGTGCAGTCGGCCGAGGTGTCCTACGCCCAGGGCAGCGCCCGGCCTGCCGCCCGTGCCGCCGTCAGTTCTGCGCGAGCGGCTGCTGGCCCAGCAGCAGCAAGGGCGCGTCGAGGAACTACGCCACGCCAAGTACGAAGGCATTCTGGCAAACACGCCTGCCATCACGGTGCTGCGCGGCGAAGCCCGTTTCGAGAACAAACACAGCCTGGCCGTGCGGCTGGCGGACGGCGGCCAGCAGCAGGTGTCGTTCGACCGCGGCTTGGTTGCCACCGGCGCGAGCCCCGCGATTCCGCCGATACCGGGCCTGAAGGACACCCCCTACTGGACCTCGACCGAAGCGATGGCGAGCGACACCATTTCGAAATTCTCCGGGGATAGCTTGTCCCATTCTTCGTCGGTGATGCGGCCGGTCATCGGATGCCTTTGGTCAAGCGGTGGCGAGCGTCAGATGCCCGACCGGCTCGGCCGCCGGGCGTACCTTGATTTCGATGTCGTAGCCGAGGCGATTCAGGCAGTCCATCAGTTTGCGCTCGGACAGGTTGGTGAAGTCGCCGTGCATCATGCCCGACACCTTCGGTTGCGGGATGCCCATGCGCTTGGCCGCAGCTTGTTGCGTCAGGCCAAGGGCCCGCATCGCCTTCCTGATCTCGATCACTAGGCCGGTCTTGATCTTCAGTTTCTCGGCGTCGGGCAGTCCCAGGTCGGCAAAGACGTTACCCGAGCTGCGTTGAACCTCGACGCCTTCAATGATTCGTTTTTGCATTTCGTAGCTCCAGTGCTAATGCCTCGGCCACTTTCAGCCGAGCGCGGATGATGTCCATGTCCACCTTGGGAGTGGCGATTCCGCTCTTGCCCTTCTTCTGAAAGCAGTGCAGGACAAACACCGCCTCCGCAAACTTTACCGTGTGGACCGCCCGATACGTGCCGCCGGCATCGTCTTCGACGACCTCCAGCACGCCGGCCCCGCCGAAGCCCTTGAGCACCTTCGCCGCGTCGTCCTGGTCGCCCATCTGCGCCAGCGACAGAGCGTAACCGAAACGCCGGCGCACGTCAGGCGGCAACGCCATCAGATCCTTGTAGCTGCTCGCGATCCATTCGAGCGGTTTTTCTTTATCGGCCATGCCAGCAATTTATACCTGTTCAGGTAATCATGCAAGCACGGTAAGCGCCAAGCAGGTGTCGCCAAACAAATGTTTTGCGACATATCTGCAACAGTCGCCCGCACCAACCTCCTGGCGGCCTCAAAATTGTGCGGAAAACTCTGTCGCCAGGCGCTAGTACTTGGTTTCATCAAAACATTTACTAACAAAGCATGTCCGTATCGACGCTCTTCCACTGGAATCGTACCGGGGCTGCGTTCATCTCGTCGATGCCCTGCAGGATACGCTGTTTGAGTTCGTCCAACGAGTTCACCCGTATTTGACGCAAGAAGCTGCGTGCCATTTTGGAAAAGGCGCATTCCACCAGATTGAGCCATCGAACAGGCATTACACCTTCCAGAGCGACGGCAAGTTGATCGACCTGGATGCGCTTGTGGCCGGGCTGGAACTTGGGTGACGGGAAAATCTGGGGTTCCGGCTTACAACCCCAAGAAGAAGCGCAGAAGCTCTCAGGCATGCTGAAGTACAGGGTTGGCGCGTCGAAGTCAGCTGCAGTTTTACACCAAAGTGTCAGAATTCCTCTGTCAAAGTTATGCACTCGCTGAAAAGGGCGCCAAGTTGCTGTGTGGTGCCACAAAAATTCTGTCTCGATCGCTCGATATTTCCCTTGCCTTTTTTAACCCATTGATTTTAATGGGTAAATAATTTGTTCAAAAAATATTCAAAAACTGTTCGCCTAAGTGGGGATGGGGCTTTGCGAGCTTTGGGCGAGTTTTCTACACAGACTTATCCACAGAATTTGTGGACATCGATAAAACTAGAAATGACTTGAGAAGTACGCTCCAACACCGCGCATAGAGAGCTCATTCAGTGCGCATTTCTGACTTGTCAAGAGTTCAATGGGAAGATCCGTGTTTTTTGTTTTGGCGCCATGTTTATGGCGCGGCCTGGATGTCAGGCCTTGAGCTTTTTGTGCAGGCCGTCGCGGGATGGCTAGGTCTGCCTGACTTGGCCATGAGTCTGGCCCCTGCATGATGTGAGCGAGAGCGAACGAGAGCGAAGAGGCCTCATCCGCGAGCGACATATTTTGTCGGCAAATGGGTTTAAGCTCAGGCAGACCATCCTGTTTCTGGAGAAGCTCATGTCGTATCTCTGTTCCATTTGCGGCCACAAGTCTTCCTCGGCGTCAGCAGGTAGCTGCTCACGTTCACCGTCGCGTTCGCACGTCTATATGGGGGAAAGCTCATCGGGCTATCTGTGCAAGTTCTGTGGACACCTATCGACGAGTGCTTCTCCTGGTTCCTGTGGCGCCAGCCCCTACGATGTGCACCATTACATCGCTCGTCACAGTGGTCCTTATCTCTGCAAACATTGCGGTCACCGGGCAAACAGCCCGACGCGCGGTTCCTGCAACAGAAGTCCAAGCCGCTATCACGAGTTCATGTGATACGGCGACGCGCAGGTCAGCGCTGCATCTCATGCTCTGGCCCATTCCTTGCTTTGAAGCAAGGTGAGCTTAGCGAAACTGCGAGGAGTCAAACAAATGACAGCGACGCCGTCTCTTGACCCGATGGAGAACCACCGTCATGCCAGGACGGAGTTGTTGCGCCAGCCTGCTTATAAAATAGGTTGGATGGAGGGTAAGCTGGCGGCGCGCCAACATCCCGTCGCAGTGGCCAAGCATGTCGACCTCGATGAGGTCGTACAACGCCTGCAGCGCGATGTTTTTCGTCTCAGTGCCGATGCACGCGCGCGCGATGATGATGCGCGTGCGCAGAGAACGGCGCGTCTCGAGGAAGAACAGCAGTCTCAGCAGGATCGTGCCCGTATGCATCGTGTGCTGCAGGAGCAGGTCTACGCGTTGCAGGAGTGGGCGCAGTGCATGCTGTCCCTGCAAGAGCGCATCGAGCATCAGGAACAAGCCGCTGCCACCTGGATGGCCGGTGAGCAAGAGCGCGCACAGCAACAGGCTGATGAACGGCGTGAACATGATGACCGGCTGGCGCGTATCGAGGCCGACTGGGTGCGCCGCGACCAGGATCTGCAGCAGCGCGAGGTAGCGCTGGCTCAGCAGGGCGAGCATGTACAGCAGCTCGTACAGCGTGCCGAGCAGGCTCTCGATCAGCAGGGACGCTGGTATCTCGAATTGCAGAGCTTACGCACTCAGATAGAACGCGATCTGCAGCAGAGTGGGGTATTGCGTGAGCAGCAGATGCAGGCGCTGCAAAGTTTTGCCGAAGGGGTGCAGAAGAATGATGCACAGTTGCAGAACCTAGAAACCTTGCAACGGGCTTTGCAGAAGGATCTGCAACCCCTGTGTGAGCAAACCATGCAGATGCAGCAAAACATTCAGTGCTTGCAGGGCGATCAACGCCAGCTCATCGATACCCAGCATGCGGCATTGTGCCAGGTGACCGAGCAGCAGGAGGCCATGCAGGCCGCAGCACAGGAGGCGGCGGCCCTGCGTGCACGCGTCGAACATCTGGTGCAGCGACAAGAGCGCCTGCATGCTGAGCAGGAACAGTCCTGTGTGCTCGCCAGCCAGAGCCAGCAGCAGGCACAGGGTCTGCTGCAGCAGACGCAGTCACTGTGGGCGCGTATCGAAAGCATGGAGGGTGAACAGCGCCAGGGTCTACAACGACTGCAGCAACAGCAGCAGGCGGCGGAGCAGCGCCAGCATGATCTGCTGGCACAGGAAGAGCGCATGCAGGCTTTGAGGGTCTCTCTGAGTGAGGCTGATGTCGCCTGCCAGCTCAGTCAGCAAGCTCTGGCGATGGCGCGCGCCGAGCAGGATGCACGACATGATGAGTCGCAGTCCTTGCTGCAACGCATCGAACAGCAGGCGGAACGTGAGCGTCAAATGTCGACACTGTGCCAGCAACAGCTGCAGCAGCAGGAGCAATGGCAGCAACAGTTGCTGTGGCACACCGAGCAAGGCGAGGATCTGCGTCAGCAGATCGCGCGATGGCAGGGACGTCATGACGAAGTCGCTGCCATCGCGCAGACACAGGCGCAACGCTTGCAGGAACAGGAAGGGCAGATCCAGCATTGGCAGCAACTGGCGCGACGCGCCATGCACAAGCTCAAAGAGATCGAACTCGCACAGCGCGAGTTCAGTTTGCACCAGCAGGAACATCAGTGGTTGCTGCAGCAGGCGCGACAAGAACAGGCCTTGTTGCACCGCGAGCGTCAGGAGCTGCAGGCGCGTCTGCAGCAGATCGAGGCGCAGATGCAGGAGTGGGCACTCGAACAGGGTGCCGTGGCGCAAGACGAGTCCTGGCGTCCGGCCTTGGTGCAGCTGCAGCAACAATTGCTGGAGTTAAAAATCGATCGCGCCCGTCGGCAGGATGACACGGTGAATACGCCGCCTGCCCAGGTGATGCCGGAGAAGGCGCGTGTCGCAAAGCCCTGGTGGCAGCGCTCAGCCTAAGACCGGCGACGTTGCAGATCGCGCAGCAGCCAACGCAAAGGATGGATCTGTCGTTGCAGAGGAAGATGCAGAGGTGAGGTGTGCGCGAGCATCTGCGCGACGATATGGGTGGCGGCGAGATCGACCTGGCTGAGAGCGTGTGAGCCATGGCCAAGGCTGAGATAGAGGTGGCCTGGGTAGGTGGGGGCGACATGATGACGGCGCCAGCCATGCTCGAGATCCTGGTAGAGCAGGCTTGCCCGGGTAAGATCAGGGCAGGCGCCGATGGCAGGCAGGTGATCGCGGCTCATCAGGCGCAGGCTGCGGCGGCTCTGTCGCTGTCCTTGTGCTTGGCTGGCGTCGACATCAGGCAGCAATTGCGCTAAAGCCGTATCGTTGTGAGCACGGTCGGCGGCGCTCACCGTCTCCTGCAGATGATGAGCATCGAAACTGGCGCCATAGAGGAGGAGCCCGGCGTGCGCCAGCGCATAGCTGTGGCCCTGCCAGGCATCGTCCTTGCCGGGCCAGGGGCCATATTCGACCTGGCCGGCGACGCGCTGCAGGGGCAAGGGGTAGGCGCTGAGGTCGAGATCCGCTCCACCGGCCAGCACCACGGCGTCGGCACTGAGACTCTGTCCGTGCGCATCGCGCAGGAGATAAGTCCCTGAAGAGCTCTGCTCGAGAGCGACCATATGGCTGATGAGCAGGGGAACATCGCCCAGCCAGTAGCGACACAATGCCGCCGGAGGCAGGCTGGCACTGTAGCGCTGACGAAAGAATCCCGATCGTTCTTCCTTGTCCAGGACCTGCTCGGCCCAGGGGAGCTCCGGTGGCGTGCCAGCCTCCCAATGTCCTTGCGTGAGCGGCCAGGGACTATGGCGCAAGCTGCGTTCCGTGTGCATGAAGGCGGTCGGCCGCCAGGCATCGGGCAGATGACGCCAGTCATGGGCGCGGATCGCCGCCAGGCCATAAGGATTGCCGGAGGCAGCCTGGGCCAGGCCACGCGCATCGATGACGATGATCTCGCCGGCAAAAAGACTCGTGCGCAAGGCATGAGCGACAGCACAACCGGCCAGCCCGGCACCGATGATGACGACGCGCCGCGGCCGCGGCAGGTCGGTGGTTCCGCCCTGATAGCCGGGGGGGCGGCAAGGGTGCCAGGATCCTTGAAAATGCGCCTGCAGACAATGCCGTTTCCTGCCCAGGGCTGGTCGGCGCTGACAGACAAAACCGACCCTGTCCAGGGCGTGACGCAGTCCCGCTGCCACCGAGTAGGACGCCAGGGTGGTGTGATGGCCGCTCAGTCGCGCGATATGGCGGCAGATCGCCTCGCTCCACATGGCGGGATTGAGACGCGGGGAAAAACCATCGAGATACCAGGCGTGCACTTCGACATCGAGGCGCTCGAGCATGCTGCAGCTGTCGCCCCAGAGCAGGATGAGGCGTACACGCGCTTCCAGCTCCAGGCTGTGGACCCCGGGGACGGCGAGGGGCCAGTGCGCCGCCAGCTTCTCGCTCCAGCTTTGCAGGGGCCCGCCGGCGTGCAGTTGCAGGAGCGTCGCGATGTCGATCGGGTGGAGCTCGGTGGCGATATAGGTCAGATGTTCGCCGTCGAAGCGTCGCCAGGTATTGAGGAAGTTGCGTGCCGTCCCGAAGCCGAGCTCGACCAGGACGAACTCGCGGTGCTGCGCAAAGCGCTGCGGCAGCCCATTGCCTTGGATGAAGACATGATCGCTCTCCGCCAGGGCACCTTCGCGTTGATGATAGACGTCGGCGTAGTCGAGCGAGTGCAGGATACCTTCCTGCCAGAGCAGGCGCGGCGGCGAAAAGCTATCCGGGTTCACCAGGACTTACGCCGTCTTCCTGCAAAGAACCATCCCAGGAGGAAGCCGACGACGACGGCTCCGGCGCCCTCGCGTATACCCTCGTTGCTGCGGTCGGCACGTAGGGCGCTGACCTGGGTCTGCAGCTGTTCGAGCTGCAGGGCCTGTTTTTGTTTGTCGGCGAGCAATTCGCGATTACTGCTGTCGAGGCGCTTGGCATTGGCAAGCAGATCCTGAGCCTGGCGCTCAGCCAGGGTCATCGGTGCCGGCGCCGTCGGCACGACGGGTGCAGTCGTGCTGACGGATGACGCTGCTGGCGCCGGTGTCACGGTGGCCGAGGTCTTGGCCGGGCCGGCGGGAGCTGCGGCGATCTGGGCGAAAGTCACGCCAGACGATGTGCTGGTCGTCGCCACCGGATCCGCCATGCTCCAGTGACTGAGCGCCAGTGCTGCGCCAAGGGTGAGGCCGCGTCGCATCATGTCAGAACGTCTCATGGCAGGGTTTTGCGAAAAGGCCGTAGCGTCACTCGCGCATAGACTCCATGCAGAAGGTAGGGTTCCGCGTCGAGCCAGTGCTGTGCGGTTTCGCGGTCGGGAAACTCGGCTACGATGAGACTGCCGAGAAAACCGGCTTCACCCGGTTCTTCCAGATCGATGGCAGGCAGGGGGCCGGCCAGCAACAGGCGACCAGCATCGCGCAGAGCCTGCAGGCGAGCGAGGTGAGCCGGGCGGTGCAATTTGCGCAGCGCAAGACTATCGGGGTGGTCTTCAGCCCAGATCGCGTACCACATGTCAGGATTCTCCTTGCCCTTGGGTGGGCGTCAAATAGGGGCGCAGAATCCACAACTGCGCACCGACGAATAGGATAGTCAGGGCCATGGAGCCGAAGACCTTGAAGCTCACCCAGTGCTCGGGATAGTGAAAGGCGATAAAAAGATTGCAGCCGCCGAGAAAGGCCATGAAGCCGGCCCAGCTCAGATTGAGGCGCTGCCACAGTTTTTGCGGCATGCTGAAAACGTGACCGAGCAGGCGCTGGACGAGTAACTGGCGGCCGATGAAGTGGCTGCCGAGAAAAGTCAGCGCCATGATCCAGGAGACGAGGGGAGCCTTCCATTTGATGAAAGTGTCGCTGTGCAGGGCCAGGGTCAGGCCACCGAGGACGAGGGTGAGGACGAGGGTGCTGAGCTGGGTGTTGTCGAGTTTACGGCTATGCCAGTAGAGGCCGGCGTAGATGAGGACGGTGCTGATCAGAAGGATGGCCGTCGCTGCATAGATGCCGAGGGCCTTGAAGGTGGCAAAAAAGAGCAGCAAAGGGACAAAATCGAGAAACTGTTTCATCAGGGGGCGACCCGTCGTATAAGATGGAGGGCTCTGGTGCGGGCATTGTAGCCCTTTTGGAGCTTTATGGCCACGATCGACCTGCATACCCACAGCCACTGTTCCGATGGCGAGTTATCTCCCGAAGCGCTCGTGCAGCGTGCTGCCGAGCGCGGCCTGCGGGTGCTGGCTCTGACCGATCACGACAGTGTCGCTGGCTGTGCGCGCGCCGCGCAGGCAGCGGCAGCGCATGGTCTGGAGTTGCTCGCCGGTGTCGAGTTGTCGACGCAATGGCAAGGCGTCAATGCCCACATCATCGCCCTTGGGCTCGATGTGCATGCGCCCCTCTTGCAGCAGCTGCTCGAACGCCAGTCGCAGGTGCGCGAACGGCGTGCCGTCGCCATCGGTGAGCGTCTGGCGGCGCTGGGCCTGCCGGGTGTCTATGAGGCAGCCTTGGCGCGCAGCGCCAGCCCTCAATCGGTGGGCCGCCTGCATTTTGCGCAGGTGCTGCAGGAGCGTGGTGTGGTACGCTCAGTGCAGCAAGCCTTCGATCGCTATCTCGGTGCCGGGCGAAAAGCTGCGGTTCCTCTCGACTGGGTCACCATGGAAGAGGGGGTGGCGATTTTGAACCGCGTGGCGAAAGTCAGCGTGCTGGCCCACCCGTTGCGCTATGGCCTGTCGCGGACGCGGCTGACTCAGCTGGTGGCGGCCTTCGCGCAAGCGGGCGGGCGGGCTCTGGAAGTGGCGACGCCGGTACAGTTGCCTGGTGAATGGCCGTGGTTGCAGGCACAGGCGACAAAGCACGCCCTGTTCTGCTCCCAGGGCAGCGATTTTCATGGTCCGACGACGCCCTGGGCCGAGCTCGGCGGTTTTACCGAACTTCCAGACACCGGGTCGTCGGTCTGGCGGCTGTTGTCAGACGATCGTGCCGCATGAGAAGTCTTCGATGAGCCAGTATTTTCAGATACATCCGCAGAATCCGCAGCCGCGTCTCCTGCGCCAGGCGGTGCAGATCTTGCGGCAAGGCGGCGTCATCGCCTATCCGACCGACTCGGCCTACGCTCTCGGTTGCTGCCTCGATGACAAGGCGGCGCTCGATCGCCTGCGTCGTGTGCGCGGTCTCGATGAAGATCATCTGCTGACCTTGCTCTGTCGTGACCTGTCGGCATTATCGACCTATGCCAAGGTCGACAACCGTGTCTATCGCCTGCTCAAGGCGCACACCCCGGGGCCTTACACCTTCATCTTGCCGGCCACTTCCGAGGTACCGCGGCGCCTGCATCATCCGAAGCGACGCACCATCGGCTTGCGCATCCCTGATCACATCATTTGCCAGGCTCTCCTCGCCGAGCTCGGCGAGCCCATGCTGACGACGACTCTGCATCTGCCGGGTGTCGCTGAAGCCATCGCTGACGCCGATGAGCTCGCGAGCATTCTGCGTGGCCAGGTCGATCTCATCATCGATGGTGGTCACACCGGTGTGCGTCCGACCACGGTCGTCGATCTCAGCGAAGGTGTGCAGATTCTGCGTGAGGGTGCCGGTGACACCCGTGATTTTATTCAGCCCTAGTCTTTGAAATCTAGTCCTTGAAGATGTCCTGAAGCGGGCGCCAGGGATAGGTTATAATGGATCGACAGCCCCGTGGGAGCCTAAGGTTTTGAGCAGCACAGCCGACAAGCGCGTTTTATCAGGTATGCGTCCGACCGGGCGTTTGCATCTTGGGCACTATCATGGTGTGCTGAAGAACTGGGTCAAGTTGCAGCACGAGTACGAGTGCTTCTTCTTCATCGCTGACTGGCACGCGCTGACGACGCATTATGAGGATGTGCGCGGCATCGAAAACAGTGTCTGGGAGATGCTGGCGGACTGGCTGGCGGCAGGTGTCGATCCATCGCATGCCGTGCTGTTCGTGCAGTCGCGCATGCCCCAGCACGCCGAGCTGCATCTGCTTTTATCGATGATGACGCCACTGCCCTGGCTGGAACGCGTGCCGACCTACAAGGATCAGCAAGAGCAGCTCAAGGAGAAGGATCTCGCTACTTATGGTTTTCTCGGCTATCCCTTGCTGCAATCGGCTGACATCCTTCTCTACAAGGCGCGTCATGTCCCCGTCGGCGCCGATCAAGTCGCGCATGTCGAGTTGACGCGTGAGGTCGCTCGCCGCTTCAATCATCTGTTTGGGCGTGAACCGGGCTTTCAGGAAGCCGTCGATCAGGCGATCGACAAGATGGGCAAAAAGAGCGCGCGTGTCTACGTCGACCTGCGCCGGCGTTATCAGGAGCTTGGTGATGCCGATGCTCTGGCCACGGCTCAGGCACTGGTGCGCGATCAGTCGAATATCACCCTCGGTGACAAGGAGCGTCTGCTCGGTGCACTCGAGGGTCTTGGCAAGATCATCCTGCCCGAGCCGCAGGCCCTGCTGACGCCGGCTGCGCGCATGCCCGGTCTCGATGGTCGCAAGATGGCTAAATCCTACGGTAATGCCATCAGTTTGCGTGATGAGAGCGATGTTGTGGCTGAAAAAGTGCGTAAAATGCCGACCGATACGGCTCGCGTGCGCCGCACCGACGCCGGTGAACCGACACGTTGTCCGGTGTGGGCCCTGCACGAAGTGTATAGCGACGAGGCGCGGCGTACCTGGGTGATGGAGGGCTGTCGCTCCGCCGGTATCGGCTGCCTGGAATGCAAGAAACCGATCATCGATGCGATCAATGACGAACTTGCGCCGATGCGACAGCGTGCTGCCGAGATCGAGCGCAATCCCGACATGCTGCGCAGCATCATCGCTGAAGGGTGTGCGCGCGCGCGTGAGGTCGCCGAGGACACCATGGATGAAGTGAGGGAGGCGATGGGACTGGCCTATCGCTGATTGTAGCCATACAAGCGCCTAGCGCATCGTGTCGGGATGATACCATGCAAGAAGTGAGTTCATCGGCTCAGGTGGAGATGCCTTTCGCTCTCGTCCATGGCCAGGCTTACACCCGTTTACCCGACGATCTCTATATTCCGCCGGATGCGCTCGAGGTCTTTCTCGAAACTTTCGAGGGGCCGCTCGACCTTCTGCTCTATCTGATCCGCCGTCAGAATCTCGATATTCTCGATATTCCCGTCGCCGAGATCACGCGTCAGTATCTCGCCTATATGGAAGTGATGCAGTCCTTGCGTGTCGAATTGGCCGCCGAGTATCTGGTGATGGCAGCGGTACTCGGTGAGATCAAGTCGCGTTGCCTCCTGCCGCGTAGCAACTCGGTCGATGAGGAGGGGGGCGAGGATCCGCGTGCCGAGCTCATTCGACGTCTGCAGGAGTATGAGCGCTACAAGAACGCCGCGCACGATCTCGATGCTCTACCGCTCGAAGGTCGCGACGTCTTTCAGGCGCAGGCGCTGGCTGCCGATTATCAGGCGCCGCGCCTGCCGGTGCCTGTCGATCTGGCCGAGTTGCTCCTCGCTCTGCAGGATGTCCTGCGGCGTTCGCAGCTATTTGAGAGTCATCAGGTCAGTGCCGAGGGGCTCAGCCTGCGCGAACGTATGGCCGAGGTTCTACAGCGTTTGCAGGAGGAGAGTGTACTCGCCTTCGTCGCTCTGTTTCGTGTTGCGGAAGGGCGCGCTGGTGTGGTGGTCAGCTTCATGGCCATCCTTGAACTGGTCAAGGAGGGGCTGATCGATCTCTTGCAAGGCGAGGTCGGCGGTCCCATCCACCTGCGTCGACGGACGACGCCGCGCTTGGCGGCAGGGGACTGAGGATGATCGAGCGCGAGAAACTGCTCTGCCTCCTCGAGGCGGCTCTATTTTCACAGGCGCAGCCTCTGTCGGTCGAACAGTTGCTGACCCTGTTTGATCTCGATGAGGCGGTGACTGCGGCGCAGATCGAAGCGGCCTTGGCCGATCTGCAGACGCGTTATCATGGCCGCGGCGTCGAACTGGTCGAGGTGGCCTCAGGCTATCGTTTTCAGGTGCCACGCGCCTATGGCCCCTGGGTGAGCCGCCTGCAGGAAGAGAAACCACAGCGATATTCGCGGGCTCTGCTGGAAACTTTGGCTCTGATCGCCTACCGTCAACCTATGACCCGTGGCGATATCGAGGCCATACGCGGTGTCGCGGTCAGTACGCAGATCCTGCGCACTCTGCTGGAAAGAGAATGGATACGCGTGGCGGGGCATCGTGACGTTCCTGGGCGTCCGGCGCTCTACGTCACTACCCGCCAATTTCTTGACAGTTTTCAGCTGATGCGTTTGGCAGACCTGCCGCCTTTGTCAGCATTGCGTGATCTTGATCAGATCAATGCCGAACTCGATCTGATTGAGGTCGGGCAGGCCAACTCCATGAATGATGCAGAAGAAGTGAGCGATGATGAGTGAGAAGTTGCAAAAGGTGCTGGCGCGAGCCGGCGTCGGATCGCGCCGGCATATGGAAGTCGCCATCAGCGAAGGTCGGGTGAGCGTCAATGGGCGCTTGGCCGAGCTCGGCGATCGTGTCGAAGTGGGCGATCAGGTACGTGTCGACGGCCGGTTGGTGACGCTGCTCACCGAAGAGGAACAGCGTCGGCGTGTCCTGGTCTATTACAAGCCGGAAGGCGAGATCTGTACCCGTTCCGACCCGGAAGGACGACCGACGGTGTTCGATCATCTGCCACCCGTGCATCAGGAGCGCTGGATCCTGGTCGGGCGCCTGGATGTCAACAGCTCGGGTCTGCTGCTGTTCACCACCGATGGCGAGCTGGCCAATCGCCTCATGCATCCATCCAGCCATATCGAGCGTGAATACGCGGTGCGCGTGCTCGGCGAACTCGATGAAGGCAAGCGCCAGCAGCTGCTCGATGGCCTGGTGCTCGATGACGGTTTGGCCAAGTTCGAACGTCTCAGCCTCGTCGGTGGCGAGGGCGTGAACAAGTGGTTTCAGGTGGTCATCTGCGAGGGGCGCAATCGCGAAGTTCGCCGCATGTTTGAGGCGGTCGGTCTCAAGGTCAGTCGTCTCATTCGCATCCGTTATGGGACGGTGACTCTGCCCAAGCAACTGAAGACCGGGCGCTGGCTCGAGCTCGACGCGCCGCAGATCGATGAGATCTCACAGCAGGTCGAGCTCAAGCCACGGCGTGGCACAGGCCTCTATGGCCTGCAGAAAAGGCGTACCGAGCGCATGTTGGCCAAGCCCTTGCCGGCACGTCTGCCGCGTCAGGATGGCCGCCAACGGCGCGATCGCGAGCCTGGTGGCGAGGAGATCTAGTCCAGCTAGAGCCTCAGTCGCAGGCGCTGTCGGTGCAGACGCGGTTGCGACCTGTCTGTTTGGCGCGATAGAGGGCCTGATCAGCGCGCTGAAAGAGAGCCTGCAGGGTTTCGTCGCGGCACAGGCTGACCAGCCCGATGCTCACCGACAAGGCCAGGCCACTGACCGCTTGCTCGGCGAAGGCATGGCGTATGCGTTCAGCGACGATGCGCGCGCCGGGGAGGTGGGTTTCCGGCAGCATCACGCTGAACTCTTCGCCGCCCCAGCGGCAGAGCAGGTCGCTGCCGCGTAGCTGCCCCTCAAGGCGTCGCGCTGTCTCGATCAGGACGAGGTCGCCGCGCGCATGGCCGTGTTCATCATTGACGCGTTTGAAGTGATCGATATCGAGCAGGAGCAGGCTGCAGGAACGCTCATGACGCAGGGCTGACTTGAGCAGTCGTTCGCCTTGCATCTCGAAAGCGCGACGGTTGCCGACACCGGTGAGATTGTCGTGCAAGGCGAGATCCTGCATCTGTGCGTAGGCGAAGGCGTGGCGCAGAGGCAGTAACAGATGGCTGAGGGTCTGTTCGATCCAGCTCAGCTCGGCCTCGCTGAAAGGGCGCGAGCGTGTCACCTGCAGTTCGGCGAGGTCCTGATCTTCGATCTTGAGCCGATAATGCGCCTGGTGTTTGCTTTCCTTGCCTTGCCGGTAGTGATAGGACTGACCGTGTACGCTGATGCTGGCGGGTTTGAGATCGATGCTGATATAGGTGAAGTATTGATCGAGGATGTGATCGAGCTCCAGGCTGGCAGCGAGCAGTGAGGGCAGATGCAGCTGCAACTCCATGGGCGAACGCAGGGCGATGCGCGCCTTGCGATCTTTGCTCGGCGCCGGCGCCTGATGCAGGGGAAGAACCTGGGAATGCGGCATGAGGAACCACTCCAATAGAGCCTGTCCTCGACTGAAGCGAAACTCATGCCATAATTGATATCTTTAGACTTATCATAAAATTACCGGCATTTCTCAGCATCGCAGTGAGCATTTGCCGGCATGGGCGTCAAAGATCTGGCTGGGCATCCAGAGACATGCCCTGCAGATGCGCGCCATCGGCACCCATGAGGTAGTTGTAGAGGCCGAGAATTTCCTCCGGGCGGCGGAGTTTTTCCGGATTTTCCGCTGGATAGGCGCTCCTGCGCATGGCGGTGAGCGTCGCACCCGGATTGATGCAGTTGAAGCGTATGCGCGTCAGGCGTGCGAGTTCCTCGGACCAGATCTGGCAAAGCGACTCGACACCGGCTTTGGAGATGGCGTAGGCGCCCCAATAAGCGCGTGCGTGTCGACCGACGCTGCTGCTGGTGAAGATGACGCTGGCTTGTTCGGCGGCGCGCAGATTCGGCAGCAGAGCCTGAGTCAGAAGAAAGGGGGCACGCAGATTGACCTGCATCACCTGATCCCAGGTGCCGTCCTCGTAGTGTTCGAGGGGGGTGATCGGTCCGAGAACCGCAGCATTGTGCAACAGACCATCGAGGCGACCAAATTCCCGTTCGATCATGTTCGCCAGGGTCTGGTAAGCCGTCGCTTCGGCGACGGCGAGATCGAGGGGGATCATCGCCGGTTGCGGGTAGTCGAGACCCTCGATATGGTCATAGACGCGCGCCAGCTTGTTCTGATCGCGTGCGAGCAGAATGACGGTGGCGCCGAGGCGGGCGTATTCGATGGCGGCGGCGCGACCGATGCCATCGCTGGCGCCGGTGACCAGTATCACCTTATCCTTCAGGAGCTCGGGGGGTGCCTGGTAATCGTGCATGGTATATCCTCGATGCAATGGAGTAGGGAAGAAAGCTGTTGCGGATGGCTGATGAGATGATCGGCGCGCCAGCGCTGCGGATCATCCCCTTCGAGGGTATAGCCCCAGCTGACGGCGACCGTGACCATGCCGGCGCGCCGTCCAGCTTCGATATCGCGCTCATGATCGCCGACATACAGAGAAGTCTGCACACAACGATCGAGCTGGCGGCAGGCGAGCAGCAGGCCGGCGGGGTCCGGCTTGCTGTTCGGCACGTGTTCGGGACAGATGACGGCGCCAGGATTCAGGCGCAGCTGTGTCAGCAGCGGCAAGGTATAGCGTTCTGGCTTGTTGGTGACGACGCCCCAGGCGATGCTGCGTTGTTCGATCTGCACGAGCAGTTCACGCATGCCCGGGAACAGGCAGGAGTGCAGGCCAACATTCTGTGCGTAGCGTTCGAGGAAATCCTGGCGCAGCTGTTCGAGCCGCTCGGGCTGCTGGCTATAGTCGGCAAAGCCCGACTCGATGACGTGGCGAGCCCCCTGCGACACCCAGTGCCGGACACGCTCCGGGGCGAGCGCAGGGAGGTTCAGATCATCGCGCTGGGCGTTGAGGATACGCGCAAAATCGGGGGCCGTATCGACGAGGGTGCCATCGAGATCGAAGAGCAGTGCTCCAACCATCATGCATCCTGGGGGCGGCGGCTAGCGACCATGTAGTTGACGTCGACATTGTCAGCGAGCCAGAAGCGCCGGGTCAGCGGATGGTAGTGCAAACCGGTCATGTCTTGACGCTGCAGTCCACAATGACGCATCCAGGTGTCGAGCTCGGAGGGGCGGATGAAACGTTCATAATCGTGCGTGCCACGCGGTAGCAGGCGCAGCACATACTCCGCACCGACGATGGCAAAAAGCCAGGACTTGGGCGTGCGGTTGATGCTCGAGAAGAACACCCAGCCGCCTGGTTTGACCAGGGTTTTACAGGCGGCGACGACCGCTGCCGGCTCTGGCACGTGCTCGAGCATTTCCATGCAGGTGACGACGTCATAGCTGGCGGGGGCCTGTGCCGCCAAGTCTTCGACAGCGATGCGTTGATAATCGAGATGCTGTACGCCGTCGGTTTGCGCATGGCGGCGGGCGACGGCGAGTGGCGCCTCACCCATGTCGATGCCGGTCACCTCGGCGCCGCTGCGCGCCATGCTCTCAGCGAGAATGCCGCCGCCACAGCCGACGTCGAGCACCCGTCGCCCGGACAGGGGGGCGCGCTCATCGATCCAGTTCAGACGCAGGGGGTTGATGGCGTGCAGGGGTTTGAACTCCCCTTCAGCATCCCACCAGCGTTCTGCCAGTGCCTCAAACTTGGCGATCTCAGCAGGGTCGACATTGCTGCTCATCATCGCGGCCTTTATGCTCATCGGACCGCCATTATAGGCCTTTCCATGCTCAGCGTGCCAGCAGCCAGGCGTCATGAACATAGAGTTCGAGAGGGCGAAACCGTGCCTTGTAGGCCATTTTTGGCGACTCTTTGATCCAGTAGCCGAGATACAGGGCGTGCAGGTCGAGGCGTCGGCAGCTCTCGATCTGGCAAAGGATGGCATAGGTGCCAAGGCTGCGCGCGTGCAATTCGGGATCGTAGAACGTGTAGGTGGCGGAGAGGCCATCCTGTAGCCAGTCACAGACGGCGACGGCGACCAGGCGTCCTTGCAGCCGGAATTCGAGGAACATGAGGTCGGACCAAGTCGACAATAGAAAAGATCGGTACTGGTCGCGGCTCGGTGGATACATGTCACCATCGCTGTGGCGGCGCCCTATGTAGGCGGCGTAGAGGGCATAGCGTTCTTCGGTCAGACCGGGACGCTCCCAGCTCACGGCGAGGTCTGCATTCATCAGCCAAGTACGGCGATGCTGACGGGTCGGATGGAACTGTGCCACCGGGATGCGTACTGGCACACAGGCCTGGCAGGGGCCGCAGTGCGGGCGATAGACGAAGTCACCGCTGCGGCGAAAGCCGATGCGCGATAGGTGGCTGTAAAGCGCGACGTTCATATTGCGTTCGGGATCGGCAAACAGCGTCGAAGCACGATGACCGGGCAGGTAGCTGCAGTCATGCACAGCCGTGCTGAAGAAACGCAGTTCGTTGCCAGAGCTCATGGGCTAGGACTTCCTCGTGATTCAAGCTGCTGCAGCCAGGGCATGAGATCTTTGCCGCTTGGCCAAGGATGAAGCAGAGACGCTGAACGTTCTTTCTCCAGTATAGCCAGATAGCTGGCGCGAGGAATCTCACGGGCGCCGAGGCGGGCGATGTGCGGATTGAGCAACTGTGTATCGATGAGAGGGCAGCCAGCCGCAGCCAGCCAGCGTACACAGGCGATCAGTGCGAACTTCGAGGCATCGGGGCGACGTGAGAACATCGATTCGGCACAGAAGATGCGGCCGACGCTGACGCCATAGAGGCCGCCGATCAGTTCCTCGCCGGCATAGACAGAAAAGGCATGCGCGTGTCCGAGATGGAAGAGGCGCGTATAGGCGTCGATCATCTCAGGATGGATCCAGGTACCGGTCTCACCGCGACGTTCCATGGCACAGCCTTGCATGACGGCCTTGAAATCGTCATCGACGACGACGCGATGATCGCCATGACGCAGGCGGCGGCGCAGGCGCCGCGAGATGTGCAGTTCGTCCGGCAGGATGACGCCACGCGGGTCAGGTGACCACCAGAGGATGGGGTCATGGCGCTCATACCAGGGAAAAATCCCCTGGTGATAAGCCTGTAAAAGTCGTGTCGGCGACAGATCGGCGCCACCGGCGATCACCCCGGGCAGGGGGCCACTACGCCAGGGCGGGAGCGGAAAGGGCGTATCCTGCTCCAGCCAGGGGATGGGCGAAGACATCAGGTACTCTGATCGAGATACTTTTCAGCGTCGAGCGCCGCCATGCAACCGGAGCCGGCCGAGGTGATCGCCTGGCGATAGACGTGATCGGCGACGTCGCCGGCGGCAAAGACGCCCTCGACACTGGTGGCGGTGGCTTGTCCGTCGAGGCCACCGCGCACGACCACATAGCCATTTTTGAGTTCGAGCTGACCGGCAAAGATATCGGTGTTGGGGCGATGGCCGATGGCGATGAACACGCCATTCACATCGACGCTGCGCGTGCTGTCATCGGTGACGCTGCGCAGGCGCACAGCGGTCACACCGCTATCGTCACCGACGATCTCGTCAACGGCGTGATTCCAGACGATGCTGATGCGCCCTTCCTGCTCGCGCGCGCGCAGCTGATCCTGGAGGATTTTCTCGGCTTTGAGCTTGTCACGGCGATGCACGAGGGTAACGTGCGCGGCGATATTGGCGAGATAGAGCGCCTCTTCGACGGCAGTATTGCCGCCGCCGACGACCATGACCTTCTGTCCCTTGTAGAAAAAGCCGTCGCAGGTGGCGCAGGCGCTGACGCCGCGCCCTTGAAAAGTGCTTTCGCTGGCGAGACCGAGGTATTGCGCAGAAGCCCCGGTGGCGATGATCAGTGCGTCGGCTGTATAGACGGCGCTGTCGCCTTCGAGACGCAGGGGACGGACGCTGAAGTCGACACGATGAATGTGGTCGAAGAGGATCTCGGTGCCAAAGCGTTCGGCATGCGCCTGCATACGCTCCATCAGGGCCGGTCCAGTCAAGCCATGCACGTCGCCGGGCCAGTTGTCGACTTCGGTGGTCGTCGTCAGCTGGCCGCCAGCTTGCATGCCGGTGATGACGACCGGGCGCAGGTTGGCGCGTGCTGCGTAGACGGCAGCGCTGTAACCGGCAGGGCCGGAGCCGAGGATGATGAGGCGGTGGTGCTGGACAGGGTTCATGCGCAGATCCTCGTGACGATGGCAATACCGGACAAAGGGGGCCATCATAGGATATGAGGGTGTCGTGGTCGATATCAATGGCTGTCTCGGATCGAAATGAGGTCGGGAGGGGGCATGCGTATCATTATTCCGCGTGAGCGCAAGGTGTTGGAGGGGCGGGTGGCGCTCAACCCGGCGGCGGTTGGTGAACTGGTCAGCGCCGGTCATGAGGTGTGCGTCGAGGCGGCGGCCGGTGATGCCGCCGGCTACACCGATGCCGCCTACCGACAAGCCGGTGCCAGTTTGCAGCAGGATCGTCAGCAGCTCTACGCCGGGGCGGCCCTGGTCGTCAAGGTCAAGGAGCCACAGGAAGAGGAGTGGCCCTGGCTGCACGCCGGGCATCGCCTGTTCTGCTACCTGCACCTGGCGGCTGCGCCGGATTTGTTACAGGCCCTGATGCAGCGCGGCCTCACGGCGGTGGCTTTTGAAGCCGTGCAGGAGAGCGGGCGTTTGCCCTTGCTGGCGCCGATGAGCCGCATCGCCGGTGAGCTCGCTATTCAGTGGGCGATGCAGTATCTGAGCGCGCCGATGGGTGGCAAAGGTCTGTTATTACAGGCCATCCCGGGGTGCCAGAGGGCGCGCGTGCTGGTGCTCGGTGGTGGTGTCGCCGGTGCTCAGGCAGCCTTGATGGCAGCCCGTCTCGGCGCTCAGGTGACGGTGGTGGAGAGGCGCGCCGAGCGTTGGCCGGAGCTCGAATCATTGCATCCTGGTATCACCGCCTGCCCAGCGCAGAGCGAACGCTGGCAGCCCTTACTGGCGCACACCGATGTTCTCGTCGGCGCCGTGCTCGATCCCGGCGCGCGCGCTCCGCGTCTCGTCGATCGCGCCATGGTGCGCAGCATGCAGGCAGGTTCGGTGATCGTCGACATCGCCATCGACCAGGGGGGGTGTATCGAGACCATGCATGCGACCACGTATGCCGACCCGGTCTATCGCTGCGAAGGGGTGCTTCACTGTGGCGTGAGTAATTTGCCGGGAGCGGTGCCGCGCACCAGCAGTGAGGCACTGTCGGCTGCCCTGCTACCCTATGTTTTGCGTCTGGCGGCGGCTGACTGGCGACAGGACGCCGCGCTCGCGGCGGCGATCCAGGTGAGCGATGGCGGTATCGTCGCGCCGGTACTACGGCGATGACAGAGTAGGTTACAATGACGCCCGTCAGACTCAGTCAGGAAGTGGATCGTGGCGCAAGGTGGCGGTGATTGGCAGCGGCGATTGTGGCGGGGTGTGCAGGCGGTGAGCCAGTTTCTGCTTGCAGTACTCATCGCTCTGGCGGTGGCGCTACGCTCCGATCACGATCCTGCCTGGGAGCATAGTGGTGATGCTGGCGTCTGGACACATCCTCTCGGTGCCTGGGGGGCGCATGTCGGCGACTTTCTTTATGTCGGCTTAGGTCCCTGTGCCTTTCTGCTCTCCCTGTATCTGTTTTTACGCGCCGTTCCGCTCTGGTCACAGGTCAGGCATTCACCCCATGGGGCTTTTCTGCGTGCGGGCTCGCTTTTGCTCGCTCTCATCGCCACAGCGGCGTTGGCACGCCTGCACTTTTATCAGCCTGCCACCTGGATGGATGACGCCGCCGGTGGCCTCATCGGTGGCATCGTCGGTATGGCGGCTTGGCACGTTCTAGGTCTGCCAGCAGCCACACTCCTGTTGCTGTCAGCGGCGGCCCTGGGCTGGACGCTGGCGCTCGATCTACCCTGGCTGGCCTGGTGCGAGGCCATCGGCGCACCTTGTGAGCATGCCCTCGCTATCGCCGAGGAAGCGACATGGCGGCGCATGCTCCGCAGTTATCAGTACTGGCGTCAGCAGCGCGCCCTGCGCCGCGAGTTTTTGCAACGTGAGGATGCTGATTTCACCTTGCATATCAGCAATCGTCGGGTGCAGGAACAGCTCGCCACGGCAACGCCTGAATCGGCTCCTGAGTCTGCCCCGGCCGCCCAACCAGCACGCAGCAAGAGCAGCAGGAAAGGAAGCTTACAAGCACGCCAGGAACCCGTGCTCGAAGATGGGGAGGCGCCATCGCCACCATGGGGCGAGCATGTCGATGCCCTCGAGATGCGCGCGCCGCGCTCACAGCCCGATATTCAGCCGGCTGTAGCGGCGGTTGCTTTGAGCGAGCGGGCCGAGCGCGAGAGACAGGCGGAGATGTTCACCGCCGATGAAGCGCGCGATCTGCCGGCGATCGCTCTGCTCGATCCGCCCGATATGGCGAAAAAACGCGGCTACAGTCCGGAAACCCTCGAGGGCTTGTCGCGCCTTCTCGAGATCAAGTTGCGTGAATTTGGCATCGATGCCGAGGTCAAGGCGGTACAGCCGGGTCCGGTCATCACCCGTTTTGAGATCCAGCCAGCCGCCGGGGTCAAGGTGGCGCGCATCAGCAATATCGCCAAGGACCTGGCGCGTTCCCTGGCGGTGATCTCGGTGCGGGTCGTCGAGGTGATCCCTGGAAAATCTGTCGTCGGCATAGAAATACCTAATGAAGTCAGGGAGATGGTGCGTCTTTCTGAAGTTCTTTCCTCAGTCGAGTATGACAGCAAGGAGTCGCCCTTGACCCTGGTGCTCGGCAAGGACATCGGCGGCCGTCCGGTCGTCGCCGACCTGGCCCGCATGCCGCATCTGCTGGTGGCGGGCACCACCGGTTCGGGCAAGTCGGTGGGCGTCAACGCCATGATCCTGAGCATCCTTTACAAGGCGACGCCAGCCGAGGTGAGGATGATCATGATCGATCCGAAGATGCTGGAACTATCGATCTACGACGGCATTCCTCATCTCTTGACGCCGGTCGTCACCGATATGAAGGAAGCGGCCAATGCCCTGCGCTGGTCGGTGGCCGAGATGGAAAGGCGCTACAAGCTGCTCGCCGCCGTCGGTGTACGCAACCTTGCCGGCTACAATAAAAAAGTCCTGGAGATGGAAAAAGCCGGCACGCCCCTGCGTGACCCGCTCTGGCGGCGCCAGGACAGCGCTCTCGAGGAGGGGCCGGCACTGCTGGCGACTCTGCCCGCCATCGTTCTCGTCGTCGACGAATTCGCCGATATGATGATGGTGGTTGGCAAGAAGGTGGAGGAACTCATCGCCCGCATCGCGCAGAAGGCGCGCGCCGCCGGTATTCATCTGATTCTGGCGACCCAGCGACCATCGGTCGACGTCATTACGGGTCTGATCAAGGCGAATATTCCGACGCGTATCGCCTTCCAGGTATCGAGTCGCATCGATTCCCGCACCATCCTCGATCAGGGTGGCGCCGAGCAGCTGCTCGGCCAGGGCGATATGCTCTTCCTGCCACCGGGAACCGGCCTGCCTGAACGCGTGCATGGTGCTTTCGTGGCGGATGAGGAGGTGCATCGCGTCTGTGCGCACTGGCGTTCGCGCGGCGCCCCTGCCTACATCGATGCCATCGTCGAAGGCAGTTATGAGGTCGGTGATGCGTCGGGGGGCGATGAGAATGGCGATGCGGATGATCCCGAGCAGGATGCTCTCTACGACCAGGCACTGGCCTTCGTTCTCGAGACCCGCCGCGCATCGGCCTCTTTCGTGCAACGTCGTTTCAAGATTGGCTACAACCGCGCGGCGCGGCTGATCGAAGCCATGGAGAATGCCGGTGTGGTAGGAGCCATGGGCAGCAATGGTCAGCGCGAGATCCTGCTGCCGCGACGTGAGTAGGAGTTAGCGTGAAAGACGGCGAGCGCCTTCCTGACCCGGCGTGAAGGTCATGCTATTGGTGAACGCGAGGGTCAGGTGTTGGCTGGGTTGATGAAGCCGAACTTGGTCAGAGCCTTGATCCAGCGCGGGGCCTTACGTCCTGCGAAACTCCATCCCATCGCTGAGCGACTTGGTTGGAGTTCATGACCGTTAGCGTGGGGATGGTCGCGCCTGCCACCAGTCGACCAACTCCTGCATCGCGCTGAGCAGGCTCGCGACCTCTGCGTTCAAGGTCGCGTCATCGTCGCCCCCCTCGCGCAGGCGCTGATCGAGGTCGCTGGCAAGAGAGCGTAGGCGCGGAACGCCGCAGTAACGGCAGGCGCCGTGAAGGTAATGGACACGATCGAGCAGCTGCTCCCGATCACCGCGCGCCAGAGCCTGATGTAAGGCTTCGATCTCGGCCGGCAAGCCCGTCACCAGCATCGTGATCATCTCTTCCGCCAGATCTTTCTTGCCGGCAGCGAGCCGGCGGCCTTCCTCCCAGTCGACAGGGGCAGGTTGGGCATGACCGTCGAGGGCGCGCTGGCCGGGCTGCAGCCAGCGCAGGATGAGGCGGCGCAGCTGTGCCTCCTGTAAGGGTTTGGTCATATAGTCATCCATGCCGGCAGCGAGCGCCTCCTGACGTTCACTGGCCATGGCATGTGCCGTCACCGCGATGATCGGCATACGTGGGTGTGTGTGCAGAGCGCGGATGGCGCGTGTCGCCGTCAAGCCATCCATGCCGGGCATACGGATGTCCATGAGGATCATATCGACTTTTTCCTTCTCCACGCAGGCGAGGGCGGCGGCACCGCTATCGGCATGCAGGACAGTGAGGCCGAGATCCTCGAGCAAAGTGGATACGAGCAGCAGATTGGCCGGGTGATCGTCGACGACGAGCACTTTGCCGGTCGGGAGGGTCGGCGGCATGACGGCGAACGCAGAGAGTGTCGACGGTGGCAGGAGATGTTGCAGAGATGACCAGAGTTTTTGTGCCGAAGCAGGCAGGGCCAGGGTCTCGATGCCTTCGAGATCATGTAAGCGATCGAGGCCGGGATCGGCGCTATCGTGCAGAAGCAGAAGAGGCAGTCCTTGCTGACGTGTCCGCGCCATCAGGGAGTCGGCTTCCTGCAGTTTGACATGGGCGACGACGAGTTCGGGCTTGTGGTCGCTAAAGTCGAGCTCCTCTTCATGACGCAGGGTATGGATCTTGCCACACCAGCGTGCGAGCAGGTGCTCCCACATCTGGCGCAGGCCGTCATGTCCGATGATCAGGGCGCAGCTGGCAAACAGAGCGGGCTCGGCAGATTCATGCAACAACGGATCGCGGCGCAGGCGCAGGGTGAACCAAAACGTGCTGCCTTGCCCGGGGGCACTCTCGTAACTGATCTCGCCGCCCATCATCTCGACCAGGCGCTTGCTGATGACGAGGCCGAGGCCGGTGCCGCCATATTGACTCTGCAATCCTCCCTGGCTGAAAGGCTGGAACAGGGATTCGTCGGCGGACACACCGATGCCGGTATCGGTGACACTCAGGCGGAGGGTGGGTTCCTGCTCATCCTCCTGTTCCAGCATGACGCGTAGGGTGATCTCGCCCTGTGGTGTGAATTTGATGGCATTGCTGAGCAGGTTGATGAGGATCTGCTTGATACGCAGGGGGTCGCCCATGAGGTGGCGGGGCACATCCTGATAAACGAAAGTGATCTGCTGCAGGTGTTTTGCCGCCGCCAGTGGTGCCAGCAGATTTTGCACGTCATGCACGCATTCCTCGATATTGAGCGGGATACGTTCGAGAATGAGTTTGTCGGCTTCAATTTTGCTGAGATCGAGGACGTCATTGATGATGGCGAGCAGGTTTTCCGAAGATTTCTGGAT
Source organism: Pseudomonadota bacterium (assembly GCA_021833365.1). GTDB lineage: Bacteria > Pseudomonadota > Gammaproteobacteria > Pseudomonadales > Moraxellaceae > JAJZHK01. Next base: position 12,315 of record JAKBFV010000011.1, on the reverse strand, counting down.
GGTCTGCACATAGTCATGCTGGCGCGGCGATAGGCGGCTGCGGGCGAGCAGGTTGGCAAAACCCATGATGCCATTGAGTGGCGTGCGGATTTCATGCGACATATTGGCGAGAAATTCGGACTTAATGCGGTTGGCTTCCAGAGCTTCCTTACGCGCCAGAGAGAGTTCGATGTTTTTGATCTCCATCGACTCGAGCGTCGATTGCAGGTCTTCATGGGTCTGCTCCATGCTCTGTTTAAGGTCATCGACTTCGCTTTGCAGGGTGCTCAACATCTGATTTAAGTGCTGGCCGAGCAGGTTGAACTCGCGACTACCTTGTTCCGGAAAGCGCGTGTCCCATTGCGCACCACGCAGCTTGCCGGCGGTTTCGATGATGCCGCGGATGGGACGGAGCAGCTGTCGTGTGCTGGCGACGACGAAAATAGAGCTCAGGCCGAGGGCGGCCAAGGTCAATAACAGGGCGGCGAGCAGGGTTTCATCCTTGCGCAGGCGCGCGCCATCGTCAGAAAACTGCAGCCATAACCAGACCGGGCGTGCATAGGAGGGCAGCTGGCCGACCAGGCGCAGTGTTTCATTCCCAGGCATGGGCAGCGCTGAACCCGGCAGGAGATGCCGAGGCGGATGCAGGCCGGCATAAAAAAGGGTATGCCCCTGCGCATCGATCAATCCCCAGGCGCGCAAGTCTTCATTATCGAGGGTGTCCTGGAGGAGTTCCGCGGGTGCTTCACCGGCATGTTCGAGCAGGCGCAGACGCAGGGTTTCAGCGAGCAACTGGCGGTGCTGACTTTGTTCCTGATCGATCTCGCCGAAGCGACTCTGCAAGTGAAATCCGGCCGCCAACAAAACGACGAGAAGCACGGGGCTCAAAGTGATGAGCAACGATCGTTGCAAGAAACTGTGAGGCATGCCTATTCGCCGTCAGGGGGGTCAGCGGTGTACTATAGCCGCCTTTAGGCATTCGCAGTATGGGGAGGTGAACTTGCAGCTGCTCGATCTCGTGGGGCAGACCCCCCTGATTCGTCTGAGTCGACTGCCGGCGCCCACGGCGGGAGAGGTCTGGGTCAAGCTTGAGGGGCAAAATCCCGGTGGCTCGGTCAAAGATCGCGCCGCGACCTGGATGCTGCGCGCCGCCATGGCGCGCGGTGAAGTCCGGGTTGGTGATCGCCTGGTCGAAGCGACCTCCGGCAATACCGGCATCGCCCTGGCCATGGTCGCGGCTGCCCTCGGGTTACGCATGTGCCTAGTCATGCCGGACAATCAGACGCAGGAGCGCTGTGCCGCCATGCGCGCTTATGGAGCCGAATTGATTTTGGTGCCAGCGGCAGCCGGTATGGAAGGGGCGCGCGATCTGGCCACCGCCATGCGCGACCGTGGTGAGGCCTTCATGCTCGATCAATTCTCCAATCCGGACAATCCGCGTGCCCATTATGAAGGGACGGGGCCAGAGATCTGGCAGCAAAGCGCCGGTCGTATTACCCATTTTGTCAGCAGTATGGGGACGACGGGAACCATCATGGGGGTGTCGCGCTATCTCAAGGAACACAAGCCGGAGATTGAGATCATCGGTCTGCAGCCAGCACCTGGCAGCCAGATCGCTGGCATACGGCGCTGGCCGGCCGCTTATATGCCGGCGATCTACGATGCCCGTCGTGTCGATCGCGTGCTCGATGTCGAGGTCGTCGATGCCATCGCCGGCGTGCGCGCTCTGGCGCGTCAGGAAGGCTTATGCGTCGGAGTCTCGAGCGGCGCTGCTGTTCACGTCGCCTTGCAGGTGGCAGCTCAGCATCCAGACGCAGTCGTCGTCGCTATCATCTGCGATCGCGGCGATCGTTATCTATCAACCGGCATCTTTGCGGAGGTGACGTGAATTACTTCGTTTTCGATATCGAGACCATACCTGACATCGAGGCCGGCCGGCGTCTGTACGACTTGCCAGAACTCAGTGACGAGGAGGTTCTCGCAGCCATGCAACTGCAGCGTCGAGAGGAAAATGGCAGTGATTTTCTGCGCTTGACCTTGCAGAAGATCGTCTGTATTTCGGTGCTCCTGCGTCATCAGGACCAACTCAAGGTATGGTCGCTGGGCGAGCCCGGCGATGACGAGGCGTCGCTCATTCGACGTTTCTTCGCCGGTCTGGAACGCTTTACGCCGACCCTCATCTCCTGGAACGGACAGGCTTTCGATCTGCCCGTACTGAGCTACCGCGCCTTACGCTGGCGTGTCGATGCCCACGCTTTCTGGGATCAGGGCGAAGACAACAAGGAGTTTCGCTATAACAACTACGTCAGCCGCTATCATCAGCGCCATATCGACCTCATGGATCTGCTCTCGCTGTATCAGGCGCGCGCCACGGCGCCGCTCGACCATATCGCCACCCTGCTCGGTTTTCCGGGCAAGCTCGGCATGTCCGGGCAGGAGGTCTGGCCGGCCTGGCAACGCGGTGACATCGCCGGCATCCGAGCTTATTGCGAGACCGACGTGATGAACACCTGGCTGGTTTTCTTGCGCTTTCAGCAATTGCGCGGTCACTTCGACGCTGATCGCGTCGCGACCGAGGAAGCTCTCTTGCGCGATGTGCTGGCGCAGAGTGAGGACGCCACTTGGCGCGAGTTTCTGGCGACCTGGAATGCCTCCCGGGAGATCGGTCTATGAGTCGTCAGCCCTTGCCGCAGCACGAGCTCAAGATCGAAGCGCTCAGCCATGAGGGGCGCGGTATCGCCCATCATGAGGGTAAGGTCGTCTTCGTCGATGCTGCTTTGCCGGGTGAGACCGTACGCGCCGCCTGGATACGTCGGCAACGCCGTTTCGATGAAGCGCGCGTCATCGAAGTCCTGCACGCCAGCCCTGACCGCGTCGAACCGCCCTGTCACCTCGCCAGCGTCTGTGGCGGCTGCTCTTTGCAGCATATGAGCAATGCAGCGCAGCTGCACTACAAACAACAGGCTCTGGCCGAGCAATTGCGCCATTTTGGTGCCATTGAACCGCGTTCCTGGCTGCCGCCCTTGCGCGCCGAGACTTTGGCTTACCGTCGCAAGGCGCGTCTGGGTGTGCGCTACGTCCTCAAGAAGGAACGCCTGCTCATCGGTTTTCGTGAGAAGCACTCGAATTTTCTCGTCGATATGGATGCGTGCGCCGTGCTCGATGAGCGCCTTTCGCGGCTCCTGCCGGACTTGCGCGCATGTCTCGAATCCCTGGCGGCGCGGCAGCAGATAGCGCAGATCGAATTCGCCGCCGGCGACGATGAACTGGCGTTGATCTTCCGTCATCTGCAGCCTTTGTCGGCGGATGACCGGCAGCGTCTCATCGAGTTTTGTGCGCAGCATGGTCTCATCGCCTACGGCCAGTCGGCCGGACCGGAAAGTGTCTGCCCATTGACGCAAACAGCAGCGACGGCACAGGATCGCCTGCACTACGCCCTGCCCACGGCGAACTTGCGCATGGCTTTCCACCCCAGCGATTTCACCCAGGTTCATGCCGGTATCAATCGCGCCATGGTCGATCTGGCCCTGAATTTGCTTGATCTACAACCCGAGCATCGTGTCCTCGATCTTTTTTGTGGCCTGGGCAATTTCACCTTGCCTTTGGCGCGCCGGGCGCAGCGTGTCGTCGGGGTGGAGGGCAGCATCGAGATGACGGAGCGTGCTGCGGAGAATGCGCGTGCGCATGGCCTCGATCATCTCGTCTTTCACGCTGAAAACCTGCAGCAGGATCTGCGTACATCGGTCTTGGCGGGAGAAAAATTTGACCGTATTCTCATCGATCCGCCGCGCAGTGGCGCCGAAGAAGTGATGCGCTATCTGCCGCACTGGGGGGCACCCCGTGTCGTCTATGTGTCGTGCAATCCGGCGACCCTGGCGCGTGATGCCGGCATTCTGGCGGCGCAGGGCTATACCCTGTTGAGTGCCGGGGTGATGGATATGTTTCCACATACGGCGCACGTCGAATCGATCGCCGTCTTCGTGCGAGGAGGGTGAGATGGTCAAGGTGCGTGAAGACTATCCCTGCCGTCCGGATGGATCGGTCGATCTCGATGCCTGGTTGGAACGGCTGGCGCTGAAAGTCGATCTGCCGGACGTCGAAGAACTGCGACGAGCCTGCCTGTTCGCCGAGGAGGTCGACGCTCGGCAGCCGATCAGCGACGTCTGGTCAGCACGCACCAGTTCCTACCTCAGTGGTCTGGCGATGGCGGATATCCTCGCCGATCTGCATCTCGATCAGGAGTCTTTGCTGGCAGCCGTGCTCTATCGCGCCGTTCGCGAGGGCAAGGTGGCACTGATCGAGGTGGAGAAGCGCTTTGGCTATGCCATCGCCCAGCTCATCGACAGCGTGCAGCGTATGGCGGTGATCAGTCAGGTGATGAATCCACCACGCGAGCGTTCGACGCTGGGCAGCAGCCCGGAGCAGCAGCTTGACCATCTGCGGCGCATGCTGGTGGCGATGATCGACGATGTGCGGGTGGCCTTGATCAAGCTCGCCGAACGCACCTTCGCCATCCGTGAAATCAAGGATGCCAGTGAGGAAAGACGGCAGCGCGTGGCGCGCGAGGTCTTCGATATCTACGCGCCACTCGCACATCGCCTCGGTATCGGCCATATCAAGTGGGAACTCGAGGATCTGTCCTTTCGTTACCTTGAGCCGCAGGCCTATCGCGAGATTGCCGCGCTGCTCGACGAAAAACGCGTCGATCGGCAGAATTACATCCGTGACGTCATCGTCATCCTGCGCCGTGAAATGGAGCGTTTTGGTATCCAGGGGGAAGTGTCGGGACGCGCCAAACATATCTATTCGATCTGGCGCAAGATGCAGCGCAAGGGCATCGGCTTCAGCGAAGTCTACGATGTGCGCGCCGTGCGTCTGCTGCTGCCGGATGTGCGCGACTGCTACGCTGCCCTCGGCATCGTCCACTCACTCTGGCGCCATATCCCGCGTGAGTTCGACGATTACATTGCCTCGCCGAAGGAAAACGGCTATCGCTCCTTGCATACAGCGGTGATCGGCCCGGAAGGCAAGGTGCTGGAAGTGCAGATCCGCACCCTGGCCATGCACGAAGAGTCAGAGCTCGGTGTCTGTGCCCACTGGCACTACAAGGAAGGTACACAAGGCGGCCGGGATGCCCGCTACGAGAACAAGATCGCCTGGTTGCGACAGGTGCTCGAATGGCAGGATGATCTCGGTGAATCACGGGCAGAGGATCTCGCTGGCTATTTCAATCAGGCCATCCAGGAAGATCGCATCTATGTCTTCACGCGTGATGGTCACGTCATCGATCTGCAGGCCGGCTCAACCCTGCTCGATTTTGCCTATCACGTCCATACCGAGATCGGACACAGTTGCCGCGGCGCCAAAGTCAATGGTCGCATGGTGCCGCTGACGCATACCCTCAATACCGGCGATCAGGTGGAGATCCTCACCACGCCATCGGGAACCCCGAGCCGCGACTGGCTCAATCCAGCGCTTGGTTATCTCACCAGTTCACGCGCCATAGCGCGCGTGCGGCACTGGTTCAAAGCCCAGGATCGCGATCAGAATCTGGCCGCCGGACAGGACCTTCTGAATCGCGAACTCGAGCGCATGGACATGCACCATGGTCGCTATGATCATCAAGCCGTCGCGCAGCGCTTCAACCTCAAGAGTCGCGATGATCTGATGGTCGCTCTCGGTGCGGGCGATGTGTCGGTGACTCAGGTCATCCGTCTGCTGGCGGAACAACAAACAGAAAGACAAAGCGAACTGTTACCGGAAGATGTGGTCAAGCCGGCACGCCAGCGCGATGAGGGTGACGTCATCATCGAAGGTGTCGGCAATCTGATGACATCCCTGGCGCGTTGCTGTCATCCGGTGCGCGGTGAGCCTATCGTCGGCTACATCACCCAGGGGCGCGGGGTGAGCGTCCATGCCCGGCATTGCCCAGAGCTGCTCAAGCTCGAGCAGGCGGAACCGGAGCGTGTCGTCAGCGTCACCTGGGGCGACGCCGATGCTCGCCAGCCCTATCCGGTCGAGATCCTCGTGCGTGCTTTCGATCGCACGGGCCTTCTACGCGACATCACCGCGGTGCTCGCCAATGAGCGCGTCAATGTCGTCGGTGTGCACACCCATACCGATAAAGCCGATGGTGTCGCTACTTTGCAACTGGTGATTGAAGTCGTCAGCCTGACAGTTTTGCGCCGTGTGCTCGAGCGCATCGCCGGTCAGCCGAATGTCATCGAGGCGAGGAGGGTGGGTCTGCATGCCTGAAGCCAGCCTGTCCTATCTGCTCTCCCTCATGCGGCGCCTGCGCGACCCGCAGCGCGGCAGTGAATGGGAGCGTCAGCAGACGCTGGCGACGCTCGCCCCCTATACGCTGGAAGAAGCCTATGAAGTGGTGGCGGCGATCGAGGCGCAGGATCTGCCGAGTCTGTGCGATGAATTGGGCGATCTGTTGTTGCAGATCGTTTTTCAGGCGCAGCTGGCCGCTGAGATGCAGGCTTTCGATTTTTCCGATGTCGTCGCTGCCATCGTCGCCAAGCTCGAGCGACGGCATCCCGGACTGCAGCCCGGCGCACCGGTCCTGAGCGCCGCGCAAGTCGATGCGCACTGGCAAAAAGTCAAGCAGGAAGAGCGGCAGCGCGCCGGTCATGTTTCGCATCTCGCCGGTATCGCCGCCGCATTACCCGCAGCCTTGCGCAGTCGCAAACTGCAGGCACGTGTCGCCGGCCTGGGCTTGGGTGAGCGTGAGCCGCTGCCACTGCTGGCCGCCCTGCGCGCTCACCTGGAGGCGCTGGAAAAGCAGTTCTCTGCTACCGGGACGGCCGACAAAGAGATCCTCGGTGAGGCTTATTTCGATTTTCTCGCCTTGGCCGAGGCGCTGGCCATCGATCCTGAGCAGGCTTTGCGCGCTGCCAATGGGCGCTTCACCGGTGATTTCCATGAGCTGGAGGCGCATCTCGCCGCCCAGCACAGCGACCTCAGCATGTTGTCGAGCGCACAGTTGCGCAGCCTTTGGCGTGCGCTCAGAGCCCGACCCAGGCAGGAGTGAGAGCATGACGGCGGGTTTGCAGGATGCTTATGGGCGGGCGATCACCTATCTGCGCATTTCCCTGACCGATCGCTGTGATTTTCGCTGCGTCTACTGCATGAGCGAGAGCATGCAGTTTTTGCCACGTCATGATCTGCTCAGTTTTGAAGAGATTGTGGCGGTGGTGCGCGCACTCATCCCTGCCGGTTTGCGCAAGGTTCGCCTCACTGGCGGCGAGCCTTTACTGCGCCGTGATCTTCCTGAGCTCGTGCAAACCCTGGCGGCGCTGCCGGGTCTGCAGGAACTGGCGCTGACCACCAATGGCTCACAGCTGGCGCGTTGGGCCACACCTCTGCATCGCGCCGGTTTGAACAGCCTCAACATCAGCCTCGACAGCCTGCAGGCCGAACGTTTTCATCGCCTGACCCGCAGCGGACAATTGGCCGATGTCCTGGCTGGCATCGCCGCGGCGGCAGCCTTGCCCTGGGCGCGGAGGCGCCTGAATGCGCTCATTCTGCGCGGGCGTAATGACGATGAGATCGTCGCTCTCGCCGAGTTTGCCGAAGCCCAGGGCTTTGATATGGCCTATATCGAAGAGATGCCACTCGGCCAGATCGAGGAGCATGATCGAGCCCTGCAACAGGTGCCGAGCACTGAGATTCTCGCGACGCTCGAACAGGCTTGGGGCAAGCTGACACCCCTGGCCTGGGGTAGCGGTGGGCCGGCGCGCTATTTTCAACGACCTGGTGCACGTCAGCGCATAGGCCTGATTTCGCCGCATTCACATAATTTCTGTGATGATTGCAATCGCGTGCGGCTGACCGCCGAAGGGCGTTTGCTGCTTTGCCTGGGCCAGGAGGACGCTCTTGATCTGCGCGCTGTGTTGCGTCAACAAGGTGAGGCAGCGGTATTGCCAGCCGTGCAACAGGCCTTGCAACGCAAGCCGGCCGGGCATACCTTCAATCTCGAACAGCCCGTACAGTTGCGCCGCCACATGAATATGACAGGAGGCTGAGATGGCCGCATGGATGCCGGTGGCGCAAGCCCGACAAGCGCTGATCGAGGCTTTGGGTGAAGTGTGTGAGACCGAGATCGTCCCTCTTGAGCAGGCCTTGACACGGGTGCTGGCGCATGAGGTGACCGCTGAGCAGCCGGTACCGGCACAAGCCCGCAGCGCCATGGATGGTTATGCCTTGCGCTGGCAGGATCTGCAAGGCAAGGACTGCCTGCCCGTGGGACAACGCATCCCGGCGGGGCGACAACCACTTCCTCTCGATCCTGACACCTGTGCGCGTATCTTCACCGGCGCGGTCGTGCCAGAAGGCGCCGATACGGTCGTCATGCAGGAAGACACGCGCAGCGAAGGTGAGTGCGTGTATTTTCATAAAAAACCGACCGTCGGTGCACATATCCACGCCATCGGCCATGATGTCGCGGCGGGACAGCAGGTGCTCGCTGCTGGCCGCCGCCTGGGCGCGGTGGAACTGTCTGTCCTGGCCATGCTCGGTGCCGGCGAGGTGGTGGTGCGGCGACGGCCGCGGGTGGTTCTGCTCAGCACCGGTGATGAACTCCTGTCGCCTGGGCAAACCTGGCGTCCCGCCGCCATCTATGACAGCAACCGGCCATTGATCGCTAGTGTGTTGCGGCAATGGGGCTTGGAAGTCGTCACGCCCCCTCACGTCGCTGATGAGCGCGCCGCCTCACGCACCGCTTTGCTGGCGGCGAGTGACTTGGCACCCGATCTGATCATGTCGAGCGGTGGTGTCTCGGTGGGTGAGGAAGATCATATTCAGGCCTTGCTGCAGGCCGAGGGTGAAATGGCCTTCTGGAAGGTGGCCTTGCGTCCCGGTAAACCCCTGTGTCTGGCGCGTTGGCAGGGGCTTCCCTATATCGGCCTGCCGGGCAATCCACTGAGCGCCCTGGTCACCTTGACCCTGATCTGCCGTGATGCCCTGCTCGGTCTTTGTGGGCAGGCTGCGCCGCATTGGCAGGGGCAGCGAGTACGCAGCGCTTTCGCTCGACGCCTCGGTGAGCGCGACGAAATCCTGGCGGCTCAGCCCGGTGTCGATGGCTGGTCGCTGGCCGCACATCTGAGCTCGGCGGCGCTGTGGCCGACCCTGCAATCGCTGGCCTGGGTGGGATTGCATGCGCATCAGGATGTGGCGGTCGGTGATGAGATCGATCTGTGGTCGGTGAGCGATCTACTCAGCACCCGTTCGACCCATCATCCCTGACTTTAGATGGTCATACGCCTGACCATGGCTGTAAATAAAACTTAACCGCCTGCCTCTGCACGATGATGCGGAGCGCCGTCATAATGCGAGCATCGATGAGAGGAGGGGGCACGATGTCACGGGTATTGGTGATCGAGGACGACGCGCAGACAGCTCAGGAGATCATGGCAGAGCTGAATCGCCATGGTTTCGCCACCGAACATGCCGGAACCGGGGCACAGGGTCTGGAGCAGGCGATGACGGGACGTTTCGATATCATGACCGTCGACCGCATGTTGCCGGATACGGATGGACTCAATGTCGTCAGTCGCTTGCGTGAGCAGGGACTCGATGTGCCGGTGCTGATGCTGAGCGCTCTCAGTGACATCGATGAACGTATTCGCGGTCTGCGCGCTGGCGGTGATGACTACCTGACCAAGCCTTTTGTTCCCGAGGAGATGGTGGCGCGCATCGAGGTCCTGCTACGGCGCACCGTGCAGGCGGCGCAGGCGAATCGTCTGCGCGTCGCCGACATCGAACTCGATATCATCAAGCGCACGGCCAAGCGTGATGATCAGGATCTCGACCTTTTGCCGACGGAATATAAATTGCTCGAGTACCTCATGCGCAATAGTGGCCAGGTGGTGACACGCATGATGATCTTCGAGGCGGTCTGGAATTATCACTTCGATCCGGGCACCAATATCATCGATGTGCACGTCGGCAGACTGCGCAAGAAGATCGATCCACCGACGGTATCGCCACTGATCAAGACCATCCGCGGCACGGGGTTCATGTTTTGTGAGAGTCGCTGACTACTGGAATGCGTCACCTTTTCGCCTGGCGCTGATCTACAGCCTGCTGTTTATTGCGACGGTGGCCCTCGTGCTCGGTCTCGTCTATTGGCATACGGTCGGCTATCTCGCGCGTGACATGGAGCGCAGTCTGTCGGTACGCATGTTGCAGCTCAAGTCCGTGAGCGTGTCACGGCTACCCGAAGCCATCGCCACGGTGCAGCGCCGCGACCTTCTGCATCAGGGGCTGTATGGCTATTTCGACACCGATGGCCACCATCTGGCCGGCAATCTGTTGACGATTCCACAGGGCATGAATCGTCAGGGTTATAGCCAGGAGATCGCCAATTACCAGGTGGAGGAGGGGCGTGACGAGATGACCATCGAGCATGCCCGTCTGGCATTGTTCATCGCTGCGCCGTTAGCGCAGGGACGTCTTCTCATCGTTGGACGCAATGTCACCGAGCTGCATGAAATCAAGACCATCATCCTGTACGCCCTGGTCGAGGGCGGCATCGTCGTGCTGGTGCTGGTGCTGGCACTCAGCGTTCTGCTGTCCTTGCGCGCCGTGCGCCGTATCGGCGCCATCGCCGATCGCTGTGAACGTATCGCCTCAGGCGATCTCGACGTGCGATTGACGCTGAGTTCGCGCGGCGATGAGCTCGATATGCTGGGCTCAGTGATCAATAGCATGCTCGATCGTATTCAGGGTTTGATGCATGAGGTGCAGAACGTCTGCAACAACGTCGCTCATGATCTGATGACGCCGATGACACGCCTGCGCGCACGACTCTTTCGCCTGCAACGTGATCTCGATGCTGAACCGGCCAGTCTGCTCGAGCGGGTGCTCGAGGACACCGACTCGGTACTCGCACGTTTTCGCGCCATCTTGCGCATCGCCGAACTAGAGAGCAATAAACGGCGCTCCGCATTTTCACGCGTTGATCTGGTCGATCTTCTCCTGCGGCTGCAGTCCTTTTACGCGCCTCTGCTGGAAGATCGCAATGTGCAGATCGATCTGTGTGTGCAGAGCAAGCCCTCGGCCGAAGGCGATGATGAGCTCTTGTTCGAGGCGATCTCCAATCTCCTCGATAACGCCATCAAGTTTTCGCCGCAACAGGGACGTATCCAGGTATCCCTGTCGGTGCAGGAAGGGCGTCCGCAGATCGATATCCAGGACCAGGGTCCAGGCATCCCCGATGGCGAGAGACAAGCTGTCCTGCAGCGTTACTTCCGCGGTACCGGCAGCGCTGCCGTTGAAGGTCATGGTCTTGGATTGAGCATCGTGGCGGTGATCATGAATCTGCATGGCTGCGATTTCTGCTTTGAGCCGGTCGCCGCCGGAGCCTTGGCGCGCATTCGCTTTCCTTCGGTGCGCGAAGTCCGAAAATAAAGACGTGAAGGCTATCGACAGGGCGCTATTTTGTTCTAAATTTGAGGGAGCTGCGCTCACGATTGCGGGATGGTGTACCCGATGTTCATATTGATAGGCTACCTGTTGACCCTGGCGAGTATCTTCGGAAGCTATATCGCTGGTGGTGGTCATGTCGCGGCCTTGTTTCAACCCCTGGAACTGGTGATGATTTTTGGCGGTGCGACCGGTGCCTTCGTCGGTGGCAATGGCGGTAAGCCCCTGAAGGCAGCCGGCAAGGCTATTCCGGCGGTGTTCAAGGGCGGCAAGGCGAAGAAGGATCTCTTTCTTGAGCTGTTTGCCCTGCTCTTTGAGATCCTCTCCAAGGCGCGCAAGGAAGGGCTGATGTCGATTGAGGCCGATATCGAGGACCCGCATGCCAGTCCCATCTTCAGCAAGTACCCCAAGGTGCTGGCGGATCATCATGTCGCCGACTTCATCACCGACTATCTGCGCATGATGGTCAGCGGCAATCTCAATGCCATGGAGATGGAGTCCTTGATGGATATGGAAATCGACACGCATCATGTCGAAGGCCATGCCCCCATTCATGCCGTCCAGGGATTGGCCGATGGTATGCCGGCTTTTGGCATCGTCGCTGCCGTCATGGGGGTGGTGCACGTCATGGAGTCCCTGTTTCTGCCACCGACACAGCTGGGCGAACTCATCGCGCACGCTCTCGTCGGAACCTTTCTCGGCATCCTGCTCTCGTATGGTTTTGTCGCTCCCATCGCCTCAGCCATGACACATCGTCTGGAAGAAGATACGGTGGTCTACCGTTGTATCAAGTTGGTCTTGCTCGCCAGTGTCAATGGCGTCGCCCCGCAAGCGGCCATGGAGTTTGGGCGCAAAGCCCTGTTCTCGCCCGATCGTCCTTCATTTGCCGAGCTCGAGGAACATCTC
>JAKBFV010000010.1 GCA_021833365.1 Pseudomonadota bacterium | reverse complement strand
TGTCGAAGGAAGAAGGTGGTCGTCATACGCCGTTCTTCAAGGGCTATCGTCCGCAGTTCTACTTCCGTACGACGGACGTGACGGGCACCATCGAGCTGCCGGAAGGCGTGGAGATGGTGATGCCGGGTGACAACATCAAGATGGTCGTGTCGCTGATCGCGCCGATCGCCATGGATGAAGGCCTGCGCTTCGCCATCCGCGAAGGTGGTCGCACCGTCGGCGCCGGCGTCGTCGCCAAGATCATCAAGTAAGGTGCTCGCTGAGGGCCCGGTGCGTCCGGGCCCTTTGTCTTGTGCGAAGTTTATTGGGCCAGTAGTTCAATTGGTAGAGCACCGGTCTCCAAAACCGGGTGTTGGGGGTTCGAGTCCCTCCTGGCCCGCCATCTTGAAAGTGGGGTTGTCATGAGTGCCCAGACGGGACAGGTCGATCATAAAGCGGATCTGCTCAAGTGGCTGGTCGTCGTCGCCCTGGCGGTCGTTGCCGTGGTCGCCAACACCCACTGGTCCGGGCAGTTCCTCCTCGCGCGCGTCGTCGCGCTGGTCGTCCTCGCCGGTGTCGCTGGCGGCATCGCTGTGCAGACGCGCCAGGGTGGGATCTTTCTCGGTATGCTGCGCGAGGCGCGCGCCGAGGCTCTGCGTGTCGTCTGGCCGCAGCGTCAGGAGACCTGGCAGACAGCTCTGCTCGTCCTCGCTGTCGTCGCCGTCATGTCCCTGATCCTGTGGGGCGCCGACGCGCTCTTCGGCTGGATCATTCATAGCATCATCGGTTGAGGGGCGGTTCATGACTATGCGCTGGTATGTCGTACACGCTTATTCCGGCTTTGAGAAGCAGGTGATGCGCGCTCTGCGCGACCGTGCCCGTGAGACGGGTATGGAAGACCGTTTCGGTGAGATTCTCGTGCCGACGGAAGACGTCGTCGAAATGAAGAATGGCGTGCGCCGCAAGAGCGAACGCAAGTTTTTCCCCGGCTATGTGCTGGTGCAGATGGAGATGAGCGAAGAAGCCTGGCATCTGGTCAAGGATTGCCCGAAGGTCATGGGCTTCATCGGTGGCAAGGCCGATAAGCCGGCGCCGATCTCCGATCGTGAAGCCGACGCCATCCTCAATCGCGTGCACCAGAATGCCGATTCGCCGCGTCCCAAGACCCTGTACGAGCCGGGTGAGGTGGTGCGCGTCATCGATGGTCCTTTCGCGGATTTCAATGGCACGGTCGAAGAAGTCAATTATGAGAAGAGCCGTCTGCAGGTGGCGGTGATGATCTTTGGGCGCTCGACGCCGGTGGAACTTGAATTCAATCAGGTCGAAAAGACCTGAGCATCCTGGCCCTGCGGGGCTGAATTGATCGGGGAGCCGCGAGGCGTTCGTACCCACGGAGTAAGACATGGCCAAGAAAATCGACGCCTACATCAAGCTGCAGATCCCTGCAGGCAAGGCGAATCCCTCTCCACCCGTCGGTCCGGCCCTCGGTCAGAAGGGCGTCAACATCATGGAATTTTGCAAGGCCTTCAATGCTGCCACGCAAAAGATGGAAGTGGGTCTGCCGACGCCCGTGGTCATCACGGTGTACTCCGACCGTTCCTTCACTTTCATTCTGAAGACGCCGCCGGCTTCCGTGCTGCTGAAGAAGGCCCTGGCTCTGAAGAGTGGTTCGCCGCGCCCGAACTCGCAGAAGGTCGGTAAGGTCACGCGCGCCCAGCTGGAAGAGATCGCGGCGCTGAAGAAGCCCGATCTGACCGCCGCTGACGTCGATGCGGCCGTGCGCACCATCGCCGGTTCCGCGCGTTCCATGGGCATTGATGTGGAGGGAGTCTGACATGGCACATTTGAGCAAGCGGCAAAAGGCCATCGCTGCCCTGGTGCAGGCCGGTAAGCAATACAGTGTCGAAGAGGCCGTCGCCGTCATCGACGCCCTGCCGGCGGCGAAATTCAAGGAATCGATCGACATCTCCGTCAACCTCGGCGTCGATCCGCGCAAGTCCGATCAAGTCGTGCGTGGCGCTTCGGTGCTGCCCGCCGGTACCGGCAAGACGGTGCGGGTTGCGGTTTTCGCCCAGGGCGCCAATGCTGATGCCGCGCGTGAAGCCGGTGCCGACATCGTCGGTTTCGACGACCTCGCCGCCAGCATTCAAGGTGGCGATCTCAATTTTGACGTCGTCATCGCCACGCCCGATGCCATGCGCGTCGTCGGCAAGCTCGGCACCATCCTCGGTCCGCGTGGCCTGATGCCCAACCCCAAGGTCGGTACGGTGACCGCCGATGTGGCGACCGCCGTGCGCAATGCCAAGGGTGGCCAGGTGCGCTATCGCGTCGACAAGGCCGGTATCATCCATACGCCGGTGGGACAGGTCGGCTTCAGCGCCGAAGCCATCCGGCAGAACGTCGAGGCGCTCCTGGCCGACCTGAAGAAGGCCAAGCCGGCGACCTCGAAGGGTATCTATATCAAGAAACTCACCTTGTCCACGACCATGGGTCCGGGCCTGGTGATCGATCAGGCGGCTTTGAGCGTCGCCTGAGCGAGCAGAACTTTGAAGGCCACGGTTCGCCGTGGCGCGTCAAAGACCACAGGGGCGGGGTGACCCGCTTAATCGCCTGTGTAGACGCGGTGTTTCATCCTCGACTGAGCTGAAACCCGCGATGGCCCCGTCAGGGGCGTGTCGAAAGACACGAGGTGATCGCATCTGCGATCTTCCGTCAATGGGAGGTAATTGTGACTCTGAAGCTAGACGATAAAGTACAAATCGTCGCCGAAGTCAGTCAGGCAGCCTCCGCTGCGTTGTCTGCGGTGCTCGCGGACTACCGTGGCCTGACTGTGGGGCAGATGACCAAGCTCCGCGCTCAGGCTCGCGAACAGGGCGTCTACGTGCGTGTCGTACGTAATACCCTGGCGCGTCGTGCGACCGCAGGTACTGAGTTCGAGTGCCTGCACGCCGATATGGTGGGACCGACCATCTTTGCATTGTCCATGTCGGATCCGGGTGCAGCTGCCCGTCTGTTCAAGGCCTTTGCGAAAGACAACCAGCGTCTGGAAGTCAAAGCCCTCGCCGTGGGAGGCCGTCGTTATGAAGCCAAGGACATCGACGTCCTGGCGACATTGCCGACCCGCGATCAGGCTCTGGCCATGCTGCTCGGACTCATGCAGGCGCCGGTCAGCAAGCTCGCGCGCACCCTCAACGAGGTGCCGTCGAAGTTTGCCCGCGCTGTGGCGGCCGTCAAGGATCAAAAGGCCGCCTGATGGCAGCCTGAAATTTTACCTATTCAGTGGAGTTGATGAACATGGCATTGTCCAAAGATGAAATTCTGAACGCTGTCGCCGAAATGTCGGTGATGGACCTCGTCGACCTGATCAAGGCGATGGAAGACAAGTTCGGCGTCAGCGCTGCCGCTCCGGTGGCCGTCGCCGCTGGCCCGGCTGCCGCCGCCGCCCCGGCTGCTGAAGAGCAGACCGAATTCAACGTCATCCTGGCCAGCTTCGGCGAAAACAAGGTGAACGTGATCAAGGTCGTGCGCGAACTGACCGGCCTCGGCCTCAAGGAAGCCAAGGACCTGGTCGAAGCCGCTCCCAAGGCCGTCAAGGAAGGCGTGAGCAAGGACGACGCCGCCGCCATGAAGAAGAAGCTGGAAGAAGCTGGCGCCAAGGTGGAAGTGAAGTAAGGCATAGGCATGGGCTGGCCGCGTGATGTGGTGAGCCTGGACCGCGCCTGGCTGATGACCTGCGAAGGTCATCGGCCTTTTGTTGTTGTCGCAGCCTATGCCTTGCGCGTCAGTGCATAGGCTGCCACGAAGCAGAGCGCAGTTGTACCGTCTCGCCCCCCGCCGGGGCGGGTGACCAGGGTTCGAGATTCAGAGCTGAGGACCACGATGGGATATTCATATACCGAGAAAAAGCGTATTCGCAAGCACTTTGGCAAGCTGTCCACGCTCATGGACGTGCCTTATCTGCTGGCGATTCAGGTCGACTCCTACCGCAGTTTCCTGCAAGAGGGGTTGTCGGCCGGCAAGCGCCATGACGTTGGCTTGCAAGCGGCCTTCCGTTCGGTCTTCCCGATCGAAAGCCACTCCGGCAATGCCGCCCTGGAGTTTGTCGAGTATGCGCTCGGCAAGCCCCTGTTCGACGTCCGCGAGTGCATCATGCGCGGCATGACCTATGCAGCTCCTCTGCGCGTCAAGATCCGGTTGATGATCTATGATCGTGAAACGACGCCGAAGTCGATCAAATCGATCCGCGAGCAGGAAGTCTACATGGGCGAACTGCCCCTGATGACCGACAACGGCACCTTCATCATCAATGGTACCGAACGCGTCATCGTGTCGCAGCTGCATCGCTCGCCGGGGGTCTTCTTCGATCACGACAAGGGCAAGACACATTCGTCGGGCAAGCTGCTCTACAATGCCCGCATCATTCCCTACCGTGGTTCCTGGCTCGACTTCGAGTTCGATCCCAAGGATCTCGTCTATGCGCGTATCGACCGTCGCCGCAAGTTGCCGGCCACGGTGCTGTTGCGTGCACTCGGCTACAATGCCGACGAGATCATCGCCATGTTCTTCGACGTCAGTCAGGTGCGTCTGCGTGATGACGGCTATCATCTCGATCTCATCGCCGATCGTCTCAAGGGCGAGACCCTGTCCTTCGAGATCAAGAATGGCGACAAGGTCATCATTGAGGCCAACAAGCGCATCACGCCGCGCCATATCCGCGAAATCGACAAGGCGGGTATCAAGGAACTGGCGGTGCCGACGGAATATCTCATCGGCAAGGTGCTGGCCAAGACCTTGTGGCATCCGGTGAACAAGGAAGTGCTGGTCGAGTGCAATA
Organism: Pseudomonadota bacterium; assembly: GCA_021833365.1. Classification (GTDB taxonomy): domain Bacteria; phylum Pseudomonadota; class Gammaproteobacteria; order Pseudomonadales; family Moraxellaceae; genus JAJZHK01. The sequence continues at coordinate 42,902 of JAKBFV010000010.1, read as the reverse complement.
CCGTCCTGCAGGAAGACGTGTTGCAGCGCATCGGTCAGGCCGGCATCACCAGCTTCGACATCCTTTATACCAACGATCTCGATCGCGGTGCCTTCCTCTCGGACACCTTGCGCATCGATACGACGCGTTCCGAGCTCGAAGCCCTCGTCGAAATCTACCGCATGATGCGTCCCGGTGAGCCACCGACCAAGGACGCTGCCGAGAACCTGTTCAAAAACCTGTTCTTCTCGGCGGAGCGCTATGATCTGTCGGCGGTCGGTCGCATGAAGTTCAACCGCCGCTTGGGTCGCAAGGAGATCGAAGGCCAGGGCGTGCTCAGCCGCGAAGACATCGTCGACGTGCTGCGCATGCTGATCCAGATCCGCAACGGCAAGGGTGAAGTCGACGACATCGATCACCTCGGCAACCGCCGTATCCGTTCGGTCGGGGAAATGACCGAAAACCAGTTCCGTGTCGGTCTGGTCCGCGTCGAACGCGCCGTCAAGGAGCGCCTGTCGCTGGCGGAAGCCGAGAATCTGATGCCGCAGGATCTCGTCAATGCCAAGCCGGTATCGGCAGCGATCAAGGAGTTCTTCGGCTCCTCGCAGCTGTCGCAGTTCATGGACCAGAACAATCCGCTCTCTGAAGTCACCCACAAGCGTCGCGTCTCAGCCCTCGGCCCGGGCGGCCTGACGCGTGAGCGCGCCGGCTTCGAAGTGCGTGACGTACACGCCACCCACTATGGCCGTGTCTGTCCGATCGAGACGCCGGAAGGCCCGAACATCGGCCTGATTAATTCGCTGGCGGCCTATGCCCGCACCAACAACTATGGTTTCCTCGAGAGCCCCTATCGGCGCATCGTCGATGGGCGTGTCACCGATGAGGTCGACTATCTGTCGGCGATCGAAGAAGGCGAGGCGGTCATCGCGCAGGCGGACTCGCCCCTGCACGAAGATGGTACCTTCGCCGAGGATCTGGTGACGGTGCGGCATCGCAACGAATTCACCGTCGTGGCGCCGGATCGAGTCAGCCATATGGACATCTCGCCGCAGCAGGTGGTATCGGTGGCGGCTTCGCTCATTCCCTTCCTCGAGCACGACGACGCCAACCGTGCTCTCATGGGTGCCAACATGCAGCGTCAGGCGGTGCCGACCCTGCGTTCGGAAAAGCCCCTGGTCGGGACTGGCATGGAGCGCTATGTGGCGCGTGACTCCGGCGTCTGTGTCGTCGCTCGTCGTGGTGGCGTCATCGACTCGGTCGACGCGGCGCGTATCGTCATCCGTGTCGCCGATGCCGAAATCGTCGCTGGCGAAGCCGGTGCCGACATCTACAACCTGACCAAGTACACGCGTTCGAACCAGAACACCTGCGTCAATCAGCGCGCCATCGTCAAAGTCGGTGACGTCGTCGCGCGCGGCGACATCCTCGCCGATGGCCCTTCCGTCGATCTCGGCGAACTCGCGCTTGGCCAGAACATGCGCGTCGCCTTCATGCCCTGGAATGGCTACAACTTCGAAGACTCGATCCTGCTGTCGGAGCGTGTCGTGCAGGAAGATCGCTTCACCTCCATCCATATTCAGGAGCTGCAGTGCGTCGCCCGCGACACCAAGCTCGGTCCAGAGGACATCACCGCCGACATTCCCAACGTCGGTGATGCAGCCCTCGCCAAGCTCGACGAGGCCGGTATCGTTCACCTCGGTGCTGAAGTCGGTCCCGGTGACATCCTGGTCGGCAAGGTCACGCCCAAGGGTGAGAGCCAGCTGAGTCCGGAAGAGAAGCTCCTGCGCGCCATCTTCGGCGAGAAGGCTTCCGACGTGAAGGATTCGTCCTTGCGCGTGCCTTCCGGCACCAAGGGTACGGTCATCGACGTGCAGGTCTTCACCCGCGATGGTCTGGAAAAGGACAGCCGTGCCCAGGCCATCGAGAAAGCCCATCTCGACGCCTATCGTAAGGACCTCAAGGAAGAGTATCGCATCTTCGAAGAGGCCGCCTGCTCGCGCCTGCGCCCCGTCCTTCTCAACCAGAAGGTGCTCGGTGGCCCCGGCCTGAAGAAGGGGGCGGTGATCACTGCCGAGATCCTCGACGGTCTGCGTTTCGCCGAGTGGTTCGATGTGCGCGTCGCCGATGAATCGGTGGCCGAGCAGCTGGAAAAGACGCAGGCGTATCTGAGCGAACGGCAGAGCGACATGGAAGAGCGCTACGCTGAGAAGAAGCGCAAGCTCAGTACCGGCGATGAACTCCAGCATGGTGTGCTCAAGGTCGTCAAGGTCTACCTGGCGGTCAAGCGCCGCATCCAGCCGGGCGACAAGATGGCGGGTCGCCACGGTAACAAGGGTGTGGTGTCGGTGATCATGCCGGTCGAAGACATGCCGCATGATCTCAACGGTGAGCCGGTCGACATCGTTCTCAATCCGCTCGGCGTGCCTTCACGCATGAACGTCGGGCAGATCCTCGAGACGCATCTCGGCTGGGCGGCCAAAGGCCTCGGCATCCGCCTCGGCGCCATGCTCGATGAGCAGCGCAAGGTCATGGAGCTGCGCCAGTTCCTCGAGCAGATCTACAACGGCGTCGCCGGACCGAAGGAGGACATCGGCAGCCTCAGCGATGCCGATGTCATCGCCCTGGCGCGCAATCTGCGTCAAGGTGTGCCGATGGCGACGCCGGTCTTCGATGGTGCGCATGAGACCGAGATCAAGTCCCTGCTCAAGCTCGCCGGCCTCAGTGAGACCGGTCAGCAGGTGCTGATCGATGGTCGTACCGGCGAGCGTTTCGATCGTCCGGTCACGGTCGGCTATATGTATATGCTCAAACTCAACCATCTCGTCGATGACAAGATGCACGCCCGCTCGACTGGCTCGTATTCGCTGGTCACGCAGCAGCCGCTCGGCGGCAAGGCGCAATTCGGTGGTCAGCGCTTTGGGGAGATGGAAGTGTGGGCCCTGGAAGCCTATGGCGCCGCGTATACGCTGCAGGAAATGTTGACGGTGAAGTCAGACGATGTGAATGGGCGTACGCGCATTTACAAGAATATCGTCGATGGTGATCACCGCATGGCCCCGGGCATGCCCGAGTCCTTCAACGTGCTGATCAAGGAAATCCGCAGTCTGGGTATCGATATCGAACTCGAATCCGACTGAGCCTGGCGTAGACGAACCGATACCGGCGGGCTCGCCTAGAGTCCCGCCGGTCAAGAACAACTCCTCATGGAGATAGGCCTGTGAAAGAGCTGCAGAATCTTTTGAGACAACGGGTGCAGGGCGAAGAGTTCGATCGTATCCGTATTGGACTGGCGAGCCCGGAGAAGATCCGTTCCTGGTCGCACGGCGAAGTCAAGAAGCCGGAGACGATCAACTACCGTACGTTCAAGCCGGAGCGTGACGGCTTGTTCTGTGCCAAGATCTTTGGCCCGGTCAAGGATTATGAGTGCCTCTGTGGCAAGTACAAGCGCCTCAAGCACCGCGGTGTCGTCTGTGAAAAGTGCGGCGTCGAAGTGACCCTGGCGACGGAACGGCGCGAGCGTATGGGCCACATCGAGCTGGCTTCGCCGGTGGCGCACATCTGGTTTCTCAAGTCCCTGCCGTCGCGCATCGGCCTGATGCTCGATATGACCCTGCGCGACATCGAACGCGTGCTCTATTTCGAGAGCTTCGTCGTCGTCGACCCGGGTTTGACGACGCTGGAACAGGGGCAGCTGCTCAATGATGAGGAGTATTACACCGCCCTCGAGGAGTTCGGTGACGACTTCGACGCGCGCATGGGCGCCGAGGCTATCCACTCCCTGTTGAAGAACATCGATCTCGAAGCCGAGATCGCGCAGCTGCGCGAAGAGATTCCGGCAACGACCTCGGAGACCAAACTCAAGAAGCTGACCAAGCGCGTCAAGCTGATGGAGTCCTTCAAGTCTTCGCTCAATCGTCCGGAGTGGATGATCCTCACCGTGCTGCCGGTGCTGCCGCCGGATCTGCGGCCGCTGGTGCCGCTCGACGGTGGCCGTTTCGCCACCTCGGATCTCAACGATCTCTATCGTCGCGTGATCAACCGCAACAACCGCCTCAAGCGCCTGCTCGACCTGTCGGCGCCGGACATCATCGTGCGCAATGAGAAGCGCATGCTGCAGGAGGCGGTCGACGCCCTGCTCGACAACGGCCGCCGTGGTCGCGCCATCACCGGCACCAACAAGCGCCCGCTCAAGTCCCTGGCCGACATGATCAAGGGCAAGCAGGGCCGCTTCCGTCAGAACCTGCTCGGCAAGCGCGTCGACTATTCCGGTCGTTCGGTGATCGTCGTCGGACCCACCCTGCGTCTGCATCAGTGTGGCCTGCCCAAGAAGATGGCGCTCGAGCTGTTCAAGCCCTTCATCTTCGGCAAGCTCGAGGCGCAAGGCCTGGCGACGACGATCAAAGCCGCCAAGAAGATGGTCGAACGTGAAGAGCCGGTGGTCTGGGACATCCTCGCTGACGTCATTCGCGAACATCCCGTCCTCCTCAACCGCGCGCCGACTCTGCACCGTCTCGGTTTGCAGGCCTTCGAGCCGGTGCTCATCGAGGGTAAAGCCATCCAGCTGCATCCGCTCGTCTGTACGGCGTTCAACGCCGACTTCGACGGTGACCAGATGGCGGTGCACGTACCTCTGACGCTGGAAGCCCAGCTCGAGGCGCGCGCCCTCATGATGTCGACCAACAATGTCTTGTCACCGGCCAATGGTGATCCCATCATCGGTCCCACCCAGGACGTCGTGCTCGGCCTCTACTACATCACCCGTGATCGCATCAATGCGCGCGGTGAGGGCATGGTCTTCGCCGATATCCCGGAAGTCCTGCGTGCCCTGGCGACGAAGAAGGTCGATATCCATGCGCGTGTCAAGGTGCGTCTGCGCGAGGTCACCATCGATGAGGCCGGTGCGCGCCATCAGCGTATCTTCCTCGCCGACACCACGCCGGGCCGCTGCCTGCTCTGGGACATCGTGCCGGAAGGCATCGCTTTCGATCTCGTCAATCAGCCGATGAGCAAGAAGGCGATCTCGCGCCTGCTCAATGCCGCCTACCGTAGTCTGGGTCTGAAGCCGACGGTGATCTTCGCCGACCAGCTGATGTATCTCGGCTTCCAGCAGGCGACCTATTCCGGCGTCTCGGTCGGGATGGAAGACATGCTCATTCCGAGTGAGAAGCAGACCATCATCGAACGCGCCGAAGATCAGGTGCGTGAGATCGAGAGTCAGTTCCTCGCCGGTCTGGTGACGGTCAATGAACGCTACAACAAGGCCGTCGACATCTGGTCGGCGACCAATGACCAGGTCGCGAAAGTGATGATGGATAACCTGGCGACCGAGGAAGTGATCGATCGCCAGGGCGCCAAGGTGCGCCAACCATCCTTCAACTCGATCTTCATCATGGCCGACTCCGGGGCGCGCGGTAGCGCTGCGCAGATCCGTCAGCTCGCCGGTATGCGCGGCCTGATGGCCAAGCCCGACGGCTCGATCATCGAGACGCCGATCAAGGCCAACTTCCGTGAAGGCCTGACCGTGCTGCAGTACTTCATCTCGACGCACGGCGCCCGCAAGGGTCTCGCCGACACCGCCTTGAAGACGGCGAACTCGGGGTATCTGACGCGCCGTCTCGTCGACGTCGCTCAGGATCTCGTCGTCACCGAGCACGACTGCGGCACCGCCAAGGGCCTGAGCATGACGCCGCTCATCGATGGTGGCGAAGTGACGGAAGCTCTGCGTGATCGCGTCCTCGGTCGCGTCGTCGCCGAAGATGTGTTGATCCCGGGTCAGCAGGAGGTGCTGGCGTCGGTCGGTACCTTGCTCGATGAGAAATGGGTGGAAAAGCTCGAACTGGCCGGCGTCGACGAAGTCGTCGTGCGCTCGGTGACCACCTGCGAGACGCGCTATGGCGTCTGCTCGATGTGCTACGGTCGCGATCTGGCGCGTGGGCATCTGGTCAATATCGGGGAGGCCATCGGGGTGATGGCGGCGCAGTCGATCGGCGAGCCGGGTACGCAGCTGACCATGCGTACCTTCCACGTCGGTGGCGCCGCGAGCCGGCAATCGAATGCCAGCAGCATCCAGGTGCGCAACGAAGGCATCGTGCGTTTCCACAACGTCAAGACGGTGCAGCATGCGCAGGGCTATCTGGTCTCGACCAGCCGCTCCGGCGAGCTCGGCATCGCCGACAGCCGTGGCCGTGAGCGCGAACGCTACCGTCTGCCCTATGGTGCCCAGATCACCGTGCGCGATGGTGAAGCGGTCAAGGGTGGGCAGATCGTCGCCAACTGGGATCCGCACAACCATCCCATCGTCATCGAAGTCGGCGGCTTTGCCAAGTTCATCGACATCGAGGAAGGCGTCACGGTCCGGCATCAGGTCGATGAAGTCACCGGCCTCAGCAGTATCGCCATTCTCGATCCTAAGGATCGTCCGGCGACGGGCAAGGACATGCGTCCGGCCATCCGCCTCGTCGATGCCAAGGGTCTGGCGATCAGCGTCGAAGGCAGCGATCAGCCGGTGCAGTATTTCCTGCCCGCCGGTGCCCTGACCAATCTGCGCGATGGCGCTGAAGTCGGTGTCGGTGAGATCGTCGGCCGTATTCCGCAGGAATCGTCGAAGACGCGCGACATCACCGGCGGTCTGCCGCGTGTCGCCGACCTGTTCGAGGCGCGCAAGCCGAAGGAATCGGTCATCCTCGCCGAGATCTCTGGCCTGGTCAGCTATGGTCGCGAGACCAAGGGCAAGAATCGCCTCATCATCACCCCGGACGACGGTACGCCGGCGCACGAGGAGATGATTCCGAAATGGCGACAGATCAACGTCTTCGAAGGCGAGCGCGTGCAGAAAGGTGAAGTCATCTCGGATGGCTCGCCGAACCCGCATGACATCCTGCGTCTGAAAGGTGAGACCGAGCTGGCGCGCTACATCGTGCGTGAAGTGCAGGACGTCTACCGCATGCAGGGCGTGAAGATCAACGACAAGCACATCGAAGTCATCATCCGGCAGATGCTGCGCAAGGTCGAGATCACCGACTCGGGCGATTCCTCCTTCATCAAGGGCGAGCAGGTCGAGTACTCGCGCGTCCTCGATGAGAATCAGAAACTGGAAGCCGACAACCACTTCATCGCCAAGTACGACCGCGTGCTGATGGGCATCACCAAGGCGTCGTTGGCCACCGAGTCCTTCATCTCGGCGGCATCCTTCCAGGAAACGACGCGTGTTCTGACCGAAGCGGCGGTGAGCGGCAAGGAAGACGATCTGCGCGGCCTCAAGGAAAACGTCGTCGTCGGTCGTCTCATTCCGGCCGGCACCGGTTTCGCCTATCACATGGAGCGGCGTCGTCTGCGCCAGATGGGTGATGTGGTGGTGGAGCCGACGATCACCGCCGAAGAGGCTTCATCGGCGCTGGCCAAGGAGCTGAACTCGGTCGATCCATAAGCATCGGGGTATTGCGGTGGTGCTGGCATTGACGCCGGTGCCATCGGGCTATAGAATGTGCAGCCTTTTAATGGGGCAGGTCCATATTTGTGGGCCTGTCGGTGTCACAACGGGAGAGTAGGCCATATGGCAACTGTGAATCAATTGGTGCGCAAAGGGCGCAAGGACGTCGCTAGCAAGAGCGACGTGCCGGCTCTGAAGGGCAGCCCTCAACGGCGCGGCGTCTGTACGCGCGTCTATACGACGACCCCGAAGAAGCCGAACTCGGCCATGCGCAAGGTGTGCAAGGTGCGTTTGACCAGCGGCTTCGAGGTCATTTCCTACATCGGCGGCGAAGGCCACAATCTTCAGGAACACAGCGTTGTCCTGATTCGTGGTGGTCGCGTCAAGGATCTGCCAGGTGTGCGCTATCACACCGTGCGCGGGTCGCTCGACTGCGCCGGCGTCAAAGATCGTAAGCAGAGCCGTTCCAAGTACGGCGCCAAGCGTCCCAAGAAGTAATTGCGGGGCGAGTAAGGCCGGGCACGCATGGCGGAGTCCCGGAACCACCTGAAGATAGAGAGAGTGTAGAGTCATGCCAAGAAGACGCGTCGTTGCAGCCCGTGAAGTGCTGCCGGATCCCAAGTTTGGAAGCCAGATCATCGCCAAGTTCATGAACCAGGTGATGGAGCGTGGCAAGAAGTCGGTCTCTGAGAAGATCGTCTACGGTGCCCTGGAACGTATCCAGGAAAAGCAGAAAGGGGATCCCGTGCGTTTCTTCGAGGATACGCTGGAGAAGCTGCGTCCTGTCGTCGAAGTCAAGGCGCGCCGTGTCGGCGGTGCCACCTACCAGGTTCCCGTGGAAGTGCGTCCCTCCCGTCGCACGGCCCTGGCGATGCGCTGGTTGGTCGACGCTGCCAAGAAGCGTAGCGAAAAGACCATGGCCCTGCGCCTGGCGGGTGAGTTGATCGATGCCGCCGAAGGCAAGGGCGCAGCGGTCAAGAAGCGAGAAGACGTACATCGTATGGCCGAAGCCAACAAGGCCTTCGCGCACTATCGATTCTGACCAGGCCTGACGAGGATTCTATCGTGGCAAGAACCACCCCGCTGGACCGCTATCGCAATATCGGCATCAGTGCCCATATCGATGCTGGCAAGACGACGACGACTGAGCGCATCCTGTTCTACACGGGTGTGAATCACAAGATCGGTGAAGTGCATGATGGCGCCGCCACCATGGACTGGATGGAGCAGGAACAGGAGCGCGGGATCACCATCACCTCGGCGGCCACCACCTGCTTCTGGCGTGGTATGGGGCTGCAGTTTGATGAGCACCGCATCAACATCATCGATACCCCGGGCCACGTCGATTTCACCATCGAAGTCGAGCGCTCGATGCGCGTGCTCGACGGTGCCTGCATGGTCTACTGTGCCGTCGGCGGCGTGCAGCCGCAGTCGGAGACCGTCTGGCGTCAGGCGAACAAGTACCGCGTACCGCGTATCGCCTTCGTCAACAAGATGGATCGTACCGGTGCCAACTTTTTCCGTGCCGTCGAACAGATGCGTACCCGCCTCGGTGCCAATCCGGTGGTGATGGTCGTGCCGATCGGCGCCGAGGACAAGTTCGAAGGCGTCATCGACCTCGTCACCATGAAGGCCATCTATTGGGATGAAGCCTCGCAAGGTATGGAGTTCGAAGCGCGTGACATTCCTGCGAACTTGCAGGCCGAGGCCGCAGAATGGCGCGCCAAGATGGTCGAAAGTGCGGCGGAATCGTCTGAAGAGATGATGAACAAATACCTTGAAGAAGGTGAGCTCAGCGAGGAAGACCTGCACAAGGGCATCCGCGCGCGCACCCTCGCCGGCGAGATCCAGCCGGTGCTGTGTGGCTCGGCCTTCAAGAACAAGGGCGTGCAGAAGATGCTCGACGCCGTCATCCTCTATTTGCCGGCGCCAGATGACATCCCGGCCATCAAGGGACATCTCGACGACAAGAATGAGAGCGAAGGGGAGCGTCATCCCTCGGATGAAGAGCCGTTCGCAGCGCTCGCTTTCAAGATCATGAACGACAAGTTCGTCGGTTCGCTGACCTTCATTCGCGTCTACTCGGGTGTCATCAAGTCCGGTGATTCCGTATGGAACCCGGTGAAGATGAAGAAGGAGCGCATCGGTCGTATCCTGCAGATGCACGCCAACCAGCGTGAAGAGCTGAGCGAGATCCGTGCCGGTGACATCGCCGCCTGCGTCGGTCTCAAGGATGTCACCACCGGTGACACCCTGTCGGACGAAGACAAGGTCATCACCCTTGAGCGCATGGAGTTCCCGGAGCCGGTCATCTCGGTCGCAGTCGAGCCGAAGACCAAGGCTGACCAGGAAAAGATGTCCAACGCTCTCGGTCGTCTCGCCAAGGAAGATCCTTCCTTCCGCGTCAAGACTGATGAAGAGTCGGGGCAGACCATCATCTCCGGCATGGGCGAATTGCATCTCGAAATCATCGTCGACCGCATGCGTCGCGAGTTCGGGGTCGAGGCCAACATCGGCAAGCCGCAGGTGGCTTACCGTGAGACCATCCGCAAGAAGGTCGAGGCGGAAGGCAAGTTCGTGCGTCAGTCCGGTGGTCGCGGCCAGTATGGCCACGTCTATGTCCGCCTCGAGCCGATCTATGGCCAGGAAGAGGGCAAGGACTACGAATATGCCGTCGAAGTGGTCGGTGGTGTCGTGCCGAAGGAATACTTCAATGCCGTCGACAAGGGCATCCAGGAGCAGATGAACAACGGCGTCCTCGCCGGCTACCCCATCGTCGGCATCAAGGCGGTGCTCTACGATGGCTCCTACCATGACGTCGATTCCTCGGAAATGGCCTTCAAGATCGCCGGCTCCATGGCGTTCAAGAAAGGCTTCGCCATGGCCGATCCGGTCCTGCTCGAGCCGATCATGAAGGTCGAAGTGGAGACGCCGGAAGACTATATGGGCGATATCATGGGTGACCTCAACCGTCGCCGTGGCGTCGTCCAGGGCATGGATGAAATCCCCGGGGGCGGTAAGGCGATTCGCTCTGAAGTGCCCCTGTCCGAGATGTTTGGCTACGCCACCGATATGCGTTCGATGTCGCAGGGGCGCGCCACCTTCTCGATGGAGTTCTCCAAGTACGCCGAAACTCCGCGTAATATCGCCGAGGCGATGATCGCCAAGTACTCGGCGGCGCGTCGTGGTGAAGAGGAATAATTGATAACCGCCCCCCGTTGACGGGGGCTTCAGCTTGAGGATAGCAATCGTGGCAAAGGCAAAGTTTGAACGTACCAAGCCGCACGTGAACGTGGGCACCATCGGTCACGTGGACCATGGCAAGACGACGCTGACCGCTGCGATCACCACCGTCTGCGCCAAGCAGTTCGGCGGTGAGGCGCGCGGCTATGATCAGATCGACTCCGCTCCGGAAGAAAAGGCGCGCGGCATCACCATCAACACCGCGCACGTGGAATACGAATCGCCGCAGCGCCACTACGCGCACGTCGATTGCCCGGGCCATGCCGACTACGTCAAGAACATGATCACCGGTGCGGCGCAGATGGATGGCGCCATCCTGGTGGTGTCGGCGGCGGATGGTCCCATGCCGCAGACGCGTGAGCACATCCTGCTGTCGCGTCAGGTCGGTGTGCCGCGTATCGTGGTCTTCCTGAACAAGTGCGACATGGTCGATGACGCCGAACTTCTCGACCTGGTCGAGATGGAAGTGCGCGAACTGCTCAGCCAGTACCAGTTCCCCGGTGACGACACGCCGATCGTGCGTGGTTCAGCGCTGCAGGCGCTGAATGGCGAGCAGAGCGAGTACGGCGAGCCGGCCATCCACAAGCTGGTGGCCATTCTCGACAGCTATATTCCGGAGCCGGTGCGTGCTGTCGATCAGCCCTTCCTGCTGCCGATCGAAGACGTGTTCTCGATTTCCGGTCGCGGTACGGTGGTGACCGGTCGTGTCGAGCGCGGCATCGTGCGCGTCGGTGAAGAAGTCGAGATCGTCGGTATCAAGGATACGACGAAGACGACGTGTACCGGTGTGGAAATGTTCCGCAAGCTGCTCGACGAAGGTCGTGCTGGTGAGAACGTCGGCGTTCTGCTGCGTGGCACCAAGCGTGAAGACGTGCAGCGTGGCCAGGTACTGGCGAAGCCGGGTTCGATCAAGCCGCACACCGATTTTGAATCGGAAGTGTATGTGTTGTCGAAGGAAGAAGGTGGTCGTCATACGCCGTTCTTCAAGGGCTATCGTCCGCAGTTCTACTTCCGTACGACGGACGTGACGGGCACCATCGAGCTGCCGGAAGGCGTGGAGATGGTGATGCCGGGCGACAACATCAAGATGGTCGTGTCGCTGATCGCGCCGATCGCCATGGATGAAGGCCTGCGCTTCGCCATCCGCGAAGGTGGTCGCACCGTCGGCGCCGGCGTCGTCGCCAAGATCATCAAGTGAGTGTGACGGGGCGCATGTCGCCCCATCGCAATATTTTGATGAGGATGCTTGCCATTTGGCGTCATCCTCATTAGAATAGCGCACCCTGCCCATGGGCGGGTGAGACAACCGGGGCATCGATCCTGGACAGTTTTGGGTGATCACCGTTCCTGTCATAAGACAAGGTTCGGTGTTGATCGTTTTGCATTCAACGCGTGGAGTTGGTGGCATGGCTAACCAAAGAATTCGCATACGCCTCAAGGCCTTTGATCATCGTCTGATCGATCAGTCGGCTCTCGAGATCGTTGAGACGGCCAAGCGCACGGGCGCTCAGGTCTGTGGTCCGATTCCGCTGCCGACGCGCATCGAGCGCTTCAATGTGCTGACGTCGCCGCACGTCAACAAGGATGCTCGCGACCAGTATGAGCTGCGTACGCATAACCGGATGGTGGACATCGTTCAGCCCACCGACAAGACCGTCGACGCGCTCATGAAATTGGAGCTGGCGGCGGGTGTGGATGTGCAGATTCGTCTCGGTTGAACGAAACCAGGCCCGATAGGGTTGGAGCGAGGTTGGTAGCAATGGCAATTGGTCTAGTCGGTCGAAAAATCGGTATGACGCGCGTGTTCACCGAGGCTGGTGTCTCGGTGCCGGTGACGGTCATCGAAGTGGATCCGAATCGCATTACGCAGATTCGTACCCTGGAAGTGGATGGATATGAGGCGGTGCAGGTCACCACGGGTGAGCGTCGTGCCTCGCGGGTGAGCAAGGCCATGGCCGGTCACTTCGCCAAGGCGCAGGTGCTGCCTGGACGTGGTGTCTGGGAATTCCGTGCGCAGGGCGATGAGATCGCTGGTCTGCAGGTCGGTGCTTCCCTCGGTGTCGATCGCTTTGCCGTCGGGCAGGCGGTCGATGTCACCGGTGAGAGCAAGGGCAAGGGCTTCCAGGGCGGTGTCAAGCGCTGGAATTTCCGCACCCAGGATGCGACGCACGGTAACTCAGTGTCGCATCGTGTACACGGTTCCACGGGTCAGAATCAGAGCCCGGGGCGCGTGTTCAAGGGTAAGAAGATGGCTGGCCATCTCGGTGCCGAGCGCGTCACCATCCAGGGTCTGGAAGTCGTGGCGGTCGATGCCGAGCGCAATGTGCTGCTGGTAAAAGGTGCTGTGCCCGGTGCGGCTGGGCGTGACGTCATCGTGCGTCCGTCGGTCAAGGGCTGAGGGGGGACTAGAGCGTGAATCTGAAAACAGTTTCCGGCGCCCCGGTGGAACTCTCTGAGGTCGCCTTTGGTCGCGAATTCAATGAGGCCCTGGTGCATCAGGTGGTCACCGCCTATCTGGCGGGTGGTCGGCAAGGGACGGTGAAGCAGAAGACCCGTGCCGAAGTCAGTGGTGGCGGCAAGAAGCCTTTCCGCCAGAAAGGAACCGGCCGTGCCCGCGCTGGCTCGATCCGCAGCCCGCTCTGGCGTGGTGGTGGACGCAGCCACGCAGCGACGCCGCAGAATTACGATCAGAAGGTCAACCGCAAGATGTATCGCGGTGCCATGCAGTGCATACTCGCCGAACTCCTGCGCCAGGACCGTCTCGTCCTGATCGATGAGTTCACCGTGAATGCGCCGAAGACGCGTGATCTGGTGGCCAAGCTCAAGGCCATGGGCGTCGATAATGCCCTGATCGTCACCGACGCCGTCGACGAGAATCTGTATCTCGCCGCGCGCAATGTGCCGCACATCGAAGTGGTGGATACCAGCGGTGTCAATCCGGTCAGCCTGATCGGCTTCGACAAGGTGCTGATGTCCGTGCCCGCTGCCAAGAAGCTTGAGGTGGAATTGGGATGAACCAGGAACGTCTGTATCAGGTGCTTTTGGCGCCACACGTCTCGGAAAAAGCGACGCGTGTCGGCGATCAGCATAACCAATACGTTTTCCGCGTGCTCCCCGATGCCACCAAGCAGGAGATCAAGGGCGCTGTCGAGAAACTGTTCGCGGTGGAAGTCGTGGGCGTCAATACGCTCAATGTGCTGGGCAAGAACAAGCGTTTCGGTGCCCGCCTCGGACGACGTTCCGACTGGAAGAAGGCCTATGTGACTCTGAAGGAAGGCGTTGAGCTGAACTTCATGGGTCTTGGCGAGTAAGGAGTCAGATCATGCCTATCGTCAAGTGTAAGCCTACGTCACCTGGACGTCGCTTCGTCGAAAAAGTCGTGCATCCGCACCTGCACAAGGGTCGCCCGCATGCCGCCCTGGTGGAGTCGAAGAAGAAGAGCGGTGGCCGCAACAACAATGGCCATATCACCACCCGTCATATCGGTGGTGGTCACAAGCAGCTCTATCGTGTCGTCGATTTCCGGCGCGACAAGGATGGTATCCCGGCGCGCGTCGAGCGCATCGAGTACGATCCTAACCGTACCGCGCACATCGCACTCATCGTCTACGCCGATGGCGAGCGCCGCTATATCCTGGCGCCCAAGGGTTTGATGGCCGGTGATTCGGTGCAGTCCGGTTCCGATGCCCCCATCCGTCCGGGTAATGCGCTGCCGATCCGCAATATCCCGATCGGGGTGATGATGCACAATCTCGAGCTCAAGCCTGGTCGTGGCGGTCAGCTGGCGCGCTCTGCCGGTGCTGCCGTGCAGCTGCTCGGTCGCGATGGCCAGTACGCCATCGTGCGTCTGCGCTCTGGTGAGATGCGCCGCATCCATACCGACTGCCGTGCGACCCTCGGCGAAGTGTCCAACTCGGACCACAGCCTGCGTTCCTACGGTAAGGCGGGTGCCAAGCGCTGGTTGGGTATCCGCCCGACGGTGCGCGGCATGGCGATGAACCCGGTCGACCATCCGCATGGCGGTGGTGAGGGCCGGAACAAGGGTTGTCATCCGGTCACCCCGTGGGGCCAGCCCACCAAGGGATACAAGACCCGTAACAACAAGCGTACTGACAAGATGATCGTGCGCGATCGTCGCGTGAAGTAAGGCGAGGGGTAGAAAGTGCCACGTTCTCTCAAAAAAGGCCCGTTTGTTGATCACCACCTGTGGGCCAAGGTGGAAGCTGCCCAGGCTGCCAATTCGCGCAAGCCGATCAAGACCTGGTCGCGCCGCTCGATGATCCTGCCGGAAATGGTCGGTCTGACTCTGGCGGTGCACAACGGTCGTCAGCACGTTCCGGTGCTGGTGTCCGAGCATATGGTGGGACACAAACTCGGTGAGTTCGCGCCGACCCGCACCTATCGCGGACACGGTATCGACAAGAAGGCCAAGAGGTAAGGGTGATGGAAGCTGTTGCCAAGCTGCGCGGTGCTCCGATCTCCGCACAAAAGACCCGTCTGGTCGCTGATCTGATTCGCGGCAAGCGTGTCGGTCAGGCGATCAATATTCTCGCCTTCACTGAAAAGAAGGCGGCGCACTACATGAAGAAGGTGCTCGACTCGGCGATCGCCAATGCCGAGCACAACTTCGGTGCCGATGTCGACGAGCTGAAGGTGTCGACGGTCTATGTCGACGAGGGTGTGACCTTGAAGCGCATACAGCCGCGTGCCAAGGGCCGTGCTGATCGCATCAGCAAGCGCACCTGCCATATCACCTTGAAAGTGTCGGAATAACGGGAGTAGATCATGGGTCAGAAAGTCAATCCCGTCGGTATTCGTCTGGGCGTGGTGCGTGCGCACAACTCGACCTGGTATGCCAGCCCGAAGAACTATAGCCGCTTTCTCCTGGCCGATCTGCGTGCCCGCGACTATCTGTTCAGCAAGCTGAAGACGGCCTCGGTCGGTCGCATCACCATCCTGCGTCCGTCCGAACGCGCCGAAGTGCGCATCGCCACGGCACGCCCGGGCATGGTCATCGGCAAGAAGTATGAGGATCTCGACAAGCTGCGCGCCGCTCTCACCAAGATCATGGCGTGTCCGGTCGCGGTGCATGTCGAAGAGATCAAGAAGCCTGACCTCGAAGCGCGTCTGGTCGCCGAAGGCATCGCTTCCCAGCTCGAGCGCCGTGTGATGTTCCGTCGTGCCATGAAGCGTGGTGTGCAGAACACCATGCGTGCCGGCGCCAAGGGCATCAAGATCGAAGTCTCCGGACGCCTCGGTGGCGCCGAGATCGCGCGTACAGAGTGGTATCGCGAAGGCCGTGTGCCCTTGCATACCCTGCGCGCCGACATCGACTATGCGACGGCGCGTGCTGAGACCACCTATGGCACCATCGGTGTCAAGGTGTGGATCTTCAAGGGGGAAATCCTCGGTGGTATGACGCAGGTGGCGGCGATGGCTGCCCAGGCGGCCCAGGCTCCGAGTGAAGAGCCGCGCGCTGCCAAGAAGCGTCCGGCCAAGAACGACAGGGGTTGATGGAAAATGCTGCAACCTAAGCGTACGAAGTTTCGTAAAGTCCATAAGGGACGCAACCGTGGCATGGCTCAGCGTGGCAATGAGGTCGACTTCGGCTTCATCGGCCTGAAGAGCATCGAGCGTGGTCGCATCACCGCCCGCCAGATCGAAGCGGCGCGTCGCGCCATCGTTCGTCGCGTCAAGCGCGGTGGCAAGATCTTTATCCGTGTCTTCCCGGACAAGCCGATCACGGAAAAGCCCCTGGAAGTGCGTATGGGCAACGGCAAGGGCAACGTCGAGTACTGGGTGGCCGAAGTGCAGCCCGGCAAGATGCTCTACGAGATCGAAGGGGTGCCGGAAAATCTGGCGCGCGAAGCCTTCGCTCTGGCGGCTGCGAAGCTGCCTTTGAAGACGACCATCGTGACGCGCACGGTGATGTGAGGAACGGGGTGCTGAAATGAAGGCGATTGAACTGAGAGAAAAAAGCAGCGTCGAGCTGCGTCAGGAACTGGAACGGCTGCGTCACGAGCAGTTCAAGCTGCGTATGGCTCAGGCCAGCGGCCAGCTGTCCCGTACCCAGGCGATGGGCCAGGTACGCAAGGATATTGCGCGTGTGAAGACCGTCCTTACCGAGAAGCAGGGTTAAGCCATGACCGACAATGCCACTGAAATGGGTCAGAAAGTCATCCGTCGCCTGACCGGGCGCGTGGTGAGCGACAAGATGGACAAGTCCATCGTCGTTCTGATCGAACGCAAGGTCAAGCACCCGAAGTATGGGAAGTATGTGACGCGCAGTACGCGCATCCATGCGCACGATGCCGCCAATAGCTGCCATGAAGGCGATCTGGTGGCCATCGTTGAGTGTCGCCCGATCTCCAAGACCAAGGCTTGGGCATTGGATGAAATCCTGGAAAGCGCGGCGCGCTCGTAAGGCGAGCCTTGCAGAGTATGGGTTTTCTGCGTTAGGATATGCGCCCCTTTTATGGGGCGCCCGGCGGTTTTGGAGATTTGTGATGATACAGACCGAATCGATGCTTGATGTGGCCGACAACAGCGGCGCTCGTCGCGTGTTGTGCATCAAGGTGCTGGGCGGCTCGCGCCGTCGTTATGCCACCGTGGGCGACATCATCAAGGTGACTGTGAAGGAAGCGATTCCGCGCGGCAAGGTCAAGAAAGGCGACGTGATGAATGCCGTCGTGGTGCGCACCAAGCGTGGTGTTCGCCGCCCGGACGGTTCGGTCATTCGCTTTGATGACAATGCAGCGGTCCTTCTCAACAATCAGAAGGCCCCCATTGGCACCCGCATCTTTGGACCGGTGACGCGTGAGCTGCGTTCGGAGCAGTTCATGAAGATCATTTCCCTGGCTCCGGAAGTGGTGTGAGGACGTAATAATGGCAGCGAAGATCAAACGCGATGACGAAGTCATCGTTCTGACCGGCAAAGATCGCGGCAAGCGTGGCAAGGTGCTGCGTGTGCTCGACGACAAAGTCGTGGTCAGTGGCGTCAACGTCGTGAAGAAGCATGTGCGCCCGAATCCCGCGCGCAATGAGCAAGGCGGCATCCAGGAGCTCGAAAAGCCCCTGCACGTCTCCAATATCGCTCTGTTCAACCCGGCGACGCAGAAGGCGGATCGTGTCGGCTTCAAGGTGCTTGAAGACGGTAGCAAGGTTCGAGTGTTTAAATCCAACGGCGAAGTCGTCGATACCAAGTAAGGGTCGTAAAGATGGCCAGACTGAAACAGGTCTATAAAAACGAGATCGCCGGGCGTCTGCGTGAAGAGCTCGGCCTCGAAAACGTGATGCAGATCCCGCGCATCACCAAGATCACACTGAATATGGGAGTGGGCAGCGCCGCACAGGATCGTAAAATGATCGATGGCGCTGTGGCCGATATGCAGCTCATTTCTGGCCAGAAACCCATCGTCACCATGGCGCGCAAGTCCATCGCCGGCTTCAAGATTCGTGAAGGCTGGCCGATCGGTTGCAAGGTCACCCTGCGCGGCGATCGCATGTACGAGTTTCTCGATCGCCTGGTGAATGTCGCCATTCCGCGTATTCGCGACTTCCGTGGTTTCAGTGCCAAGGCCTTCGATGGTCGTGGTAACTACAGCCTGGGCCTCAAGGAACAGATCGTGTTCCCGGAAATCGATTACGACAAGATCGATCGGCTGCGCGGCATGGACGTGACCATCACGACCACGGCGCGTACCGATGAAGAAGGCCGTGCGCTCCTGCGTGCCTTCAATTTCCCGTTCAAATGAGGTGTCGCCGTGGCTAAGCAGAGCATGAAGAACCGCGAACTCAAGCGCCAGCAGACGGTGGCTAAGTACGCCAAAAAGCGTGAAGAATTGAAGGCTGTGATCAAGAGCAGCAAGGCCAGTGAAGAAGAGCGCTGGGATGCCATGCTGCGTTTGCAGTTGCTGCCGCGCAATGCCAATCCGGTGCGCCTGCGCAACCGCTGTGGTCTGACCGGTCGTCCGCACGGCTTTTTCCGTAAATTCGGTCTCGGCCGTAACAAACTGCGCGAAGCGGTCATGAACGGCGATGTGCCGGGCGTGGTCAAGGCCAGCTGGTAAGGGAGAAGAGCATGAGTATGCAAGATACCGTTGCCGATATGCTCACGCGTATCCGTAATGCCCAGCAGACGCACAAGGCGAATGTCGCCATGCCGTCTTCCAAGCTGAAGAAGTCCCTGGCGCAACTGCTCAAGGACGAAGGCTACATCGCCGATTTCGCGGTCAACGATGATGACGCCGCCAAGCCGGTGCTGTCCATCGAGCTCAAGTATTTTGAAGGCAAGCCGGTGATCGAGGAGATCCGCCGTGTCAGCCGTCCTGGTCTGCGTGTCTACAAGGCCAAGGGTGCGCTGCCGCGGGTCAAGCAGGGCCTGGGCATCGCCGTTGTTTCCACCAGCAAGGGGATCATGACCGACCGCGCCGCCCGTCAGGCGAACGTGGGCGGTGAAGTGATCTGCCTGGTCTCCTGATCGAGGTCGCCATGTCACGTGTAGCTAAAAATCCTATCGTCGTTCCCAAGGGTGTTGAAGTCACCCTGAGCGGACGCGAAGTTCAGGTGAAGGGGCCGAAGGCCACCCTGAAGGCGCAACTGAATGAACACGTCCATCTGGCGCAGGCCGATGGTCAGCTGCAGCTCAAGCCGGTGCAGGAGTCGCCGATCGGCTGGATGCAGGCGGGGACGGCGCGGGCCATCCTCAATAACATGATCACCGGTGTGTCGACGGGTTTCCAGCGTCGCCTGCAGCTGGTCGGCGTCGGTTACAAGGCGCAGGCCAAGGGCAGCGTACTCAATCTGGCGCTCGGCTATTCGCACCCCATCGATCATCAGCTGCCCGAGGGCGTGAGCGTCGAAACGCCGACGCCGACCGAGATCATCCTCAAGTCGGCCGACAAGCAGTTACTCGGCCAAGTGGCCGCCAATGTGCGCGCCTACCGTCCGCCTGAGCCTTACAAGGGCAAGGGTGTCAAGTATGCGGAAGAGGTCATCCTCCGCAAAGAGGCGAAGAAGAAGTAAAGGAAGGTAGTCGACATGCACGAGAAAAAAGAAGCACGTCTGCGTCGCGCTCGCGCCACCAGGCTGCATATTCGGGAGTTGGGTGCCGTTCGCCTGTGCGTGAACCGTACTCCGCGTCATATTTACGCTCAGGTCATCTCGGCCGATGGCGGTGCGGTGCTGGCGACGGCCTCGACCGTCGAAGCGGCGCTGCGTGATGGCGCCACCGGCAATCAGGAGGCGGCGCGCAAGGTCGGCCAGCTGATCGCCGAGAGAGCGCGTCAGGCAGGAGTTACCGCTGTTGCCTTCGATCGCTCGGGCTTCAAGTATCACGGTCGCATCAAGGCTCTTGCCGATGCCGCGCGTGAAGCGGGTCTGGAATTCTAAGAGGTCGTCATGGCAAAGATCGAACAGCAACAGACCGAAGGCTTCACCGAGAAGCTGGTCGAGGTCAATCGTGTGGCCAAAGTGGTGAAGGGTGGCCGTATCTTCTCGTTCACCGCTTTGACCGTCGTCGGCGATGGCAATGGCCGTGTCGGCTTTGGTCGTGGCAAGGCGCGTGAAGTGCCGGCAGCGATCCAGAAGGCACTTGAAGCAGCGCGTCGCAATATGATCAGCGTCGATCTCAAGGGCTCGACCCTGCAGCATCCGGTCACCGGTCAGCATGGCGCTTCGCGCGTCTTCATGCAGCCGGCCTCGGAAGGTACGGGTGTCATCGCTGGCGGTGCCATGCGCGCCGTCCTCGAAGTCGCCGGTGTGCGTGACGTTCTCGCCAAGTGCTACGGTTCCACCAATGCCTGTAACGTCGTGCACGCGACATTCGCCGGCCTCAAGGCCATGACTTCAGCCGCCAAGGTGGCCGAGAAGCGTGGCAAGAGCGTCGCAGAGATCCTGGGGTAAGCCATGAGCGAAGGCAAGAAAATCCGTGTCACCCAAGTGCGTAGCAAGGCGCATCGCCTGCAGGCGCATAAGGACACCCTGCGTGGACTCGGTCTGCGCCGTATCGGTCACTGTGTCGAACTCAAGGACACCCCGGAAGTTCGCGGCATGGTGAACGCTGTCGCTTATCTCGTTCGTGTCGAGGAGCTGTCATGAAGCTGAATGATCTTTCCCCCGCGGAAGGTAGCAAGAAACCCGCACGCCGCGTCGGTCGCGGTATCGGCTCGGGCCTCGGCAAGACCGGCGGCAAGGGCGTCAAGGGTCAGACCTCGCGTGGTTCAGGCAAGGTGCGTCCGGGTTTTGAAGGCGGCCAGATGCCGATCTATCGTCGTCTGCCCAAGTTCGGCTTCACCTCGCTGACGGCGGCGGATACGGCGGAAGTGCGCCTGTCCGAGCTCAACAAGCTGGAAGGTGCCGAGATCACCCTCGCCAGCCTGAAAGCCGCCAATTTGGTGCGTAAGGACAAGCTCAAGGCGCGTATCATCCTGTCCGGCTCGGTCGACCGTGCCTATCAGGTCAAGGGCGTCGCTGTGACCAAGGGTGCGCGCGCAGCTCTGCTCGCCGCCGGCGGCAACGTCGAGGAATAAGCATGGATCGCCGGGAACAAGCGCGTCAGATGCTGCAAAAGCCGGGTATGCAGGCGGGGCTCTCCGAGCTTTGGTCGCGTCTCTGGTTTTTGTTGATCGCCCTGCTCGTCTTCCGCATCGGCACGCATATTCCTGTTCCGGGCATCAATCCCGAGCGTCTGGCGCGCATGTTTGAACAAAACAAGAACACCATCTTGTCGATGTTCAACATGTTCTCCGGCGGTGCCTTGCAGCGTATGAGTATCCTCGCGCTCGGTATCATGCCCTATATTTCGGCGTCGATCATCGTGCAGTTGTTGACCACGGTGTTGCCCGAACTCGAATCCTTGAAGAAGGAAGGCGAGGCGGGGCGTCGCAAGATCAATCAGTACACCCGCTATGGCACGGTCGGCCTCGCCCTGGTGCAGTCCTTCGGTATGTGCGCCGGTCTCGTCAGCCAGGGTATCACCCTGACCTCGGGCGTCGCCTTTTTCCTGCCGGCGGTGGTCAGCCTGGTGGCAGGCACCATGTTCCTCATGTGGCTGGGTGAGCAGATCACCGAGCGCGGTGTCGGCAATGGCATCTCCATGCTCATCTTTGCCGGTATCGTCGCCGGGATTCCGGCGGCCATCGGTCGTTCCCTGGAGTCGGCGCGTCAGGGTGACATGAGCCCGCTCGTGCTCATCGTCCTGCTCGTGCTGTCGGTGGCGGTGGTGGCCGCGGTCGTGTTCATGGAAAGGGCGCAGAGGCGCATCACCATCAATCATGCCAAGCGCCAGACCGGTCGCAAGATCTATGCAGCGCAGCAAAGCCATCTGCCGCTCAAGATCAATATGGCGGGCGTCATCCCGGCCATCTTCGCCAGCTCCATCCTGCTCTTTCCGGCCAGCCTGGCGACATGGTTTGCACATAGCAGCCATCCGTCCTGGTGGCAGCGCGCCCTGACCGACATCTCTCTCAGTCTGTCGCCGGGTCAGCCTCTCTATCTGCTGCTGTTTGCCATCTTGATCGTGTTCTTCTGCTTCTTCTATACGGCGCTGATGTTCAATCCCAAGGATGTCGCCGATAATCTGAAGAAGAGTGGCGCCTTCATACCGGGGATACGCCCGGGCGACCAGACAGCGCGCTACATCGATGGTGTCATCGGGCGTCTGACCCTGATCGGGGCCGCCTATATGATCGCTGTGTGTCTCTTGCCGCTGTTTTTGCAGGTCTCTCTGCACGCACCGTTCAGCCTCGGAGGGACCTCCCTGCTGATCGTGGTGGTGGTGGTGATGGACTTTATGGCGCAAGTGCAGTCGCACATGATGTCGCATCAATACGATTCTCTGTTGCGCAAGGCCAATCTGAAAAGTTACGGTCCGAGCGGACAGATCAAGTAATGCAACGTGGAGTAGAGTCATGAAGGTGCAAGCGTCTGTGAAAAAGATTTGCGGGTCGTGCAAAATCGTGCGCCGCAATGGTGTGGTAAGGGTGATCTGCAGTTCTGAGCCGAGGCATAAGCAGCGCCAGGGGTGAGGGGCTTGATTTTTGGTTCGTCTGGCGATAGAATCGCGCCCCTTTCGCGGCCGTCCGTCAGCGTCTAGTGGAGTGAAGGTGAATGGCTCGTATAGCCGGCGTTAATATTCCTGACAACAAGCATGTGGTCATCTCTTTGACCTATATCTTTGGCATTGGCCGCACGACGTCTGAAAAGATTCTTGCGGCGGTGGCGATCAAGCCATCGAGCAAGGTCAAAGAACTGAGCGATGTGCAGCTCGATGCCATTCGTGCCGAGGTGGCTAAGATCTCGACCGAAGGCGATCTGCGCCGCGAAGTCAATATGAACATCAAGCGACTGATGGATCTCGGTTGCTATCGTGGATTGCGTCACCGCCGTGGTTTGCCGGTGCGTGGTCAGCGAACCAAGACCAATGCGCGTACCCGTAAGGGCCCGCGTAAAGCCATCAAGAAATAAGTGAATACGGGAAGCTATCGTCATGGCTAAAGATACGCGCACTCGCAAGAAGATCACCCGTACGGTGTCGGATGGCGTCGCTCATATCCACGCGTCCTTCAACAACACTATCATCACCATCACCGATCGTCAGGGCAATGCCTTGTCGTGGGCGACTTCGGGTGGCTCGGGATTCCGTGGCTCGCGCAAGTCGACCCCGTTCGCAGCCCAGGTGGCGGCTGAGACGGCGGGTAAGGCGGCACTCGAGTATGGACTGAAGAATCTCGACGTCATGGTCAAGGGGCCTGGTCCCGGCCGTGAGTCTGCGGTGCGTGCCTTGAACGCTGTGGGTTACAAGATCAGCAGCATCACCGATGTCACGCCGATCCCCCATAACGGCTGCCGCCCCCCCAAGAAGCGTCGCGTCTGACGCCCGGCCTGAACAGAGGTAGAATAGATGGCTCGTTATATCGGACCCAAGTGCAAGCTGGCGCGTCGTGAAGGAACGGATCTGTTCCTGAAGAGCGGCGTCAAGTCGCTGGAACAGAAGTGCAAGCATGAAACCGCTCCCGGCCAGCACGGCCCGTCGCGCAAGGGACGCGTTTCCGACTTCGCCCTGCAGCTGCGTGAAAAGCAGAAGGTGCGTCGTATCTACGGTGTTCTCGAACGTCAGTTCGTCAACTACTACAAGGAAGCTGCCCGTCAGCAGGGTGCCACCGGTGAGCGTCTGTTGCAGCTGCTCGAAGGCCGCCTTGACAACGTCGTCTACCGCATGGGTTTCGGCGCGACGCGTGCTGAAGCACGTCAGCTCGTCTCACATCGCAACATCACCTTGAATGGCAAGCGCGTCAGCGTGCCGAGCCAGCAGGTGCGTCCGGGCGATGTCGTTGCCATTCATGATGGCGCGCGTCAGCAGGTGCGCATCAAGAATGCCCTGGAACTGGCGGCACAGCGCGGCACTGCATCCTGGGTCGAAGTCGACGCCGACAAGATGGTGGGACAGTTCAAGGCCGTGCCCGAGCGCAGCGATCTGTACCAGGAAATCAACGAGAGTTTGATCGTCGAACTCTACTCGAAGTAAGATTCCCGAGGTGCCTATGTCCGGTGCAAGTGAATTTTTGACTCCACGCACAATCCAAGTGCAAGCCATCTCGCCGCGTCATGCGAAGGTGACTCTGGAGCCCCTCGAGCGTGGCTTTGGCCACACTCTGGGCAACGCTTTGCGTCGCATCCTCCTGTCCAGCATGCCCGGTGCGGCGGTGGTGGAAGTCGAGATCGACGGTGTTGAACACGAATACAGTGCCATCGAAGGTGTGCAGGAAGACGTCATCGAGATCCTGCTCAACCTCAAGGGTCTGGCCCTCCGTCTGCATGAGCAGAACGAAGTTCAGCTGGAACTGCATCGCAAGGGTGCAGGGGTGGTCACGGCAGCGGACATTCAGCTCAACCATGCCGTCGAGTTGATGAATCCCGAGCACGTCATCGCCCATATCGGTCCGCAGGGCGAGCTGCGTATGCGCCTGAAGATTGCTCGTGGTCGTGGCTTTGAGACGGCGGACAGCCGTTTCGCCGAGTCTGAGACCCGCCCTGTCGGTCGTCTGCAGCTCGATGCTTCGTTCAGCCCGGTGCGTCGCGTCGCCTACGTCGTCGAGAGCGCGCGCGTCGAACAGCGCACCGACCTCGACAAGCTGGTCATCGATCTCGAGACCAATGGCACCATCGATCCCGAGGAAGCCATTCGTCGCGCCGCGACCATCCTGCAGCAGCAGATCGCCGTCTTCGTCGACCTGCAGCGCGATCATATGCCGGAACCGGTGGCTGAGCGTGAAGAAGTCGACCCGCAGCTGCTCAAGCCTGTCGATGATCTCGAGCTGACCGTGCGTTCGGCCAATTGTCTGAAAGCTGAGAACATCTACTACATCGGTGACCTGGTGCAGCGCACCGAGGTCGAGCTGCTGAAGACCCCGAATCTGGGGAAGAAGTCGCTGACCGAAATCAAGGATGTCCTCGCTTCCAAGGGCTTGTCCCTGGGCATGCGTCTGGAAAGCTGGCCGCCCGCCAGCCTTCGTAATGACGACCGCCTGAATTTCCGTAGTCGTTGAGTTGAATCAGGTTTGAGGTGTTGCCATGCGTCATCGTAATAGTGGTGTGAAACTGGGTCGAAACAGCAGCCATCGCCATGCGATGTTCCGCAATATGGCGGTCAGCCTGTTCGAGCACGAGCTCATCCGCACGACCTTGCCCAAGGCTAAGGAACTGCGTCGCGTCGCCGAGCCCTTGATCACCTTGTCCAAGGTCGATAGCGTCGCCAACCGTCGCCTGGCCTTTGCGCGTACGCGCAGCAAGGAAGTCGTCGGCAAGCTCTTCACCGTGCTCGGTCCGCGTTACAAGGAGCGTCAGGGCGGTTATCTGCGCATCCTCAAGGCCGGCTTCCGTCCGGGTGACAATGCGCCCATGGCTTATGTCGAGCTGGTCGACCGCGAGGTCTGATCCGCTGCGTTGTAAGCCCGAGCCCCGGCCATGTCCGGGGCTTTTTCTTGCTGCGTATCCGCTGCCCGAACCGGTGAGCCTATCCGTCGCAGCGCCCCGCTGCCTGCCATTCTGCGACCAGTGTGGCGACCAGGTCGGCGGCAGGCATAGAGCGCGCCAGCGGCGCCCCCTGGCCGGCCCAGTGCGCGGCGAACTCCTGGGAACCGCGCAGGCTCGCCAGACGGTGCAGTTGTTTGGCGGCGTCGTAGGCGAGGGGGTAGTCGGCAGGGCGCGGACCGCTGGCTGTTGCGTTGATGAAGCCCTGGACGATAGCGCGTGCTGGCCGCCCGGAGAGGGCGTCGGTGAGGCGTGTCATGGCCGCCCTTGGACTCAACAGAGCTTCGCGGTAGCCGGCGTCTGCCGCTGACTCGGGACAGAGGATGAAGGCTGTGCCGAGCTGAGCGGCGACGGCGCCGAGTGCCAGTGCGGCGCTGAGGCCGGCACCGTCCATGATGCCACCGGCGGCGATGATGGGAAGGGATGTCTGGTGCACGAGCAGACGGGTGAGGACGCTGGTGCTGAGTCCGGCATCGACAGCATCGGTGTCGAACAAGCCGCGATGCCCTCCCGCTTCCATGCCCTGTGCGATGAGCAGATCGATGCCCGCCGCCGCTAGGCGCTGAGCCTCATCGGGCTGGGTTGCCGTCGCCATGAGGACGATGCCCGCTGCGTGCAGGGCCTCGATCTGGGGGGCGCTGGGCAGGCCGAAGTGGAAACTGATGACGGCAGGGCGCAGGTCGAGCAGGACCTCGAACATGGCGGCGTCGACGAGAAAACTGCGGTAGATCTCGTTGAGCGTCTCCGGCACCTTTGTACCCATCGCGCTAAAAAGAGGCGCCAGATGCGCCAGCCAAGCGGCCTCGCGCGCGTCATCACGGCGCGCTGGACGATGGCAGAAGACATTGACGTTGAAGGCCTGGGCGGTGAGCGCACGTGTCGCCGTGATCATCTGCTGCGCCTGTGCTGGCGAACTCGCACCAAGACCCAGGGACCCGAGGCCACCGGCATTGCTGACGGCGGCGGCGAGCTCCGGGGTGGCGACTCCCGCCATCGGCGCTTGAATGATGGGGTGACGCAGCCCCAGGCGTTCGAGCACGGGTGCAAGTGTCATCGGCGATCTCCAGTTTAGGGGGCTGTGTGAGTACGGATGACACAGCCTAGCACGAGGCTTATCATGATGACCGACTTCCACCGCTGATCGAGGCCGGTGCTGAAGCGTGGTCACAGGCTTGGAGGATGAAAAGTGCAGGAGTTGCAAGGGCGCGAATTTTCGCTGCTGATGGCCTTGTTGATGTCGATCGTCTCTTTTTCCATCGACGCCACCTTGCCCGCTCTCGGCCCGATCGCTCGTTTTTTTGCGCTGACCCAGGCCAACCATGTGCAGTGGGTCATCACCAGCGTCTTTCTCGGCATGACCTTGGGTCAGGTGCTGGCTGGCCCACTCTCGGACGCGCTTGGACGCAAGCGCATCCTGTTCGCCGGCGTCGCCTTGTACTTCATCGGCAGCCTGCTGTGCTATCGCGCTACTGATTTCAGTGTTTTTCTGGTCGGGCGCCTGATTCAGGGCCTGGGCATGTCCGGGCCCTATGTCGCGGCGCTGGCCGTGGTGCGCGACAAATTCAGTGGAGCGCAGATGGCGAAAGTCATGTCCGTCATCATGATGGTCTTCATGGTGGCGCCGGCCCTGGCGCCGGCCATCGGTCAGACCATCATCACCTGGGCCGGCTGGCGCACGATTTTTCTCGTCTACATCGTCTATGCGCTGCTGACATCGTTGTGGATCGCCTGGCGCCTCGATGAGACCCTGGCGCCGGAGCACCGCCTACCGCTGCGCTGGCAGACCTTTGCGCAGGGCTTCCGGGAAGTGCTGGGCCATCGCACCACCTTGATCTATCTGCTCTGTGCCGGGCTCTGCTTTGGCGCCTTGATCGCCTATCTGGGCAACGCACAGCAGATCTTCATGCAGCAGTTCGGCCTCAGCGGTGGCCGCTTCAGCCTGTATTTCGCCATCCTCGCCGGCGTTACCAGCACCGCTTCTTTCGTCAACTCACGTATCGTCGCGCGCTTCGGCATGCGGCGCGTCACCCTCGCCTGCATGGCCATGGTCGCGGTGATCTCGCTGTTATTTCTGCTCCTGCAGCTGAATGGCACGGCCACCACATTGCGCGCCTTCATGATGTATGCCGTGCTCCTGTTCTTCGCCTTTGGCGTCATGTTCGGCAATCTGAACGCCATTGCCATGGAGCCCATGGGGCACGTCGCTGGCATGGCATCGGCCATCATCGGCGCGGTCTCCTCCATCCTGTCTTTGCTGCTGGCGACCCTCATCGGTCAGCTCTATGACAACACGCTGATTCCACTCACGAGTGGCTTTCTCATCCTGTTTTCTCTGGCGTGGCTGCTCGCCCGCCATGAAAACGACTGGCAGGCGCGCTAGAGCCCTGCCGCTGACCGCCCGTCGGCTCAGCCAGGATCCTGACACCAGAGGCTTTGCTTAAGTCCCTGGGTCACGAAACCCGGGCAATTTCGGGATTCTACCGGCCATGAATTGCAGCAAGGCCCGCGTCCTCAGGGGTTGGTATCGGCGCGACGGGTACACGAGATAGGCGGGCTGAGAGGCCATCTGCCATTGGGGGAGCAGCTGAATCAGCTCACCGGTGTCGATCAGATCCTGCACCAGCCATGCTGGAGCCGTCCCCAATCCTGTCCCTTTGAGAAAGCACTCGCGCAAGCTCAGCGAACTGTTGACTCGATAGCGACCTGTGGTCGTGACGACAACTTTTTCAGCAGCATGGCAAAATTCCATCTTGCTTCCGGAGGCGAGTCCGGCATAGCGAATGTATTCGTGTTGTGTCAGGTCTTCGGGTCTTTGGACTTTTCGTGTGCGCTTGATGTACTCGGGCGTCGCCACCAGAACCCGCGGTGACGACGCGATATGGCGTGCAACGACGTGAGGCGGAAGGTTGTCGCCCAGTCGTATGGCTATGTCGACACCTTCTTCGACCAGATCGATCATGCGGTCATTCAGAATCAGCTCGATTTCGATCTCGGGGTAGTCCGAAAGAAACTCGAGGAGTAGTGCATTGAGGCGCAGTTCGCCCAGCCCGACGGGCGCATTGACCAGCAGTGTTCCGGCAAAGCGCAGCGTCTGACCTCGTGCATCCGCTACCGCCTCGGCATACTCCTCGATGACGCGCTTGCTACGTTCATAGAAGCGCTGACCCTCGCCGGTCAGCGTCAAGCTGGTCGTTGTTCTTTCGAGCAACCGAACCCCGAGGTGATGCTCCAGCGCAGAGATGACCTTGCTGATCGTGGGCTGGCCGGTATTTTCCTCGCGGGCTACGGCCGAAAAGCTGCCTAACTCGACAACCCGCGTGAACAAACGCATCGCCTGAAGTGAGTCCAAGTCATTCTCCTGAGGCATGACCTATATTCAATTATCGCGCATTCCGGCGTTATCTGGAATGGCATAACGTTCGTCTGGCCCCATTTACTCAGGAAAAATTATCATGACTACCGTAGCGCGAACATCTCTGGACGGCGCCCATGTCGTCGTATTTGGCGGAAGCACAGGCATTGGTCTTGCCACCGCCATGGCCGTAAAAACGAGGGGGGCGATCGTCACGATCGTAGGGCGCAGGCCAGCGAAGCTGGCAGCTGCTGCTGGTGAAATCGGCGGCGCACAGATAGCGGTCGCCGACATCGCAGACAGAAAAAGCGTTGAAGCCGTATTCGATGCTATGACGCGGGTCGATCATCTCGTGATCACTGCCGGTGGCCTGCAGGCCGGTCGATTGATCGATACGGATCCAGATCAGCTGCTGGTGGCGATCGATGAACGTATCGCGGGCCCACTCTATGCCATCAAGGCGGCGCTGCCACTGATACCTCGCACGGGTTCGATCGTATTGACGGGTGGCCAGTATTCGGACCGTCCATCCGGTAACGGCACAGCGGTCGTTGCGGCAGCCGTCCGCGGAGTGGAGGCGCTCGCGCGCGCTCTCGCTCTCGAACTCAAGCCGATTCGTGTCAATGTCATCGCGCCCGGCCTCATCGAGACGCCACTGTTTGATTCATTCGGTGCTGAGGGTCGCGCCGCGATATTCAAGCAGGCAAGCGATACATTGCCGGGTGGTCGCGCCGGGTATCCGGAGGAAGTCGCGGAGGCAATGATCTTGCTGTTGAGCAACGGCTATATGAATGCCGAAGTCTTGCATATTGATGGTGGTGGTCGCTTTATTGGCTGATCCCACGCACGAGTGGCTTTCTCATCCTGTTTTCTCTGGCGCCTTCGGCCTTTCTGCACTGCATCTCGTGGGCGAAGGGCCAGACCTGACTGACCCAGTTCAGTACAGCCTTGGGCTTGGCCTCCAGGTGGCGCTGGGTCATTTCAGCGGTCAACTCGCCGCGCTGCTGCAGCTTGGATAGGTCAAGGTTCAGCTCATTCCAGGTCACATAGCCCCGACCTTCCTGGATGAACTTCTGTTACACCACTTCCTGGGACACGATCTCGGATTCAGCTTTCCAGGCGCCAGCGGCAGGCATCAATGGTGGATTTTATCTGCTGCACCAGCATCTGCCTAATCGGAGCACGCTCAAATCGCTCACCTAATGAGCTTGCCTGCAGCAACATCCGGTCGATGACCTCCTCCGCCCGTTTCGTTGCGACGCCACCTTCCTCCGCCAGACGCAATAGATGCCGGCGTTCGATGACGGCACCTTCGCCGCAAACGTCCAGGTGATGCTGGCCCATCGGGCCTTCGCTGAAGGTCAGGTCGAATGCCGGTGCCAGACGCCAGCGCCGGTCAGGCCCGAGACGCCACGCGAAGTTCTTGGGATGGTCGTCACGGTTGTGGAAGAGCACATTGAAGACTGCTCGCGCGTAGGCTTTCTCGACTTCGCGCTCGTCGCGCGTCAGGAAGCGGGTAGCCCGCAGGAAGGCGGTGTAGTCGGTGGCACCGGGCAGGCGAAAATCCACCTGCAACAATCCAGCCAGACTGTGCACCGGGACGCGTTGCCCACCCTCCCGGTCGAAGCGCACGACGCCGAAGGCGGCCAGTTCATGGCCAAGGTCGAACCAGCGACTTTCGGGCATATCCAGTCCGCAATCACGAGCCAACTCGGCATAGAGCTGCTCGATGACGCAGACCTCCTTGTGTTCGTTCTGCGCCGGGAACTTGACCAGCCAAGGACTGCCGGGCGCATCTGGACGGGTGCTGACCTGCCCGGTCGTTGCGTCATACTGCACCAAGGCCTTGGGTCGAGCCCCTTGCGGTGAGCTGCCGGTGAGCGCGAGCTCGCGCAGGGCTGCCTCCGCCGCGCCGGCGAGCGCGAGACGGCTTTGTTTGGCCAGCGCCAGCAAGGACCAGTCGGGCTCCCGGATGCCGGCGTCGCTTGCCGGAACGAAGCGTAACGCGCCCATCGCGCGCTCACCAATGAAGGCCAGCCGGTCCAGGGGTCCGGGATGGCGCAAGCCGTGTTGACGGAATAGGCGATCCATCAGCAGCAAACCCCAGCCATCCGGCAGACTGTCGGCGATCAGGCCCGGAAGGCGATGCAAATGGGTCGGAAAACTGCCGTAGGCATCTGCACGCAGCTTGAGGTGCAAGGGCGACAGTTCCAGGCCCTGAGACAGGGCTTCGGGAGAATATTCGAAGAGCAGGGATTGACCGTCATCGGCCAACCGTCCCAACGGCCAGTCTTCTCCCCAACCGCAATAATGTACGGTCAGCAGCTTCATGATGTTCTCTTACGTGGCGCACGCTGGCGGCGGCTCACCAGATCCACCTGCTCCATCTGGGCGATGGATTGCCGTTTGAGCACGAAGAGATCGTCCAGCGCCTCCAGCAAGCCCAGTGCCTGCGCGACGCGGACCAGCGTTTCTAGGGAGCACTGGCCGTCGCTTTCGAGTTTGCGCAATGCCCCCAGCGACAGTCCGGCCATTTGCGCCAGTTCACGCTGCGTCAGCGATTGGGCAAGCCGCTGCTCGCGCAGACGAACACCCAGCGCGTGCAGGATTTCAGCGGAAGTCGAGAGATTAAAAGTCACTTTTATGACCCTTAACGCCAAAAAATTACATAAGTGCCATTATAGTGTACTTTATTTATTCTTGAAAGCAGATGGCTGCGATAGCTGCCGCGAGCGATCATGCGGTGGTACAACGAGAAGCGGATCAAGAGCTCTCTTGGCTATCGCAGTCCCATCGAGTACCGTGAGCACTTGGGGTTAACGACGTCAACAAGTCCAAGAAATTATCCGCACCCTCCTGTGTCAACAGGATCGTGTCAACAGGATCGTGTCAACAGGATCGTGTCAACTTACATCCGGCAGTCACAGCACAGACTCACATCAACTCAAAGCATGCAGCGGATATGGGGTAATTGCAGTTTTATTGGGGTAATGAATATCGAGAATGCCCTCATATGCTGTAGCATTACCCCATTCTTTTGTACCCGGATGCTGCTGCATGCAATCACTCTTGCCAGACTACCTCGCCAAGCTGCGCTTCGACGCGCAGCAACTGGCGACGTTGCGCGCCCTAGGTGAGTACAGGGGCAAGCAGCAGCTCTTCGTGGCGCAGTCGCCGGAGGTCTTGAGCGACCTGCGGCAAGTGGCAGTGGTCGAGTCCACCGAGTCGTCGAACCGCCTGGAAGGCGTGGTCGTCGCCGCGCACCGGCTCAAGTCATTGGTGCTCAAGAATGCCACGCCGCAAAGCCGTTCCGAACAAGAGGTGGCAGGCTATCGCGATGCCCTCAGTCTGATCCATGAGAGCGGCGAGCAAATGCCGTTTTCCGAGGGCACGGTCCTGCAGCTGCACAGCATGCTGTACCGCTACATGCCGCAACCAGGCGGGCACTGGAAGGCCAGCAACAATGACATCGTCGAGCGTCACCCCGATGGCAGCTCGCGCATCCGTTTTCGACCAGTCGCGGCGCACCTCACCCCCATTGCGATGGCGGACCTGATCGCGCGCTACCGCTTGGCCTTGGATCAGCACTTGGCAGACCCCTTGGTGCTGGTGCCGCTGGCCATCCTCGACTTCCTGTGCATCCACCCCTTCCCGGATGGCAACGGCCGCATGGCACGCCTGCTCACCCTGCAGCTGCTCTATCACTTCGACTATGCAGTGGGCCGCTTCATCAGCCTGGAGCGCATCTTCGAAGAATCGAAGGAAAGCTACTACGAAACGCTGGAAGCCAGTTCCCAGGACTGGCACGAGGCCGCACACGACATCGCCCCGTGGCTCGACTACTTCTGGGGTGCGCTGCTGCGTGCCTACAAGGAATTTGAAGAGCGCGTGGGCACCATCGAGCGCGGCCGTGGCGCCAAGGGCGACCGCGTTCGCTCTGAAATTCTCAAACGCCAATTGCCCTTCTCCATCTCGGAGATCGAGGATGCCTGCCCCGGCATCAGCCGCGACATGGTACGCGTAATCCTGCGCGCCATGAAAGCCGAGGGGGTGATCGCCCCAACAGGAAAGGGACGCGGGGCGAAATGGTCGCAAGTCAAGGCGGGGGGCATACCTGATGCAACAGACGCTGACGCCTTATCATAGCCTGTACTACGCCTAGCTGTTGACCCGACGCGCGGCGGGCGACAACTATCCTGACACCGGGGGAGGCGGGTGAGGTTGGGAAGTGACTCAACAGTCATGGTTCATTGCCTCCGGAATGTGTATCCAGCCAGCGTTGCCCGAGGGCCGTCAGGCGGTAACGCTGCTTACTGCTTCGGGGCGCATCAGGCAGGGTCATCTCAATCACCTTTGCGACTAGTGCCGGTTTGAGGTACGCCGTCCGGAAGTGCTCTTCGCCCTTCAGACCAAGCGCGGCCTGGATTTGCTGCCGAGACATCTCGCCATCCACGGAGCGCAATAGGCGCTCGACTTCCCCTGTGACTTCCCCTGTGACTTCCCCCCCACCAACGGTCGGGGCCAGAGACAAAGGATGACGCGGCAGGCGGATCACGAACGAGAGGCGGTCATCGTCCGTCTCGAATAATGGCGCGGGCGAGCCATTGGCTGCCATTTCCTTCAAAATTTTCGGGATGCCAGTGGAGCGCCCTTCGGTCATCTGCAGTTCTTTCAGGAACTCTCCGATCCGCCGATTACGGTAGCGGCGGCTGACCGCACGCCCCGCCTGAAAATCTTCCAGCCGAATCGATCGATCCGGGCCGGGGAAGCTCAAGATGGCCAGTTCTTCATTGCTGATGCGCACTTCTATGGGTTCGCGCTCTTCATAGGAGCGGTGATAGACCGCGTTGACCAAGGCTTCCTCGATGGCGGCGTAGGGGAAATTCCAGACCCGCGTGGCCTCTGCGCGGTCCGGGTGTTTGATGATCGTCTCGCGCAGGTAGTTGCGTTGGATGTAGCTCAAGGCCTCACGCGTCATCCGTGCCAGCGGCCCGTTGAAGATTTTTTCCTCGAAGCGGTCCCCGCCCGCGCCCTCGGGAAACCAGACTACATCGATCTGCACGCTTGGGAAAAATCGTTCTGAAGTTTCATTGAAAAACAATAGGCCCACGTTCTTGGGCCACGGAGATTCTGTGGTGCCGCCAGCTACGTTCATCTGCCGCGCCAGAGCCTCGACCGACATGCCGGGCGCATCGTCAGCCAGCGTGCTGCCAACCTCCTGCAAAAAGGCCTGCATCAACGGCTTGGACAGGTCATTCATCCGTGCCGACTGGTTGTATCGATCATCGAACGGCACCTTGGCCGCCAGGCTCAGTAACTCCTGCTCAGTCTCGCCCTTGGCCTCGACCGTGCTGCTATAGCGCCGGATGTAATAGCGCCACGTCTTCTTGTTGGCCGTGACGGCTTCCGGCGCTTTGTAAGGCCGGTTCTGCCCCCCAGGTGCCCACAACACGATCAGCTTGCGACCCTCTACTTCCTCAATGCTCAACACCGGAAAGTACGGCGGCTGGATCAACTGGCAGGCGGCCAACAATTCCTGCTGAATTTTGTCCAGTTGGCTGTCCGCCAACCCCACGGGTGGAAACACAGGTTGGCCATTGGCATCACAATCCTGCCCGATCACCACATAACCGCTGCCGAGGTTTTCGAAGTCGTTGGCGAATGCGCACACGGTACGGATGATCGCATCTGGATTCCACCCTGCCTTGTACTCGATGCGCTCGCCCTCGACCGTACGCTGGCGCAGCAGATCATTGAGATTGATCGGGAGTTTGCTCATAGTTATTCCTCACCCGCTAAACCGGCCTCCGACCAGAAATGGTCGAAGTCGTCGCCCACGCCCCAGCCAACGTTCTGCCCCAATTGCCGCACCTGATCAGCTCTTTGGCGGCATCTTGCGCCGCTCTGGCGTCGGCTAGCCCGACAGCCGGATAGGCACCGATGGAGAACAGCCCTTCCTTTCCACCAAGGCGGAATTTCAGGCGCCAAAGCCTTGAGCCCGTTTCATTGACCAATAGGGAAAGCCCACCTCCGTCGCCTAGCTTGTAGGCGGCATCAGCGGGCTTTGCTGTTCTGATCTTGGCGTCAGTGAGGAGGTCCTTGGGCACGAGCATCTCCGGCAGAGTGTTTCATACCCCCACTCTAGCTGAAAATACCCCTCAGACTACCCCCGTTTTTCTGGAACACTCAGGCCCATCCTGGGCCTCGCCAGACCATCGAGGCCAATACAACTTGTTGTTTTATTTTACTTTTAGTTCCGAGATTCGTCCAAGGAAGTCCAAAGTTGTCTTGAAAAACAAGTCAGACGTTGAAACGGAAGTGCATGACGTCGCCATCCTGAACGATGTAGTCCTTGCCTTCAAGACGCCATTTGCCGGCATCCTTGGCACCTTGTTCGCTCTGATAACGGATGAAGTCGGCGTAGGCGATGACCTCGGCACGGATGAAGCCTTTCTCGAAGTCGGTATGGATGACCGCAGCGGCCTTGGGGGCGGTGGCGCCGATCGCCACCGTCCAGGCGCGTACTTCCTTGACGCCGGCGGTGAAGTAGGTGTGCAGGCCGAGCAGTTCATAGCCGGCGCGGATCACCCGATTCAGGCCGGGTTCTGCCATCCCCATGCTGCTCAGAAATTCGCTCTTCTCATCGTCCTCGAGTTCGGCGATTTCTGCTTCGATCTTGTTGCAGACCGGCACCACGACAGCATTTTCCTGCTGCGCGTAGCGGCGCACGGCGTCGAGATGCGGGTTGTTGTCGAAGCCATTCTCAGCGACGTTGGCGATGTACATCACGGGTTTGGTGGTGATCAGACAGAGCGGGCGGAGGGTCTGCAGATCGCTGTCCGACAGACCGAGCGTGCGCACGCGCTGGCCTTCCTCGAGGGCGGGCAGGATGCGTTCGAGCACGCCTTTCAGCGCCATCGCTTCCTTGTCCCCTCCCTTGGCCTGTTTGCTGACGCGATTGAGCGCCTTGCTGCAAGTGTCGAGATCGGCGAGGGCGAGTTCGAGGTTGATGGTGTCCATGTCGTTGAGCGGATGGATCTGCTGCGCGACGTGGATGACGTTGTCATCTTCGAAGCAGCGCACGACGTGAGCGATGGCGTCGGTCTCGCGGATGTTAGCGAGAAACTGGTTGCCCAGCCCTTCACCCTTCGAGGCACCGGCGACGAGACCGGCGATGTCGACGAACTCCATGCTGGTGGGGACGACGCGTTCAGGCTTGACGATGAGAGCGAGGGCGTCGAGGCGCGGATCGGGCATGGGAACGACGCCGGTATTCGGCTCGATGGTGCAGAAGGGAAAATTCTCTGCCGCGATACCGGCCTTGGTCAAGGCATTGAACAGGGTCGATTTGCCGACGTTGGGAAGACCGACGATACCGCAGTTGAAGCCCATGAGATGCGTCCTATGGAGTGGTTTTGAGACCGTTGAGTTGATTCATGACGCCAGCAAAATCGCCTGTCAGCAGGCGTTCACGTAAGGCGAGGGTGCTATCGATGGCCTGTTCGATGCGCTGCATCTCGCTGTGCGGCGGGCGTTGCAGGACAAAGTTGCTGACCTGGCTGGCCTGGCCGGGGTGGCCGATGCCGATGCGCAGACGCGCAAAACCCTGTTGCTGCGAAAGTGTGGCGATGATGTCGCGCAAGCCATTGTGGCCGCCGTGGCCACCGCCGACCTTGAGACGGGCGACGCCCGGTGGCAGGTCGAGCTCATCATGGGCGACGAGGATCTCTTGCGGCAAAACCTTAAAAAAAGTGGCGACGGCGAGGACGGACTGGCCGGAACGATTCATGAAGGTCGTCGGCAGGAGCAGGCGCACATCGTGTGCGCCGCTTTGATAACGCGCGATCTCACCGTGAAAGCGCGCTTCCTGACGCAGTTCGACGCCGAGGCGACGCGCCCAGTCGGCGACCAGCCAAGCACCAGCATTGTGACGGGTCTGCGCATATTCGGGGCCGGGGTTGCCGAGGCCGACGATCAGGCGTATTCCCGTCATGCTGCTGTCCTCGAGCGATTATTCGCCGACGCTGACCTTGTGCACGTTGGCGACCGGCTGATCGTGGTCGTGACCGAGAGCGAGTGCCGGGATCTCGACACCTTCCGGCAGCTTGAGGTCGGACAGATGCAAGGTGGTACCGACATCGACGTGTGTCATATCGACTTCGATGAACTCAGGCAGCTGTGCTGGCAAGCAGGCGATTTCGACATCCGAGCAGTAGTGGGTGATGGCGCCACCGTTGGTCTTGACACCGACGCAGTTGTCCTGGTTGGTGAAGTGCAGGGGGACGCGCATGACCATCTTGGCGAGCGCATCGATGCGCATGAAATCGACGTGCGTCGGCGTATTCTTGGTCGGATGACGCTGCAGGGCCTTGATGATGGTCGGCTCGATCTTGCCTTCGATATCGAGGTTCAGCACCTGCGAAAAGACGGCTTCGTTTTCGAGCGCCTTGACCAGAGTCTTGAGCTCGAGCGAGATGGACACCGGTGCCTGTGTGCCACCGTAGACGATGGCGGGTACCCGCGACTCCAGGCGACGAAGGCGGCGGCTCGCACCTTTCCCTTCATGCGTCCGCAGCTTGGCGGTGAGGTTGGCGATTTGCGACATGAAACAACTCCTCTGCAAAGTAAAAGGAGGACTTGCGACCAGTCCTCCACCACACGGCCGTAGCCGTATTCAGGCAGTGCCAGCGCTAGAAGCGCTCAAACATGGCACTGATCGATTCTTCATTGTTGATGCGTCGTACCGTTTCCGCCAGCAGAGCCGAGATCGTCAGCTGCCGGATGCGCGGGCAGGCCATGGCCTGTGCCGACAAGGGAATGGTGTCGGTGACGACCAGCTCATCGAGCTGCGAGGCCTCGATGTTGGCGATGGCCGAGCCGGACAGCACCGGATGCGTGCAGTAGGCGAGAACCTTGCGTGCACCTTGTTCCTTGAGTGCATTGGCGGCCTTGCACAGGGTGCCGGCGGTGTCGACGATGTCATCGACGATGACGCAGTCACGACCGGCGACGTCGCCGATGATGTGCATGACCTGGGCGTCATTGGCTTTCGGGCGGCGTTTGTCGATGATGGCGAGATCGGCATCATCGAGCTGTTTGGCGACGGCACGGGCGCGCACCACACCACCGACGTCGGGCGAGACGACCATGAGGTTATCGCTGCGCTGGCGTTCGATGTCGGCGAGCAGCACCGGTGAACCATAGACGTTGTCGACCGGGATATCGAAAAAGCCCTGGATCTGATCGGCATGCAGGTCGACGGTGAGCAAGCGGTCGACGCCGACGGTGGTGATCATGTCGGCGACGATCTTGGCGGTGATCGGGACGCGCGCCGAACGCACGCGCCTATCCTGACGGGCATAGCCGAAGTAGGGCACGACAGCGGTGATGCGACCGGCGGAAGCGCGACGCAGGGCATCGGCCATGACCACCAGTTCCATCAGATTGTCATTGGTCGGATTGCAGGTCGACTGAATGATGAAGACGTCCTTGCCGCGCACATTGTCATTGATCTCGACCTGGATCTCGCCGTCGCTGAAGCGGCCGACCTGCGCCGACGCCAGGGGGATGTGCAGATGATTGACGACTTTCTCGGCGAGCTCGGGATTGGCATTGCCGGTACAAACGACGAGATTGGGCATGCTACGGCTACCTGCTGGGACAAAAAAACTGGCAGGGGCGGATGGATTCGAACCACCGTATGGCGGGATCAAAACCCGCTGCCTTACCGCTTGGCGACGCCCCTAAACTTGACCTGTCGATCACTCTGCAGCCGCTCCAGGGCTTCGTGCAACGGCGAGCGCGTGCGCGCTTTCGCCACGAAACCGGCACAAGGCGCCGTTTGCAGGCGATGGCGCGCCGTCGCCTCATCGGCACAGGCCTGGAAGACGCAGGCACCTGTACCGGTCATGGCAGCCGATCCAAATCGCCGTAGCCACGACAGAGCTGATCTTACCGCAGGGAAGTGGCGACAGACGGTGTCCTCACAGTCGTTGCGCCCCCCCTGGGCCAGGAAGGCCGATAATGTAATGGCGGGCGTGTCGCGTGTCAATGCAGGGTCGTTGAAAATCAGTGCAGTGGCGACGGATGTCGGCGGCGTCAGCACCAGCATCCACGGCTCTGTCAGGTCCGCCACTGGCGTCAGGCGCTCGCCGATGCCCTCAGCCCAGGCGGCTTGACCGGCGACGAAGACGGGGACGTCGGCACCGAGGCTGAGGCCGATGGTGGCGAGCGCGCTGAGCGAACACCCCGTCTGCCAAAGCTCATTGAGCGCGAGCAGGGTGGTGGCAGCATCCGAGGAACCGCCGCCGAGACCACCACCGCAGGGCAGGGTCTTGTGCAGCGTGATGTGCGCACCGCCAGCGTACCCGGTCGCTTGACGCAGGGCGGTGGCGGCGCGCCAGACCAGATTGTCAGGGCCGGCCAGGGCTTCCTGATCACAGGTGAAACTGATCTCGCGGGCTAGGCTGACATGGAGGGTGTCGCCGTACTCAAGGAACTGGAAGAGGGTCTGCAGCTCATGGTAGCCGTCGCTGCGGCGTCCGAGAATATGCAAAAAGAGATTGATCTTGGCCGGTGCCGGCAGTGAAAAACTCATGCCTGGCAACTCGCTGGCAGCGTCCAGTGATGGATGACCAGCAGCATATCGAGCTGCGGGCCATGGATGCGGATGCGGCTCGGGAGATCGCTGCCATCTTGTTGACTGAATTGCAGATACTCGACGCGGTAGCCCTGCTCCTGTAGTTCGCGCAGACGTCCGCTGGCGTCGAGGCGGACGCGTGCCGGTCTATGGGCGGGACGGCCGAGCAGCCATAGGCGCAAGGAGGAGATGGGGGCGTGCAGCTGCATCTGCTGGGCGAGCAGGTCTTCTGCCGAGTCGGCCTGCTGCTGACCGGCGGCGCCGCGGTCGAGGACGGCGTGGTGCGGATCGCCATAGAGGTGTACGGCGCCTTCACCGAGCGGCCCACTCGCCTGCAGATCCCAGTGCCGGCCATCGTCGCGCCAGTCGATATAGAGCGATCCTGCCTGGTGTTGCAGGTGCAGGCCCATCTTGCCGCTCAGTTGCCAGTGCGCGCAGCCCTGCAACCATGCCATGCGCGGCTGCCAGTCCTGTGGCGCTGAAGCCGGGCGTGGTGGCGGCGTGGCGCAGGCGCTGAGGAGCAGCATGCTCAAGCTGAGCATGGCATCGGCGTAGCGTTTCACAGGGCCCCCAGGCGTTTCTCGGTTTCGAGGACGAAACGGCTGCCGGGGGCGCTGCGCAGGGATTGCTGCCAGATGGCGCGTGCGGCGCTCACATTGCCCTGGCGCCAAAGAAGTTCACCGAGATGGGCGCCGATCTCGTCATCGTGGCTCATATCCCAGGCTTTCTGGATCTGCGCGATGGCCTGCTGCAGATGCCCCTGGCGGAACTCCACCCAGCCGAGGGAGTCGATGATGGCGGCATCATCGGGGGTCAGGCGCAGGGCGTGCTCGATATAGCCGCGTGCCTCGTCGAGGCGGTTGGTCTTTTCGGCGAGGGTGTAGCCGAGTGCGTTGAGGGCGATGGGGTTATCCGGGTTCTGCGCCAGCACCGCGCGTATGTCGCGCTCGAACAGGGGGAGATCATCGAGCTCGACCGCCAGCATGCCACGGCTGTAGAGCAGGTCGGGATTGTGCGGATCGTCGTGCAGACGCAGATCGAGGAGATGCGCCGCTTCGGCGTAGTGTCCTTCGGTGCTGAGGATGTCACTGCTCATCACGGCGGCGTCCGAGGCGAACTCGGGGTGGGCAGTGGCGGCTTCCTGCAGATGTTGCAGCGCTTGCGCGCTTTGTCCCATTTTGACGCGTAGATCGGTGGCGCTCTGTTGCGCCGCGACATAGTCGGGGCCGATGCCGACCGCCTCGAAGTGTTGCAGGGCGGCGGCATCATGGTGGTCATGGGTATCGAGCTGGCCGAGATAGAAGTGGGCGTCATTGAGGTGTTCGCCCAAGCTCAACAGGCGTTCGAGGGAGGCACGCGCGCTCGCGTCGTGATGATTTTGAAACGCGAGCAGGGCGTGCGCCAGCCAGAAGTCGCCGTCGGCAGGCACATCCTCGGCCAGCTGCAGGTAGTCCTGTTCAGCGGCGAGCGGATGACCGAGACGCAGCTGCAAGGCGGCGATGGACTGACGTGCGACATAAGCGTCAGGGTGTTCCTTGACGGCGCTCTGCAGCGTGCTGACGGCGGCGGCGAGATGTCCCTGCATTTCGAGAAGACGAGCATCGAGCAGATAGGCGGCAAGAAAGCCCGGATCTTCTCCCATGATGCGCTCACAGTCAGCCTGGGCACGTTGCAGGTCGCCGCGATGGGCGTACCAGAAAGCGCGTGCATAGAGGGCCTGGGGATTGTCCGGCAGGGCCTCGACCAAGTGGTTGAGGGTCGCCAGCAGGCGCTGACGATCCTGATCGTCCTGGCCGGGCTGTGATAACACGAGGTCTTCAAAGCTGGTATTCGGCGCTCTTTGCAGGATGTCCTGCAGGTCATGCCCCGCCGCTTCATAGTGGCCTTGCCGCCACAGAGCGCCGGCGAGGGCGCTTTCCGCTTTCAGGCTGCTGGGGTCGACTTGCAGCCAGAGCTGCGCCAGGGTCTGCGTGCGGCGGTCGTGATGGGTGACGA
Source organism: Pseudomonadota bacterium (assembly GCA_021833365.1). Classification (GTDB taxonomy): domain Bacteria; phylum Pseudomonadota; class Gammaproteobacteria; order Pseudomonadales; family Moraxellaceae; genus JAJZHK01. The sequence continues at coordinate 1,235 of JAKBFV010000010.1, read as the reverse complement.
TGGCGAGGCTGGTGGCACGTTCGAGAATATGCGGATCGCGCGTCTGCATCGCTTGCCGCTCGTAGATAGGCAGGGCGGCGGCGGCCTGGTGGGCGTCGATCAGTTGCTCGGCCTGTAATAAGTCGAGCAAGGTCGTCGCCGGCATGGGTCGCGGCGGCAAGGCCACCGGCGCCAGTGCAGCGACGGGCGGCGAAGGCCGCGTGACACAGCCGCTGAGGCCGATAAACAACGCCGCGATACACCCTAAACGCCATTTCACCATGATGGTACTCTTCTCGTGCGCAGCCATGATAGCAAGCTTGCTTATCATGGCCTAGTCGATCTAGTTGACATCCTCCCCGGCCTGAAGGCCGGAGATTCCTACGGTGCTACGCATGGATGACTCCGCACATAGTCGCTTCGGTGGGTTAGAGGAGCCTGACTGCACCACCTCTCCACAGGCTGCAACGCGGTGTCCCCGCGCCAGAATGTTGATCGCGCCGACGACATCGGCGTTGTCCTCGAAGCCGCAATCGACGCAAGCGAACTTCGCCTGTGTCGTCCGGTTGCCGACGCTCACGCAACCGCAGACTGGACAGGTCTGGCTCGTGTTCTGCGGCGGTACGGCGATGAGCCAGCCGCCGCTCCACGCCAGTTTGTAGTCCAACTGGCGGCGGAACTCGAACCAGCCCTGGTCGAGGATGACCATGTGCATCTGCTGGTGGAGTATCCGCCCAAAGTCTCGATCTCCTCGCTGGTGAATAGCCGCAAGGGCGTTTCCAGCCGGATGCTGCGCAAGCAGCGCCCGGACATCCGGCGGCGCTACTGGAAAGGCAGGCTGTGGTCGCCCAGCTACTTCGCCGCCTCATGCGGCGGCGCCCCCATCAGTATTGTGCGCCAGTATATCGAACAACAGCAGATGCCGCACTGAAAGACCAAGGCAGGGGCGGCTACGCCGCCCGCGCTATCCTTCCCCGCCCTGAACGGCGGGGCTTGTCGCGCAACGGGTCAATCGGAACCGTCTTCGTCAATAACCGCACCCAGGCCGTACGTCTGCCGTTGGATGTGCGTCTACCCGATGGTACTCACAAGGTAGAAATTCGCGCCAAGGGCAACGAGCGCATCCTTTCACCGTTCCGCCAGACCTACGCAAACCTGCTCATGTCCGAGCAAATCTGCCGCTGACTTCCTGCTTCGATGAGGACGGTTTCGCGCGCGCCTTGCGGCACACGCCAGCGCCTTCCTCTCCACAGGCT
>JAKBFV010000009.1 GCA_021833365.1 Pseudomonadota bacterium | reverse complement strand
CCGTCGCTGACCAGGTCCACAAACCCAGAGCCAGAGCCAGGAAGCCCCGTCGCAGGCGCCATCGCCGCATCATGCTGTCACCACGCTCTTGCCGCATCACTGCACACCACTCCACTTTCGTCTGCACATTCTAAGGCGCTGCTTCTGTCTGTACTGTTGTTGATGCGTGCCCCGCCTCGGCTGTCTCTGGTGTCAGCAAATGCGTGGACGGGTGCAGATGCAGGGTCTCGAGCTGCCCGTCACCGCGGCGCAGCACGATGTAATCTGCATGCACAGCGGCCAGGGTGGCGCCACTACCGATGTCATCACCGACGCGCACCCATTGTGGCTTGCCCTGCCCGGCCAAAAGAAGAAGTGCCGCAGCATGCTGGCCACTGGCAACACTGAACAACCCCTGCAGATGCAGAGGCAGACGCGTTTCGCCGCCAGAAGCCGCCTGTGGCTGCACTTGCCCATGCCCCATCAGATGCCAGCGTTCGAGCGCATCATCCGGCACCGCCAGCGCCGCCGGCGTGAACGACTGCAAGGGCTGACGCGCGTTGACACTACTGAGCCGCAAGGCGATATCGACGATGGTGAAAGCGATCACCGCCACCGCCAGCATGGCCAGCGACAGCATCCAGCCCTGCCCAGCAGGCCGTTCCGTTCCAGTCGCCATCAGTCATGCTCCTGCAGGCGCACATCGATACGATCCGGCGTCCAGGCGTGCCCCTGGTACAACGGCGACAAAGCGAGCAGGCGTTGCGCCAGTTCGATCTGGTAGCGTCCACCGCTCAGGCAGGTGAAACGCGCCAGCAGGGCACCGCCTGCCGTGCGCAAGGTCCAGAGCAGGCCCTGTGCCTGCGCCGTCGGCTGCAAGACCACCGCCGGCAGCTGGATGCGATAGGCCTGATCCTGCAGGCGCACTGCCGTCGCGCCGCCTTCATACTCGATACGCCCCTGCAGATGCCAGTGCGCTGGTTCATGATAGTCGCCGGTTCCGCTCATTTGCACGACGTGCACTGGCGCCGCCAGCTGCAGCCCAGCGATCTGTTGCATGAGGATCGCTGCCGGCACCCAGGCCTGCAGCTGTTGTAGACGCCATGAGGCCCAGCCGGCGGTAAAGTGCAGACGCGAGATCTGCTCGCCGAGCTTGAACGCCACATGGCAGTCGAGGCGCAGCAACAGATCAGGATGACAGTCCCAGACGACGGGTATCGTTTGCTCGCCCCACTGCCCGCTCAGACTACCCGACCAAAGCGTACCACCGGTGACCTGCACCGGCAGGTGCTGATGCTGCAGCCATGGCGTCAGAACCCAGGTGGCGGGACACCGCCATAGCAACACGGCAGCGGCTACCAGCACACCCCAGAACAGCAGTCGCCAGCGTGGCAGTGACGGCGGCGACGCTGGCGGCACAGGCAAACGACTTTCAAGCATTGCAGATCTCGAGGTCTATCTTATAATCGCGACCGAAGATTGTGCCCACAACCACAGGGAGTCCTTTCGTGCGCCGCATCATAACCTTATTGACACTCTGTATGCCACTGTCGGCCCTGGCCATCGAAAGCATCGAGAGCGATAGTCTGACCCCGCCCGCCGAAGGCGATAGCGGCCACGTCGAAGCCGCTTATGGCGGCCGTAGCGGCAATAGCAGCTACGATGCCTTCACCGGTGGTGGCCGTCTCGACTATCGCGCCGACCGCACCCTGATGTTTCTCACCGGCGATTACACCAAAGTCAGCGCCAACGGCGCGCAAGCGGCTAACACTGGCTGGATACACGGTGGCTTCATCGACGAATATCAGCATGGTCTGGCGGCGGAGGCCTACATCGACCACCTGCAGGACGATCAAAGACAACTGGCCAACCGCACGCAGCTCGGCGGCGGCATGCGTTTTACCCTCGATCAAATCAGCAATTTCCGCTCGCTTTACATGGGACTCGGCGCCTTGCACGAATGGCAGGCGCAATCGGGCATCGACAACGACTACTGGCGTGCCAACAGCTATATCTCGTATCTGCGCCGCCTGACCCCGCAAGCGACCCTGCTGCTCAGCCTGCAATACCAGCCGCGCACCTCGGACTGGAGCAATTATCTGATCGAGGATGTCGCTGAAGTCGGCGTCACGCTCAGCCCCATGCTGTCTTTGCAAGTCGGCCTGCGCCATGAATACGACAGCTGGGTAGCCAATCCGGTCATTCGCCACAATGATACTTTATATGAAACCTCGCTGCGCCTGCGCTATTGAGGTAGACACACTGGGCGCATGGCTCAGGCCGTGCGCTCGCGCCGCCAGCAGATGAAGCGGCCTGCGGCGCTACCGCAGAGGGCATCGGCGACCGCCAGCACATCGAAACCCTCGAGACGCTGCAGATGCTGCAGAAGATCGACCTCGCCGGGCAGGCCAAAGGGAATCAGGCAACGCCTCACCCCGAGGCCCTGCAAACGCCAGCACAAGCTGCGCTCGTCACCTTGCACCTGCGCCTCAATGCTGACGGACTGCAGATGCTCCCAGTTCAGGGTTTCGACGACGGCACCGCGCCCCAAGGCCACGACCTGGAGATCGCAACGCACCCACGCATCTCTTTCATCCGCCAGAGCGATCGATGACATCCTGTAAAATCCTGCGCAGCACGATGCTTTCAGCCTAGCACACTGGCATCGCGGCTCGCGCCAGCGATGCCAGAATCCGCATCAGGGAGCGATGAACTCAGACAATTGACGACCCTGATCGAGCATTTCCGTCAGCCAACGCGGACGCTTGCCGCGCCCAGCCCAGGTCTGTTCGGCATTGGCCGGATTGCGATAGGTCTGACCGCCAGCACTGGCCTTGCGCGACTTACGCGGCGTACCTTCCTCGAAATAGACCTTGAGTCCGGCTTCTTTCGCCGATTTGAGTATCTCTTCCTTAATTTTGCGCACTTCACCATCACGACGAAGGGTCAGTTCTTTTTGCACTTTATCAGCGAGATCTTGCAGTTCGCCGATGGTCATTTGCGTCAGATTGAACATGAATCATCTCCAGAAAGTTGAGGCGTGCGATTTTCAGCATCGTTATATATCGCAAACGCGTTCATGTTATGACAAAAACAAATGACTGACAACTCTCCATGTTTTACATCAGCCCGCACTCGTCCGTTGCATCCATGCATTCCTTGCATTCTTTTTCATTAGCAACAAAACATTCATCTCATGCACCGCCATCACCCATCACGCCCTGCCGAGTGGCAGCAAAAGCTGCCACTCGGTGCTACAGGCTTGATCACGACAATGCCTCGAGCTCACGCTCACGCTCAGCGTCAGCCTGCGACTGATGCTCAGCCGCCAGCATGAGATAGACCGCCGGTACGACAAACAGCGTAAAGAAGGTGCCGATGGCGATACCACTGGCGATGACCACGCCCATGTTATAGCGACCGACAGCACCGGCACCGCTGGCGATGATCGGGGGCGTAACCCCGACCACCATCGCCGCCGAGGTCATCAGGATGGGGCGCAGACGCACACCTGCGGCCTGCGCCACAGCGCTACGTTTGTCGAGTCCCGACTTCTGCAGCTGATTGGCAAACTCAACGATGAGAATGCCGTGTTTGCTGATCAGGCCGATCAAGGTCACCAGTCCGACCTCGGAATAGATATTCAAACTCGCGCCGTGCCAGCCGAAGAAGATGAAGATCATCGCACCACAGATCGACAACGGCACGCTGACCATGACGATGAGCGGATCGCGAAAACTTTCAAACTGCGCCGACAGCGCCAGAAAAATGATGATCAGGGCGAAGATGAAAGTCAGTACCAAAGCACTGCTTTCCTGGGTGAACTGGCGTGACTGCCCGCCATAGTCGATGCTGTAACCCTGCGGCAGGGATTGCGCGAGGGTACGCAGTTGCTGCAAAGCATCGCCCATACTGACACCCGGGAAAGCGAGACCGGAGATGGTCGCCGAATTCATTTGCTGAAAGTGATTCAAACTTTCCGGAATCACTTCTTCGCGCAGATGCACGAAACTCGACAACGGCACCATCACTCCATCTTTGCTGCGCACGGCGTAATCGAGGATCTGTTGCGGATTCAGGCGTGCACCACGATCCATCTGCGCGATGACCTTATAGGAACGCCCAGCAAGATTGAAGTAATTGACGTATCCACCACTCAGCGCCGCTTGCAGGACATTGCCGACATCGAGCATGCTCAAGCCGAGCTGCGCGACACGATCGCGATCGATATCGACCTCCACCGAGGGACGGTCATATTTGAGATCATTATCGAGAAACATGAACTTGTGGCTGGCCATGGCTTTCAGCATGAGCGCCGACGCCTGCGTATTCAAGGCGGCATAATTCTCGGTCGTCTGCACGACAAACTGAATCGGTAGACCGCCACCACCGCCCGGCAGGGGGGGCGGCTGAAAAGCCACGGCCTTGACGCCGACCAGCTGCGCCAGCTGCTTTTGCACGAGAGGGTTCAGATCATTGCTGGTCCGCGAGCGCGCATCCCAGGGCTTGAGCACCATGCCGGCGATACCGGTATTGAGCCCGGAGACACCGGTGAGCTGGAACATGTGCTCGGTTTCCGGATAGCCGGCGAAGATGTGATTGATCTGCGCCGCCACCTCTGTCGACTGCTTGAGCGAAGCATTCGGCGCCCCCGTCGCCATGGTGATGATGACACCCATGTCTTCCTGAGGGGCGAGCTCTTTCTTCGACATCAAAAACAACACCACCAGGGATAGCAGCACGAGAACGCCGAAGACCGCCACCACCGGCAGGCTGTCGAGGCTGCTGGCGAGCAGACGCTCGTAGGCGGCGCGCAGTCGCTCGAAACGATGATCGAGCCAGGCGACGAAGCCGTCCTTACCCGTGTGCGGGCGCAGAAAAAGCGAACACATCACCGGTGACAGGGTCAAGGCCACGATCGCCGAGATGCCGACGGCGCCGGCCAGGGTGAAAGCAAACTCGGTGAACAGCGCTCCGGTCAATCCACCCATGAAGCCGATCGGAATATAGACGGCGATCAATACCACCGAAATGGCGATGATCGGACCGGCCAGCTCGCGAGCGCTTTTGATCGCTGCCTGAAAGGGCGTCAGACCCTCGCTGAGATGGCGATCGACGTTCTCGACGATGATGATGGCGTCATCGACCACCAGACCGATGGCAAGCACGAGGGCGAGCAAAGTCAGCAGATTGATGGTGTAGCCCAGGATGAGCATGATGAAAAAGCCACCGATCAGGGACAAGGGGATGGCGATCACCGGAATGATCACCGAACGCAGGGACCCTAAGAACAAAAAGATCACCAGCGTGACGATCAGCAGGGCCTCGACCAGGGTGGTGACGACATCATGGATGGCGCTGTTGACGTACTTGGTCGAGTCATAGACGAGGTGACCGTGCAAGCCTTGCGGCAATTGCTGCACGATGCCCGGCAAGGCCTGGCGCACATCGTGTACGACATCGAGAAGATTGGCGGTGGGTGCCACCTTGATGCCGATATAGACCGCCGTCTGACCATCGAAGCCGACCTGGGTGTTGTAGTCTTCCGCGCCGAGGGTGATCTTGGCGACATCGGACAGGTGCACGATGCTGTCCCCCGACTGCTTGACGATCAGGCGGCCAAACTCGGCGACCGAACTGAGACCAGTATGGGCGGTGAGATTGACGGTGACCATATTGCCATCGGTGCGACCGGCGGCGGCGATGAAGTTGTTGGCAGCGAGCGCATTGTAAACGTCGGTCGAACTCAGTCCGAGAGCGCGCATACGCAGAGGATCCATCCAGATGCGCATAGCGAACTGGCGCTTGCCGAGAATTTCCGCCTGCTGCACACCATCGACCGCCTGCAGCTTGGGCTGCACGACCCGGATCAGATAATCGGTGATCTGATTGGTCGCCAGGCGGTCACTGTAGAAGCCGAGATACATGGCATCGAGGGTGTCGCCGACGGTGACCGTGATCACCGGCTGCAGCGTTCCCGCTGGCAGCTGGTTCAAGACCGCGTTGACCTTGGTCGTGACGTCGGTCAGTGCCTTGTTCGGATCATAATTGAGACGCAGGTTGGCGCTGATGACGCTGCTGCCCTGGGTACTCGCCGAAGTCATGTAATCGATGCCTTCCGCCTGCGCGATAGAGTTCTCCAGCGGCGTCGTGATGAAGCCGGCGACGAGGGCCGGGTCAGCACCGGTATAGTAGGTGGTGACATTGATCACGGCGTTTTCGGTCTTCGGAAACTCGCGCACCGGCAGCATGCCGATGGCGCGCAGACCGAGCACCAGGATGAGCAGGCTCAAGGAGGTGGCGAGCACCGGCCGCCGAATGAACAGATCGGTCATGCGCATCAGGACACCTCATTCATCATTGGGAGTATTGGGATGCGCCGACATCGTCGGTGCATGACGATTATCGACCACCACTGGACTGCCGTTTTTGAGCAGCTGTCCACCTGCCGTCACCACCCACTGCCCGGCTTGCAAGCCATCGCGAACCTCGACCTGATCGCCGCGCGTCTGCCCGAGCTTGACGAAGACCTGCTCCACCGTCCCATGGCTGCCCTGCCGGCCATCGCTGCCCTGCAACAGAAAAACGACGTCGCCATAGGGGTTGTAGGTGATCGCCGTCTGCGGCAGGGTCATCAGCTGACGCGCCTGACCAGCGTCGACCTGCAGCCTGGCAAAGCTGCCCGGCACCAGAACCGACCCGCCATTCACCGTCGCCTCGACCTGGATGCTGCGCGTCACCTTGTCGATGGTGGCATCGATGGCGCTGATCTTCGCACTGAAATCGTGCTGCGGCTGACTGTCGCTGTGCAGACGGAGGCTACCGCCGACGTGCAGCTGTGCGGCCTGCTCCTGCGGCACCGGAAAATCGACCAGCATCTCATCCTGCGACTGCAGGGAAGCGAGGACGTCGCCGGGATTGACATACTGCCCAGGATTGGCAGTGACGATACCGATGCGACCACTGAAGGGCGCACGCAGCTCTTTCTTGGCGATCAACGCCTGCTCCTCCTGTACCTGAGCACGCTTGATCGCCAGATCGGCGGTATCGGCATCGACTTGCGCCTGCGCCACGGCATGACTCGGCAACTGCGCGAGATCGCGCTGCTGGGTGATCTCGGCCAGACGCACCGCCGCCTGCAGCTGCGTCAAGGTGGCACGCTCACTGAGCGTCTCGAGTGCGAACAGCAGCTGCCCGCGCCGCACCTGCCGACCGGAATGCACAGCCACCTGACTGAGCAGGCCACCGACTTCCGTACTGATCGATACACCGTGACGGGCGCGCAGGGTTCCGACCGCGAGAATTTCCGGCCGCCAGCTCTGCGTCGTCAGCGATTGTACCGCCACCGCCGTGGGTGGCGGCTTCATGGCCGCGAACATCTTCATCATGCCGCGGATCTGCCACGCCTTGTAGCCACCAATCAAACCGGCGACGAGGATGAACCACCCTATCATCTTGAGTATACGACGCGTCATCGAGCATTCCTCTGACTGGTTTGGAGATGGATTTTGGTAGCCGGCGCGGTTTCCCAGCGACCGCCGAGAGCCTGATAAAGAGCCACCACATCGGACAGGCGCGCCGCCTGCCCGGACTGCCACTGCAGATGCGCCACCAGCACCTGCTCCTCAGCCTGCAACTGCGCGCGCAGACCATCGGAACCACTGCTGTAGCGCGCCTGTGCCAGCGCCAGCTGCTGCTGCTGCATCTTTTCGATGTCGGCCTGCACGCTCTGCGCGTGCTGATCCTCGGCGAGAGCGACGAGCACGTCGGCGACCTGCGAGAAGGCCTGCGCCACCACTTGCCGATAACTCGCCCCCGCCGCATCGAAAGCTGCCTCTGCCGCTTTCTCCTGGGCACGCAGGGCACCGCCATGAAACAAAGGCTGCGTCAGACCGGCGCCGAGGCCCCAGACCAGGGAGTTCGACTTGAACAGCTGTGCCGGCGTGATGCCGTAGGCGTCGAGCGAGGCGGTCAGCTGGATCTGCGGCAACAGGTCGGCACGCGCCACCCCGACCTCGGCCGCCGACTCATCCCACACCGCCGCCGCCACTTCGATGTCCGGGCGCTGCGCCAGCAGGCGCGATGGCAAACTCACCGGCACATGCGAAGGCAAGGTGAGCTCATCGAGACGCGGCAAGGCAGTGGCATGATCGGGATCACGACCGAGCAGCAGATTGACCTGATGACGCGCCGCCGCGACCGCTTTGCGCAAGCCGGGCAGAGCGGCATCGCTCGCCTGCAAGGTCAGCTGTGCATTCAGCACCTCACTTTGCGGCACCGCACCGGCGCGCCACTGCGCCTGCAGGAGATCGAGCTCCTGCGCCTGCAGAGCCCGCAGTTTCTGCTGGTTCTGCAGCGCCTCCTCGGTATAGGCGGCATGGATGACGGCGGTGACGACATTGCTGATCAGGGTTTGACGACTGACTTCGGCCTGATAACGCTGCTCATCGACGCGCGCCAACGCGGCGTGCAGGGTCTCTCTTTCAGCACCGAAGAGGTCGAGATTGTAGCTCGCACTGACACCGGCGTTGTAGAGATTCAAGGGCCCAAAGACGAAACCCGGACCGAGATAGAGCTTCTCGCGCGTCGCGCCGAGCTTGCCGTCGACCGACGGCAACAGGGTCTCACCGCGGCTGACCTGGTACAAGGACTGCTGCTGCTGCAAGGTCGCCAGCTGCGCCTGCAGGCCGGGATTTTGCTTCAGCGCCACCGCGACAGCGGCGTCCAGCTGCGGCGAAGACAGACCGTGCCACCAGGCGCGCGCCGGATCCTGCCCCCAATCGAGCGTTTGGTCAGGCACCCGTTGGGGTTGGGCGTAGCCTCCCCCGAGACGCTGGACGGCGCCGTCAGGGGCGGTGTGTGGCGCCAGCGTACAACCGGCCAGCAGCAGGGTCGCCAAGGCGATGGTATGGCGTCGTCTATACGATGGCATCGTCCCCATCCTCTTCATCAGCTTCATCAGATCACCTTCGCCGCCATGCGCTCGAAGGCGGCTAAAATTCCATCCATACCGGTCGCGTCTTCACCGAGACAGAACAGGCCGACCAACTGCGCATGCAGCATGGTCGCCATGACGGCGACGTCGACATCAGCACGCAGTTCACCGGCTTTTTGCGCACCGGCCAACTGCTCCGCCAGTTCGGCACGCCAGCGCGACTGCAGACCCTGCAAAACCTCATAGACGTCAGGGTCACGGCGCGAACGCAGCAAAAACTCCTGCATAACGACCTTGAGCTCAGGGCAATGCTGGCGGCGAAACTCGGCGTCAGCACGGATCTGCTGCAACATGTCGTGCAGACAGCTCCCGCTCGCCGGCAGTGCGGGCGCTTTCTGGCGGCGAAACTGCTCATCGAGATAGCGCACGACCCCGGCGATGAGGCTGGCCTTGCTGGAAAAATAGTAATGCAAGGTGGCGACATTGATGCCCGCCGCCTGCGCGACAGCGCGCGTACGCAGGCCTTCAAAACCTTCGCGGGCGATCAGGGCGCAGGTTGCCTGCAGCAGCTCATCGCTGCGACAAACCGCGCAAGCCGGCGTTTCGCTCATGAGATCAGTCCTCCAGTGCGAGCATCTTAGGCCGGAAATCCCTCTCAATCAACTGATTGATTGATTTATTTGTGTATTATTTATGACGCAACACCCGCACCACCCTTTGACAATGATCGAAATATACCGGAAGCTCTCTCTCCTCAAGCCCTCAGGAGTACCGCCATGTCGCGCACGACCGCCCGCTATCACGAACCCGCACCGCAGGAAAATGACGCCGTCGCCCTGCGGCGGGTCATCGCTGGCCGTCGTTCAGTGCGCAAATTCACCGCCCGACCGCTGCCCCAGGAGATACTCGACGACTGCATCGATCTCGCCCTGCTCGCTCCCAACAGTTCCAACTTACAGCCGTGGGCCTTCTATCAAGTGCAGTCCGCCGCCAAGAAACGCGCCCTCGTCGACATCTGCCTCGGTCAGAACGCCGCCGCCAGCGCCGCCGAGCTCATCGTCGTCGTCGCGCGCACCGACACCTGGCGCGAGCATGCCCGCCTCAACCTCGAGCACTTTCCTATCCAGCCCATCCCCAAGCTGGTCCAGCAGTACTACCGCATGGTCGTGCCCCTGGCCTATACGCAAGGCCCCTTGAGCAGCGCCGGGCATCTACGCCGCCGCGTCAGCCGCCTGTCCAGCCGCTTTCGCCCAGTGCCACAAGGCCCCTGCTCACGCGAGGAGATGCGTCTTTGGGCGTGCAAGAGCACGGCCCTGGCGGCAGAGAACCTCATGCTGGCGCTACGCGCGCATGGCTTTGATTCCTGTCCGATGGAAGGCTTCGACGAACGTCGCCTGGCGCGCCTGCTCGAACTCGACGCGCATGCCCTGCCGATCATGGTCATCGCCGCTGGTGAACGCGCCCCCGACGGTGTCTATTATCCGCAGCTGCGTTTTGAGCGGGAACGCTTCGTCTTCAAGGTCTGAACAGGGAAGCCGGTGCTGCGAGCGGCACCGGCGAACAGATTTCAGCCCGGGCCGGGCTCGACAAACAGATTATCGCGATGGATGAGTTCACCGGCGGCGGCATACCCGAGGGTGGCGGCGATGCGATCGCTGCTTAGACCGAGCACCTGCCGTGCTTCGGTGGCGTTGTAGTTGCACAGACCGACGGCGACACGCAGACCCTGCTCATCGACACAGGCGACCACCTCACCGGCCTTGAACTCACCCTCGACGGCGCGCACACCCACGGCCAGCAAACTACCGCCGCGTTCACGCAGAGCCGCCACCGCGCCAGCATCGATGACGAGCCGGCCAGCATGCTGCAGATGCGCCGCCAGCCACTGCTTGCGCGCCACCAGAGGCTCCTGGTCAGCGACGAACAAAGTCCCGAGCACCTCTGCGGCGAGCAGGCGCAACAGAATATCGGGCTGCCGCCCCGACGCAATCAGGGTGGAGGTACCCGACTGCGCCGCCAGGCGCGCCGCCTTGACCTTGGTATACATGCCACCGCGACCGAGGCGTCCACCGCCACCCGCCATCGCCAACAAGCTCTCATCGAGGGCGCGCACCTGCGCGAACAGGCGCGCCTGCGCATCCTGACGCGGATCGCGATCGAACATGCCCTCCTGGTCAGTGAGTATGACCAGAAGATCGGCGTCGACCAGCTGCGCCACCCAGGCGGCGAGCGTGTCGTTGTCACCGAGACGGATCTCGTCGGTGGCGACGGTGTCATTCTCATTGATGACCGGCACCACTCCCCAGCTCGCCAGTGTGCGCAAGGTCTGCCGCGCATTGAGATAGCGCTGGCGCTGGCGCAGATCGTCATGGGTAAGCAGCACCTGTGCCGTCTGCACGCCATGGTGCAGAAAGTGATCGGCGTAAGCCTGCACCAAGCCCATCTGACCGATGGCCGCACAGGCCTGCAGGGCGTGCATATCCTGCGGGCGCTGTGGCATGCCCATGCGCACGACACCTTCCGCCACCGCGCCACTCGAGACCAGAATGAGCTCGATGCCCTGCTGGCGTAGGGACACCATCTGCTGCACCCAGGCGGCCATCGCCGCGCGATCGAGGCCACGGCCATCGGCGGTGAGCAGGGCCGAACCGATTTTGATCACCAGGCGGCGCACACGCGCCAGCTGACGCTCGCGCTCTTCAGCGCACATAGACGGACTCGACATCGCCGTCGTCCTCATCGTCATCCACATCCTCCACCGCCTGTTGCCGCGCCGCCTTGCGCGCTGCCGCCAGCGCCGCGATGCGTGCCCGCCCTTCTTCCTGGATACGCTGCCGCAGCTCATCGTCGGCACGCGCCGCCTCAGCGTCACTGAGCAGCAGCTGCCGCTGCGCCTCGATGGCCAGCAACAGATCCTGGCACAAGGCCTCGGTGCCCTGATGCGCGAGGCCGGAGATGAGATGGACGGGGCCGGTGCTCTGCACCGCCGCCAGCACGGCATCACGCCTGGCCTGCAAGTCCTCGGGCGCGAGCGCATCGATCTTGTTCAGTACCAGCCAGCGCGGCAACTGCATCAAGGCCGACGAATAGCTCGCCAGCTCGTCTTCGATGATACGCACCGCCTCGGCCGGATCGCTGCCATCGACCGGACACAGATCGACCAGATGTAGCAGGATGCGCGTGCGCGCCAAATGCTTGAGAAAACGGATCCCCAGTCCGGCGCCATCAGCGGCACCGGCGATCAGACCAGGAACATCGGCCATGACAAAAGAGCGATGGCGATCGACATCGACGACACCGAGATTGGGCACCAAGGTAGTGAAGGGATAATCGGCGACCTTGGGACGGGCGGCACTGACCGCCCGCAGCAAAGTGCTCTTGCCAGCATTGGGCAGACCGACGAGACCGACGTCGGCGACCACCTTGAGCTCGAGGCGCAGGCGCCGCGCCTCACCCGGCAAACCCGGCAGAGCCCGCGTCGGCGCGCGTTGCGTCGAGCTTTTGAAATGGGTATTGCCAAGACCACCACGGCCACCGTGGGCGACGCACAGGCGCTCACCGGCCGTGAGCAAGTCGCCGAGCACTTCGCCACTTTCCTCATCAATCACCGTCGTACCGAGAGGCACCCTGAGCACGACGACGGCCGCACCACGTCCGGTACAATTGGCGCCCGAGCCATTTTGACCGCGCTCGGCACGAAAGCTGCGTGTATAGCGATAATCGACCAGGGTATTGGTATTAGCGTCGGCGACGACGACGATATCTCCACCAGCGCCACCATCGCCACCATCCGGCCCACCGAAGGGGATGAATTTTTCACGGCGGAAGGAGGAGCAGCCATTGCCTCCTGCTCCAGCCTCGACCTGGATGCTCACTTCATCGACAAAACGCATCGTTCAGTCCTCCACCAAAAATGACGAAGCCCCGACACTGCGGGGCTCGACATCGTCCTGCGCGGAACTCTTCAGCCAGCTCAGCCAGCGTCGACGACAGTGACGTAACGGCGCCCCTGCGGACCCTTGACGACGAACTCGACGCGGCCATCGGCGGTCGCGAACAAAGTGTGATCACGACCCATGCCGACGTTGACGCCGGCGCGGAACTGGGTGCCACGCTGACGCACGATGATATTACCGGCGCGCACGACCTGACCACCGTAGATCTTCACACCCAAGCGCTTCGATTCAGAATCGCGACCATTGCGGGTTGAACCGCCTGCCTTTTTATGTGCCATTGCTTAACACTCCCACGCCATCAGGCGTTGATGCCGGTGATTTTGAGCTCGGTGAACCACTGGCGGTGACCGGCCTGCTTGCGATAGTGCTTACGGCGACGCATCTTGACGATACGCACCTTGTCATGACGACCGTGGCGCACGACTTCGGCGACGACGGTGGCGCCATCGACGACCGGCGTACCGATACGGATGTCCTGGCCATCGACGAGCATGAGCACATCTTTGAGCGTCAGCGACTGACCGGGTTCGGCGTCGATCAACTCGACCTTCAGGGTCTCGCCCTGCACCACACGGTGCTGCTTGCCACCGCTTTTGATAACCGCGTACATGATTCTATGTCTCCAAGCGAGATAAAGGGCGAGCGTCGGCCCAGCAAAATCCGAAGGCGCGTGATTCTACGCAAAAGACCTCGACCACGCAAGCCTCTTTACATCAACAGCGCTCAGTGTGCACGTCGCAGGGCCATTTCCGCGAGGTCGATCATCGCCTGCCGGTACGGTGAAGCTGGCACCTGCGCCAGAGCAGCCACGGCCAACTGCGACTCGCGCGCCGCCACCTGATGCGCATAATCGACGGCGCCACAGTCGCGCACGATCGCGATGATACGCTGCAGATGATCGAGACCACCATGCCGTATCGCCTCCCGGATCAGTTCGGCGTCTTGCGGCGCTGCCACCTTCATGGCCTGAATCAGCGGCAAAGTGGGCTTGCCCTCGGCGAGATCATCACCGACGTTCTTGCCCAGCTCACCACTCGACGATGTATAGTCGAGCACGTCATCGATGATCTGGAAGGCCGCACCGAGATGACGCGCATAGAGCACCATGGCCTGACGATAGCGCTGATCACCGAGGACACAGCCGCCTTCAGCGGCGGCCTCGAACATCTTCGCCGTCTTGCCATGGATGACCTGCATATAGCGCTCTTCCGTCGTATGCGGATCGCGCTGCGTCACCAATTGCAGCACCTCGCCTTCCGAGATAACACAGGTACTGCTCGCCATGACCGCCAGGACATCAGGATGGCCCAGCGCGACGATCATCTGAAAGGCACGCGAGATGAGATAATCACCGATCAGAACCGCCGCCGGATTGCCCCAGCGCGCATTGACCGTGGCACGCCCGCGGCGCAGGCCGGAGGCATCGACGACATCATCATGCAACAGGGTCGCCGTATGCAGAATCTCGACCGTCGCCGCCACCTCGACGTGCAGTTCACCGGCGTAGCCGCAGGCACGCGCCGCCAGCAGGCAAACGAGTGGGCGCAGACGTTTGCCGCCACCGCCGACGATATAATCGACGACATCATTGATCAGGGGAAGCTGCGCTTCGAGGCGCTGCCGGATCACTGCATCGACCGCCGCGAACGAAGGCGTCACGACGGTGAAAATACGCTCAAATTCATTGGTCGACGACATAAAACCGATCACCCGGAAAAAGTGCAGCCATCCTAGCCTATGACGCCCATGCGTGCATCAGGCGCCGCCACAAAAATAGTTCAAGGATGCGATCAAAAGGCCTAGGCAAGGCGCACTTGAAACTGTAAAATGCGCGCCTCGCAACACACGTACACGGGGTGTAGCTCAGCCTGGTAGAGCACTGCCTTCGGGAGGCAGGTGTCGGAGGTTCGAATCCTCTCACCCCGACCAGCGCGTATCGACACGCATCGAGAAGACGCAGTCGCGCCCTCACAAGCCGGCTTCACCATCTTCAGCACACTCAGCACAGAAACCGTCGCATCCATCGCCCCACAGGCGACACGCCTCGTCTTTCCCGACGATTTCTTTGCCATCGGCCGTCTATCGCCTTGCCCGCCTTGCCAGGCATCGCCAGCCAGCCGGGTATCAGCGCTCGTGCGAGCGCCGTGGCGGAATGGCCGCGAGCAGCTGTTGCGGCGGGTACTCGCACTCCAGACGCCGGCCGATCGCCTTCTCGATCTCGGGCAGCAAAAAAGCATCATCCTCGCTGGCGAAACTGATGCTGACCCCACGCGCGCCAGCACGACCGGTGCGACCGATACGGTGCACATAGTCTTCCGGCTGCTCTGGCAAGGTGAAGTTGACGACATGGCTGACGCCATCGATATGGATGCCACGCCCGGCCACGTCGGTCGCCACCAGCACCTTGATGCGCCCCTCGCGGAAACCCTCCAGGGTCTTGATGCGGCGATCTTGCGGCACCTCACCGGACAGCAGAGCACAACTGATATGATGCGCTTTCAGGGTGTCGGTGAGCTTACGCACCTGATCGCGACGATTGGCAAAAACGATGACGCGATCGAGATTCTCCTGCTCGATCAGATTGTAGAGCAGGACCACTTTTTGATCATTGGTCAGGATGTAGACTTTCTGCTCGACCTGATCGGTCGTCACCTGCTCAGGCTCGATCTCGATACGCACGGCGTTCACTGTCCACTGCCGCGCCAGCTGCACGACATCCTGGGTGAAAGTCGCCGAGAACAGCATGGTCTGCCGATGCGTCTTCGCCGGCAGCTGCCGCACGATGCGCTTGACGTCGGGAATGAAGCCCATGTCGAGCATGCGATCGGCCTCATCGATGACGAGAATTTCGACCTGATCGAGAAAAATATCCTGCTTGCTGGCAAAATCGAGCAAGCGCCCCGGCGTCGCCACAACGATGTCGATGAACTGCTGGTGCAGAGCCTGGCGCTGCTTGTCGTAGTCCATGCCGCCGAGCAGGGTGAGAACCTTGAACGACGTGTATTGCGCCAGAGCCTTCGCGTCCTTGGCGATCTGCAGCGCCAGCTCACGCGTCGGCGCCAGAATCAGGGCACGCGGTTCGCCGGCATAGCGCACATCGGTCGGCAAGGGATTGCGCAGCAGATCATTGAGGACGGTGAGCAGGAAGGCCGCCGTCTTGCCGGTACCGGTCTGCGCCCTGCCGATGGCGTCATGGCCACCAAGCGAGTAACGCAAGACCGCCGCCTGGATCGGCGTACAGTAAGGAAACCCGAGTTCACGCAAAGCCTGCAACAGCGGTTGCTGCAGATTCAGCTCCTCGAAGGAGGTCTTACCCGCCGGAACCACGGCCTCTTCGCGCGCCTGCATCCCATCCACCTCGATACTCATATTCAGCCGATCGCCTGCACGTCATCCGCTTGCAAGCCTTTTTCGCCGGTCACCACGACAAAGCTGACCCGTTGCCCTTCACGCAAGGTGCGATGCCCTTCGCCACGAATATTGCGATAGTGAACGAAGACATCCTCGCCGCCGGCACGCGTGATGAAACCAAAACCCTTGGTCGCATTGAACCACTTGACCACGCCCTGCTCACGCGGACCGCGCGGACGCAGGGGCAAAGGTGGCAGGGCGAGCAGGAGCAGGAGCAGGGTGGGAAGGATGAGCTGCAACAGCGTCAGTGGCGACCATGCGCCGCGCGGCGTCGCCGTCCAGGCGACGAGCACCTGGGCAAGAGCGAAAGCCACCAGACTCAGATGAATCGGCATGCGTTGCCGCAGATGCCGTGCGCACCACAGGAACAGGGGCAACTGCAACAACAACCCACAAGCCCACAGACGCACCAGCGCCGGACTCGCCACCACCGCCCAGGATAGAAAATGCTGCTGCGACCAGGTCGGCGCGAACAGAGCAAGCACACCGACACCGAGGCTGTCGAGGGCGAGAAAGAGATAGATGAGGGTCATGACAAGTCGCTTTTTCAGCATGGCACTAACCTGTCTTGTAAAGACAAAAAACCTGAAGTCGCGATGAGGGCGCCGACAGGGAGATGAATGAAAAGGGAGATCGACGCTTCAGATCGAAAGACACGACCGGCTGTGAAAGCCGGTCGTCGCAGCACGATCGCTCAGTCGAGAGCAAGAACGTCTTCGGCCTGAAAGCCCTTGTCGCCCTTGACCACGGTGAACTCCACACGCTGACCATCGCGCAGGGAACGGTGACCCTGGCCACGGATGGCGCGGAAATGAACGAAAACATCTTCCCCGGCTTCACGACGGATGAATCCAAAACCTTTGGAATCATTGAACCACTTGACCGTGCCTTTTTCACGGTTTGACATGACGAACTTCCTCTAGCAACTAAGCAACGCAACACGGTACAGCCCCATCGCCGGAAGTAGCTTCTTGCAGCCGCACACCGGAGTGTTTCTGTACGCCACCTAGCATCTCCTCCACTTTCACGAGCTAAGCCCATGAAAATCAAGGAATGCCCACATCGTTCACCCCGTCTTGCGGCTTATACAACCACAATCCTTCGTTGACGATGCCGCCAAGACTGTCTGAGAAGCGCAAAAAATGCAAGAGAAAAGAGCAGCACAAGCCTAAAAAATCACGCATCCCAGGCGATCCACGGCTGAGGGCGATGACTGGGCAGCGCCACCCGCCCTTGACCTTGATGTTGCCGCCCCCATATCTCTGCCGAGAGTGCCAAACCCATTTCATCCGCCGAGCGACCAGGACCCACCCACCATGTATAAGGTGATCTTTCATAACCATCAACGTGTTTACGAGATCTACGCCGAACAGGTGCGCAGCAGCGAACTCTTTGGGTTCATCGAAATATCCGGCCTGCAACTGGGCAGTGCCGAACAGATCCTGGTCAACCTCGACGAAGAGAAACTGCGTCATGAATTCGGCGACAGCGAGAGCTGCCTGCTGCCGCAACACACCATCTTGCGCATCGACCGGGTGAAAAAACGCGGCGAGGCACGGCTACGCGAATTCAGGGACAGCGACAAGGTCGTCACGCCCTTCCCCGCACCCCAGCGCAACGAATCACCGCTCAAGGATTGAGCTGACTGACGACATCAGCAAGATCGAGATGCGCGCGATCGATGTAGTTGGCCAGGGTGAGCGAATGATTGGCGAAGAGGCCGAAGCCACTGCCATTGAGCACCATCGGACTCCACAGAGTCTGCTGCGTCGCCTCCAGCTCATGGATGGCCGCCCGCATGCTGAGCTCGGCATGCCGTTGCTGCAGGGTCGATGCATACTCGCTGTTGAGCGCCTGCAATAGCGGCACCAGGGCCCAGCAGCGTCCACGCGCCTCATAGAAAACATCGTCGATACGCCACCAGGAAGTCGTCGGTTGCGCGACGATGCGATCACCCTCGGCACCGACCTGCGGCACGGCGGCGTTCAAATGCGCTGACATCCGTCCGAGATCGTCATTGACCTCCGCCAGGTATTGACGCAAAGCGGCGTCGCGCGCCAGAAAAACAGCTTGCTGTGGGCGTAGCGCGAGGCGACCGGCATAGCCTTGCAAGGCGACGACGCCATGCTCAAACTCCCGTTCAGGGCGTGGAAACCACCAGCTTTGCGCATCGACGGCAAAATCAGTATCGGCGCGGCTGAGATCGTCATCTTCGACATACTCAGCATGTGACAGCCCCCACTGCTCATGCAAGGCATGCACCATGGTGCGCACCTCGGCGAGAACACCGAGCTCCCAGTGCGGCATATCATCCAGCCATACACCGGGCGGCGTCAGGTCATTGGCGAGATAGCCTCCCGGCTTGTCGTAGAGCGCCTGCGCCACACGCGCCGTCGTCTGCGCCAGAAGGACACCCGGCGCCAGGGTCGGCGCCGGCTCAACCTGGATGAGCGCCGGCGCGCGACTCTCGTAGACACCGACGACGAGCGCCAGGAGCAGCATCAAACCCAGTCCCGCCGCCACCAGGAGCGCGACCCGTGCGCGCGGCTGTTCCCGCCAGCGTGCCCAGCGCAACTGCCATCCATACAGACCGACATCACCATCCGACACGACATTCACCTTCAAATGGCATGCGGCAACACTTCCAGGGCCATCGGCCGGGCGAGCAGGAAGCCCTGGCCACCGTCGATCTTCAGACCCTTGAGCACTTGCCATTGTTCCATCGATTCTACACTGTCGGCCAACAACAACATATCCCGACTATGGGCGGCATGGCGCAAAGTGCTGAGCAGGAAGCGATGATCCGGATTGTCGGCGACGTCGCGCACCAACGCCATATCGAGTTTGATGGCGCGCAGCGACAAGGAGCCGAGGACTGCCAGGCTCTGCTGACGCATGGCGTAGCGATCGATGACCAGCCCGGAACCGGCTTTTTCAAGCCAGGTCGCGAACTCGCGCACGGCCTGCGGCGCCAGTACCAAAGCCGATTCAGCGACTTCGATCTGCAGCATGGGCAAGAGCTCTTCATCCCGTTGCAAGCGCGCCATGATCTCCTGCCGGATCGCGGCAGAGCGCAGCGAGTAAGGCGACAGATTGACGCTCAGGCGATCGAGAGGCAGCCCCAAGGTGGCAGCATCGCGCTGATAGCGCAAGACCTTGTCGAGCACCATGGCATCGAGGCGCCCCTCCCAGCCGAGGCGCTCGACCAGGGGCAACAGGTGCGCCGCCATCAACAGATGCCCGTCGACGTCAAGGCGCACGAGAATCTCCTTGTGCAGCAATCCTCCTGAAAAATCGACACAAGGCTGATAAAAAAGACAGAGACGATCCTGCTGCAGGAGCAGATCGAGGCGCGCTCGCCAGCTATCGAGACCATGGCCGAGAAGACTGAGCGCATGCGACTGCAGGGAGCTCGCCTGCAGAATATGGCTGCCGCGCACACCGCCTTCGCGCGCCAGGCGCAAGGCGACGCTGGCGCGCGGTAACAGCTCGCCGGGCTCACTGTCGAGATCGCCGTAAGCCATACCGGCGTAGTAAACGAGATCTTGCCACTCGCCAACCAGGGGCAAACTGGCGACAGCGCGCAACAGCGCATCGAGACAGGACTCTGCCGCTTCCTTCTGCAAACCCGGGAGAAAAGCCACGAAATCGGCGCCATGCCGGCGCGCCACCAGGGCCGCCGGATACTCCTGCGCCAGATGGCTAAAGCGACCGGCGATCTGCACGAGCAACTGATCGGCGAGATCGCTGCCGACACGCGCATTCAGGCGGGCAAACTCGTCCACCTGCAAAATGATCATGGCGCCGATGCTGCGCGACTCAGAATCCGCCAGTCGCGCCGCCAGACCATTGTCGAAGGCACGCTGATTGGCCAAACCGGTGACCGCATCGACATAGGCCTGTTGCCGCAAGGACTCGACCTGGTGCAAAAGATCGTCGACGAGGGCGCTCACCTGCCGCGACATGCGGTTCATCGCCTGCACCACCTGGCGCAGTTCGCGCGTATGCGGCATGCTCTCGATCTCGACAAACTCCCGTCGCATGATGGCCTGCGCCTGCATCTCGATGGCTTTGAGTGGATGCGTCATCCAGCGCAAGGCAACGTAGGCGACCAGGATCAGCATGAGCGTCACCAGAAGATCCATCTGCGCTTCCTGCACCGCCATCGCCCACATCTGGCGATAGGCTTCCCCGGCACTGCTCTCGACGATCAGACTGCCCTGCTGCACCCAACCGGCGTCGATCTGAGTCAAAGCAGATTGCGCCTGCAACACCAGCAGATGACGAAACCAGGCTGGCACATCCTCGCCATTCCAGGCGGATTCATAGAGGTGCAAGACATGCCCGGCGGGATCGAGCAAAACGATGCGGCGATAGTAACCACGATCAAAAATGGCACGCATCATGGTGTCGGCGAGTGCCTGATCATGACGCTGTAAAGCCGGCACCAAAGAGAGGCCGAGCGAGTGCGCCGTATCCTCCGCCGCTGCCGACAGCTGCATCTGCAAAGAAGAGCGCGCCTGCAAGAGCGAGACGGTAAACCCCGTACCCGCCACCAGAACGCAAGTCGCCAGCAAGACGAGCAATACTTGTCGAAACAGACTCATGAGACGCTTCCTCCTTGAATCGATCTATCTTACTTCATCGGCGCCGTCTGCTGAGACGCCATGCGTTGCAGAACGTCGCGCCACTTGTCCAACTCATCGGCGCGACCGATGCGCACCCCGCGCCCCTGCAGGCGCGCCTGCCACAGTCCTTCGGCGTTAAAGCTGTAGACCGGCACGAGGTCCGGGCGTTGCGAGGCCGGCAGAATGCGTTTGACCAGACTATCGAGAATGAGCGGTTCCTGACCGGGGTGCGGATAATAAGCCAGGATCATATGCGCCTGATGCAAATCGATGGCTTCGACATAGGTGATGCGCAGCTGATCTGCCGCCACGCCAAGAGCACGCAGGGTGAAATACTTAGCGATGGCAAAGTCCTCGCAGTCGCCGCCATGGGAAGCGATGAACTCCACCGGCGTCGCCCAGTAGTCGTCGACATGCCAATGCTGCAGATCGCTGATATAGGGGACGTTCTCATCCATCCAGGTATTGACCGTCGTGACCTGCTGATCGACGGAGGCATGTTGCAAGCCCTGACTCATCGCCTGCCAGGCACGCAGGTGCTGCACACCCACCTCCCCCCAGCGCTGCGCCACCTGGGCAAACACCGAAGGCGACAGACCGAGGACATCCGCCAGTACCGGCGCCGCACCGAGGAGGACGATGAGCCAAAGGCGTCGATGTGCGCATAAAAGGGTTCTTGTCGTCATGACCACCAGCATAGCCGGCCATAGCGACAACGTGGACATATGCCGGCAAAACAGGCATGATGCTGCGTGTGTCGACGGGCATAAGGCGGCGACTGTCATCGAAATGCCTTGATCTGACGGCATCATGTCTCTCATGGAGTTGCGTAAGCACGATTACTCATGGCTGAGTTTCTACTGATCAATGGCGTCAATCTCAATCTGCTCGGACGGCGTGAACCCGCTCTGTATGGCGCCACCTCACTTCCCGAGATCGAGCAAAAACTGGTGGCTCAGGCCCAGACCATGGGGCATCGCTTGAGCTGTTTCCAGAGCAACCACGAGGGCGCCATCGTCGATCGCATTCATCAGGCCTACGCCGAGCACTGCGTCGGTCTCATCATCAACCCTGGCGCTTACACCCATACCAGTATCGCCCTGCGTGATGCCCTGCTCGGCACGGCTCTGCCCTTTTTTGAGGTCCACCTCTCCAATATTCACGCCCGCGAGAGCTTCCGTCATCATTCCTATCTCTCGGACATCGCGCGTGGCGTGATCGTCGGCCTCGGCCCTCTCGGTTATGAACTAGCTCTACAGGCGGCTGATCGACTGATCAGCGGCGACTGAAAACCTTATCCTTATCATCAACTGCGGGAGTGACCCTGTCTCATGGATATACGCAAGGTCAAAAAACTGATCGAACTTCTGGAAGAGTCGGGCATCGACGAAATCGAGATCAAGGAAGGCGAGGAGTCGGTGCGTATCTCGCGCCATCGTCCGCAGCCGACACTGGCCAACGTCGTCGCCGCTCCCGTCGTTCCGATGCCGGCGATGCCGCCGGCCGTAGCTGCGGCGAGCACAGCGCCCGACAGCAAGGCGCCGCCAGCTGAGAGCCATGGCTTCACTCAGCGCTCACCGATGGTCGGGACATTTTACGCTGCCTCATCGCCGAATGCCGCCGCTTTTGCCAATGTCGGGCAGAGCGTCAAGGCCGGTGACGTGCTGTGCATCATCGAAGCGATGAAGATGATGAATCAGATCACCGCTGAACGGGGCGGCGTCATCGAAAGCATCCTGGTCGAAAATGGCCAGGCCGTGGAGTTTGACCAACCTCTCTTCATCATCGTCTGAGCCGCGGGGATACGACATGCTAGACAAGGTGGTCATCGCCAACCGTGGCGAAATCGCCCTGCGCATTTTGCGCGCCTGCAAGGAGATGGGGATCAAGACGGTCGCCGTCTACTCCAAGGCCGACAGCGACCTGATGCACGTACGTCTGGCCGATGAATCGGTCTGCATCGGCCCGGCGCCCAGCAAGGACAGCTACCTCAACATCCCTGCCATCATCTCCGCCGCGGAAGTGACCGACGCCCAGGCCATTCACCCCGGCTATGGCTTCCTCGCCGAAAATGCCGACTTTGCCGAAGCCGTGGAAAAATCCGGCTTCATTTTCGTCGGGCCACGCGCTGAGACTATCCACCTGATGGGCAACAAGGTCTCCGCCATCGAAGCCATGAAGGCTGCCGGCGTGCCGACGGTACCAGGGTCCGATGGCCCGGTGACGGAAGACAACGCTCTATCTGTCGCCAAACGCATCGGCTATCCGGTCATCATCAAGGCCGCCGCGGGCGGCGGTGGTCGCGGCATGCGCGTCGTGCACACGGAATCGGCCCTGCTCAATTCCCTGTTCGTCACCCGTTCCGAGGCGAAAGCAGCCTTCGGCGATGACACCGTCTATATCGAGAAATTCCTCCAGCATCCCCGCCATATCGAGATTCAAGTGGTCGGCGATGGCGAGGGGGCAGCTCTGCATCTCGGCGACCGTGACTGCTCCTTGCAGCGGCGCCACCAGAAGGTCGTCGAAGAAGCGCCCGCTCCCGGCATCCCCGATGCCCTGCGCCGCGCCACCGCCGAGGCTTGCGTGCGCGCCTGCGAGCAGATGCGCTACCGCGGTGCCGGCACCTTCGAGTTTCTCTTCGAGAAGGGACGCTTCTATTTCATCGAGATGAACACCCGCATTCAGGTCGAGCATCCGGTGACCGAACTGGTCACCGGCGTCGATCTCATCAAGGAGCAGTTGCGCATCGCCTCAGGGCTCGGCCTGTCACGCCGACAGGAGGACATCGTCGTGCGCGGCCACGCCATGGAGTGCCGCATCAATGCCGAAGATCCCCGCACTTTCGTGCCATCGCCCGGACTGATCAAGCATTTTCATGCCCCCGGCGGACCCGGCGTGCGTATGGACTCGCACGTCTACTCCGGCTATACCGTGCCGCCTTACTATGATTCCCTGATCGGCAAATTGATCACCTACGCCGATGATCGCGCCGCCTGCCTCAGCCGCATGCGCCGTGCCATGGATGAACTGCTCATCGAAGGCATACGCAGCAATATCGCCTTACACCGCGAGATCATCCTGCGCGATGATGCCTTCGCTCAGGGCGGGGTCGACATTCATCACCTGGAAAGCAAACTCAAGCTCTGAGAATTTCATGCCCTGGCAACAACTGAAAATACAGACCACGCCGGCCCAGCTCGACACCCTGCAGGACCTGCTGGAAAGCGCTGGTGCCGCCGCCGTCATGCTACTCGATGCCGGCGATCAGCCTTTGCTCGAACCGCCGCCCGGCGCCACGCCACTGTGGGATCACATCGAGCTCATCGGTATCTTCACCGCCGACTCGGATATGCCGGCTCTGATCGAATTTCTCGAAAAAATGCTCGCTGCACCCCTGCCTGCCTGGCGCTGCGAACTTCTCGAAGACAAGGACTGGGAACGCGCCTGGATGGATCACTACCACCCCATGCGTTTTGGTCAGCGCCTCTGGGTCGTACCCAGCTGGACGCCACCACCGGTGGCCGACGCGGTGAACCTGCTGCTCGATCCTGGCCTCGCCTTCGGCACCGGCACACACGCGACCACGGCCTTATGCCTGGAGTGGCTGGATGGCCTTGATCTGCGTGACTGCTGCGTCGTCGACTATGGCTGCGGCTCCGGCATCTTGGCCATCGCCGCCCTCCTGCTCGGCGCCAGCTCGGCCATCGCCGTCGACAACGACCCACAGGCACTGACCGCCACCTTGGCCAATGCCGAGCGTAACGGCGTCAGCGAGCGCCTGCGCGTGCTCTCTGCTGCTGATGCTGCCGACTTGCCGACCGGCGTCGCCGACGTCGTCGTCGCCAATATCCTCGCCGGCCCGCTCATCGCCCTCGCACCGCGCCTGCTCGCACTCCTGCGACCGGGTGGGCACATCGCGCTCTCTGGTTTGATCCGCAGTCAGCAGGAAGACGTTGAACAGGCCTATCGCACTGCCCTGACCTTCGCCCCGGTCGCTGTGCGTGAAGAGGACTGGTGTCGCGTCAGCGGCCAAAAAATCGCGAGCGATACCCAAAAGACCTAAGAACGGCTACAGTGTCAAAAGGATGCTTACACAGGGAGTAGGGCCAGGCCATGTCAGATCAGCGCCAGACTCGCTGCCCGCATTGCGGCAGTCTGTTCAGAGTCAGCCCGTCACAGTTGCAGGCCAAAAATGGTGTCGTCCGTTGCGGCTCCTGCCTGGAGATGTTTCGTGCTGATCTCAACCTCGTCGGCGCGGCAAGCACCGAACGCCCGCCCACACCAGCACCGGCAAGCGTGCCGGGCAAACGCGCCAGCAGTGACGAAGGCTGGGCCGAACGCCTGCTCGAGGACGAAGGTGCCACGACCGAAGCGGCCACCCTGCGCATCGGCGCCAAGGTCAAGCCCATCGACGATCACCAGACCTTCGGCGCCATGAAGGCCGAGGACTGGTCGCGCGGCCCGGCCAGCAACAATACCCGCATCAGCTTAGGTGCCAGTGAACTCAGCGATTTCATGCGCGATGAACCGGCCACGTCAGCGACGCCGCCCTTTCATGATGCCGGTCAGCAGGAGGTCGCCTCGACCAGCGACAACGCCGACGAAGCCTGGGCGCAGGCGATGCTGCAACAGCTCGCCGAAGCCGATAAAAAGAAGGCCCAGCCTGAACACATGCAGGTACTTCATGAACAGCCGCCGCAGCGTCCCGCCGTCGCGCCGACGCCGCCGCCCAGCTTCACCTTTGGTGACGAACAAGCTCTCGACTTCCTCAATGACGAGGACCTCAGCATCAAGGAAGGCAAGACCGCCCCCCCTCCCGGTGCACTCCCCCCGGATACGGCTGCCTTGCCACAATGGCATGATCCGGTCGCCATCCTCAGTCCGACGCACCATTGGCCATGGGAACGCTATCTGCTCTGGGGCGGACTGCAGTTGCTCGCCCTCCTCGCCCTCGCCGCCCAGGTCGCCTATTTCCACGAGGACGCCGTCGCTGCCGACTTGCCGGCCCTGCAAGCTCCGCTGAGCAACCTCTGCGCACGCTGGCATTGTCGCCATGTCGCAGGCGACCTGCGCGGGCTGCGCGTCGACCACCTCATCATCCGCCCCGACGCCAGTCGCGGCATCCTGCTCATCGACACCTTGCTGCACAACGACGAGAGTCGCGATCGCTCTTATCCGACCTTGCGCCTGACCCTGCGCGACAGCGATGGCAACATCCTCGGCACTCGTAAAATCACGCCGTCAGACTACCTGCTCACCAGCAACGTCGATACCACCTTGCGCGCCCAGACCCCGGTGCACGTTTCGCTCGAAGTCGGTCTGCCGGGCGGCAAGATCCCGGCATCGACCAGCTTGACCCTGCAAAGTGGCGACCAGAGCGCATCACCTTGAGCACCTGCACTCGGTTGATCTGCTCGGCCAGCTGATGATCGAGCGTGCTGAGCTTGAGCCTACTTCGGCGGGCCTGACGGCTGCATAGGCGGCCGATGGCCGCTCGCCGTAGTCCCAGGCCGAGCGCCACAAGCCATAAGCTGCAAATAGCTTTTTTCATCGCCAGCCTGCTAGCATGACGGATTCCTGTCGTCGTCGAGTATCATCAGCGTGCCTCGCCTCCCCCTGTCCGCCCTGTCTGTCGGGCGACATCGCATCCCCCTGCCGGTCCTCCTGGCACCGATGGCCGGCGTCACCGACCTGCCTTTTCGCCAACTCTGCCGTTCCTATGGCGCCGGCTACGCCGTCGGCGAGATGCTGAGCAGCCGTCAGGAACTCTGGGCAACGCACAAATCACAGCACCGTTTGGCTCAGACCCAGGAAAGCGGCTTGCGCATCGTCCAGATCGTCGGCCACGACCCGGCGATGATGGCGGCGGCGGCACGAGCTCAGATGGAGCAAGGTGCCGATGTCATCGACATCAACATGGGCTGCCCGGCCAAGAAAGTCTGTCAGCGCCTGGCCGGTTCGGCGCTCATGCAGGATCTGCCGCTGGCGCGCCGCATCCTGACGGCGGTGGTGGCGGCGGTCACGGTGCCGGTGACGCTGAAGATACGCACCGGACCGACGCGCGAGCAGCGCAATGGCCCGGAGCTGGCGCGCATCGCCGAGGACGTCGGCATCGCCATGCTCTGCGTCCATGGCCGCACCCGCGCCGATCGTTTTCTCGGCGCCGCCGAATACGACACCATCGCCACGATCAAACAGCAAAGCACCATTCCGGTGATCGCCAATGGCGACATCGATAGCGTCGACAAGGCACAGCGAGTGTTGGCCCATACCGGCGTCGATGGTATCATGCTCGGCAGGGCCGCCTTGGGTCGCCCCTGGATCTTTGCCGAGTTCGCAGCGGCGGTCCTAGGGGATGCGCCTGCGCGGATCGATGGGCATGGACGCATGGCGTGCATGCTCGGACATCTGCAGGCCTTGCAGCGCCACTACGGCGAGGAGGCCGCAGTGATGCTGGCTCGCAAGCACATCGCCTGGTACGCACGAGGCATGCTTGGCGGAGCCGGGTTTTGCAAGGGATTTCATGCACAGACACAGGCGGCCGGACAAGCCGCCTATTTGACCCGTTTTTTTGCACATCACCCAGACGCTTTTGCAAACGTCTGAGCGTTCTATTTTTTATATTGGCGACAAAGCATGGATACCGATACTGTCAAAATCGTTCTCACCAGCCAGGACAGTCGCGCCCAGACCTTGAGCGATCATGTGCAAGTGGCTTTGCGCAACTATTTTTCCAACCTCCATGGCGAGCGCGTCTGCGGCGTTTATGACATGGTGCTGTCGGAAATCGAAGTGCCTCTGCTCGAAGTGGTCTTGGAATACGCCCGCGGCAATCAGACCCTGGCTGCGGAGATTCTCGGCCTCAACCGCGGCACCCTGCGTAAAAAACTGAAAACCTATCACATGATGTAAGTCCACCCGGCGCGCGTATCGTCGCGCGCCATCTCTGGAGTCATCCCCCGATGAGCAAGATCCCCGTTCGACGCGCCCTGATCTCCGTCTCCGACAAGACCGGCATCGTCGATTTTGCCCGCGCCCTCACCGCGCAGGGCGTCGCCCTGCTGTCCACCGGCGGCACCTATCAGCTCCTGCACGCCGCTGGCCTGCCGGTCTGCGAAGTCGCGCAACATACGGGGTTTCCGGAGATGATGGACGGCCGTGTCAAGACCCTGCACCCGCGCATCCACGGCGGCATCCTCGGCCGACGCGGCCAGGACGATGCGGTCATGGCCGAACACGACATCGCTCCCATCGATCTCGTCGTGGTCAATCTCTACCCTTTTGCCGCCACCGTCGCCCGCCCCGATTGCAGTCTCGCCGAGGCGATCGAGAACATCGACATCGGCGGTCCGGCCATGGTGCGCTCGGCGGCGAAAAATCATGCGCACGTCGGCATCGTCGTGCGTAGCAGCGACTATGCGCGCGTGCTCGCCGCTCTCGCGCAGGGTGGCCTCGACGACGCCTTGCGTTTCGATCTCGCCTGCGCCGCCTTTGAACACACCGCCGCCTATGACGGCATGATCGCCAACTACCTGGGACAGCGCTGCGACGAGCAGGTGACGAGCTTTGGCCGCACCTTGAACCTGCAACTGCAGCGCGCACAGAGCCTGCGTTATGGCGAAAACCCCCACCAGAGCGCCGCCTTCTACGTCGAGGCGGGCTTCAACGAGGCAGCGGTGGCGACGGCGCGCCAGGTGCAGGGCAAAGAGCTGTCCTACAACAATATCGCCGACACCGATGCTGCTCTCGAATGCGTCAAGACCTTCGTCAAGCCGGCCTGCGTCATCGTCAAGCACGCCAATCCCTGCGGCGTCGCCGTCAGCCTCGCGGGGATCACCCAGGCTTACGAGCTCGCCTATGCCACCGACCCTGAGTCCGCCTTCGGCGGCATCATCGCTTTCAATCGCGAACTCGATGCGGCGACAGCGCGCGCCATCATCGCCCGTCAGTTCGTCGAGGTGATCATCGCTCCGGGTGCCAGCAGCGAAGCCCTCGCCATCACTGCCGAGAAAAGCAATGTACGCGTCCTTCTCTGCCCGCCCCTGCCGGCGACGCGACCGCCTCGTCTCGACTATAAGCGCGTCAACGGCGGGCTGCTGGTGCAGGATATGGATCTGACCATGATCGGCAGCGAGGATCTCAAGGTGGTCACCCGGCGGGCACCGAGCGCCAGCGAGATCGATGACCTCATCTTTGCCTGGAAAGTCGCCAAATACGTCAAGTCCAACGCCATCGTCTACGCTCAGGAACGGCGCACCCTCGGCATCGGCGCAGGGCAGATGAGCCGGGTCAACTCGGCGCGCATCGCCGCCATCAAGGCTGAACACGCCGGTCTGCCGCTGACCGGGGCGGTCATGGCCTCGGATGCCTTCTTCCCCTTCCGTGACGGCATCGACAATGCCGCCAGCGTCGGCATACGCGCCATCATTCAACCCGGTGGATCGCTGCGCGACGGTGAAGTCATCGCCGCCGCCGATGAAGCTGACATCGCTATGGTCTTTACCGGCGTCCGCCACTTCCGTCATTGAGGAGAACGACATGCGCATCCTGATCCTCGGCAGCGGTGGACGCGAGCACGCTCTCGCCTGGAAATGTGCCCAGGACGCCCGCGTCACGGAAGTCCTGGTCGCCCCCGGCAATGCCGGTACGGCGCGTGAACCGCGCTGCCGTAATGTCGCACTCGACATCATGGACAACGCCGCCGTGGTCGCCTTTGCGCGTGCCCACGCCGATCTCACTCTGGTCGGACCGGAAGCGCCGCTGGTGCAAGGGGTCA
Organism: Pseudomonadota bacterium; assembly: GCA_021833365.1. Lineage (GTDB taxonomy): Bacteria > Pseudomonadota > Gammaproteobacteria > Pseudomonadales > Moraxellaceae > JAJZHK01. The sequence continues at coordinate 18,713 of JAKBFV010000009.1, read as the reverse complement.
TCGATGCCCTGCGCCAGGCCGGCCTCGCCGCCTTCGGCCCCAGTGCCGCCTGTGCCCGTCTGGAAGGGTCGAAGTCCTTCGCCAAGGCTTTCATGCAGGCACACGCCATTCCGACCGCCGCCTACGCCAGCTTCGATGATCTGGCGGCAGCGCTCGCCTACCTCGACGCGCACCCCGCCCCCATCGTCATCAAGGCCGATGGCCTTGCCGCCGGCAAAGGGGTGGTCGTCGCCATGAGCGATGCCGAAGCGCGCGCCGCCGTACAGGATATGCTCGGCGATCAGGTCTTCGGCAGCGCCGGGGCGCGCGTCGTCATCGAGGAGTTTTTGCAAGGCGAAGAAGCCAGCTTCATCTGCATGGTCGATGGTCAGCACGTCCTCGCCATGGCCAGCAGTCAGGACCACAAGCGCGTCGGCGAAGGTGACAGCGGCCCCAATACGGGCGGCATGGGCGCCTATTCGCCAGCGCCGGTGGTGACGGCGGCGGTGCATGAGCGCATCCTGCAAAAGATCATCGCGCCGACCGTCGCCGGCATGGCCGCCGCAGGGACGCCCTATACCGGCTTTCTCTACGCTGGGGTGATGATCGACGCGCAGGGTGAGCCTTATGTCATCGAGTTCAACTGCCGTTTCGGCGATCCCGAGACGCAGCCGGTGATGATGCGCCTGGAAAGTTCCCTGCCGGAACTCATCGAACTCGCTCTCGCCGGTCAGCTCGATCGCGCCCAGGCGCGCTGGTCGCCCCAGGCCGCCCTCGGCATCGTCCTCGCCGCTCCCGGCTACCCCGGCCCCTTGCATACAGGCGAGCTCATCACCGGCCTCGATGACGAAGAAGGGTCACAGGTGAAGACTTTTTTGGCCGGCGTCCGTGAACAGGAAGGGCGGTTCTATGTCCAGGGCGGGCGCGTCCTCTGCGTCACCGCCCTCGCGGACGATGTCGCTGCTGCACGCCAGAAGGCCCTGACGCGACTGGCTGCACTGCACTCTCCCGGCAGTCACTACCGGCGCGACATCGGTGCCCGCGCCATCGCCCGTGAGTGACCGCAGTGAGGCGATGGCAGGACTAAAAAGGGCATCACGGCGTCAGACCGCGATGCTATAATCTCGCTTTGCTCAACATCACTTGCGCCGGGGATGACAATGGACGACACGATACGCAAAGCTGCTCTCGACTATCACGAATTTCCCGTCCCCGGCAAGATTTCCGTCACCCCCAGCAAGCAGCTCAGCAACCAGCGCGACCTCGCCCTCGCCTACTCGCCGGGGGTCGCCGCGCCCTGCGAAGAGATCGAGCGCGATCCCGCCAGCGTCAGCCGCTATACCGCGCGCGGCAACCTCGTCGCCGTCATCAGCAATGGCACCGCCGTCCTCGGCCTCGGTGACATCGGTCCCCTGGCGGCCAAGCCGGTGATGGAAGGCAAGGGCGTGCTGTTCAAGAAGTTTGCCGGCGTCAATGTCTTCGACATCGAGATCGCTGAAAAAGACCCGGACAAGCTGGTCGACATCATCGCCTCGCTCGAACCCACCTTCGGCGGCATCAACCTCGAAGACATCAAGGCGCCCGAGTGCTTCTACATCGAACGCAAATTGCGCGAAAGGATGAAAATTCCGGTCTTCCATGATGACCAGCACGGCACCTCGATCATCGTCGGCGCCGCCTTGCTCAATGGCCTCAAGCTGGTCGACAAGCGCATCGAGGAGATCCGTGTCGTCTGCTCCGGTGCCGGTGCGGCGGCCCTGACCTGCCTCGATCTCATCTGCGCCCTCGGGGTGCGCGCCGAGAATGTCTTCGTCACCGACTCGCGTGGTGTCCTCCACCTCGGCCGCAAGGATCAGCTCGACGCCAGCAAGCTGCGTTATGCCCGCGACACCACGGCGCGTACGCTCGATGACCTGATGCAGGACGCCGACGTCTTCCTCGGCCTGTCGACGGCGGGAGTTCTGCAGGCGGACATGGTGAAGAAGATGGCGCGCTCACCGCTGATCTTCGCTCTCGCCAATCCGACGCCGGAGATCATGCCGGAGCTGGCCAAGGCAGCGCGCCCGGACGCCATCATCGCCACCGGCCGCTCCGACTATCCCAATCAAGTCAACAACGCCCTGTGTTTTCCCTATATGTTCCGCGGCGCCCTCGACGTCGGCGCCACCACCATCAATGAGGCGATGAAGATCGCGGCGGTGCGCGCCATCGCCCGCCTCGCGCACGCTGAGCAGGCCGATGGCAATGGCTTAAGCGATGAACAGCAGGGTTTCGGTCCCGAATACATCATTCCCGGCGCCCTCGACAGTCGCCTGATCATAGAGATCGCACCGGCCGTCGCCTTGGCGGCGATGGAGTCGGGCGTGGCGACCCGCCCACTCACCGACATCGCCGGCTACCGCCAGCAGCTCAATGAGTTCGTCTACAACTCCGCCTTCATCATGCGTCCCCTCTTTCATAAAGCCAAGGCCGATCCCAAGCGCATCGTCTTTTGTGAAGGGGAAGACGCGCGCGTCCTGCGCGCCGTCCAGATCGTCATCGATGAAGGCCTCGCCCGCCCCATCCTGGTCGGGCGTCCGGCGGTCATCCAGGCACGCATCGAAAAACTCGGACTGCGACTGGTGCCCGGCCAGAACGTCACCCTCATCGACCAGGACAGCGACCCGCGTTACAAGGAATACTGGACGCACTACCATCGCCTGATGGAAAGACGCGGCACACCGCCCGAGCTGGCGAAACGCGAAGTGCGCCGCCGCACCACCTTGATCGGGGCCCTGCTGGTGCACTTCGGTGACGCCGATGGCATGATCTGCGGCACCTTTGCCAACTACAGCCTGCATCTGCGTTATGTCGATCGCGCCATCGGCCTGGCCGCCGGCGTGCGCAAATACGCCGCCATGAACCTGATCATGCTGCCCGGCCGCACCTTGTTCATCTGCGACACCTACGTCAACCCGGATCCCAGCGCCGAGCAGATCGCCGACATGACCTTGCTCGCCGCCGAGCAGGTACGCGCCTTCGGCATCACCCCCAAGGTCGCCCTGCTGTCACACTCCAACTTCGGTTCCGAGGTGACGGCGAGCTCCGAGAAGATGCGCCAGGCTCTACAGCTGATCATCGAGCGCGCCCCCGATCTCGAAGTCGAGGGCGAGATGCATGGCGACGCCGCCCTCAAGGAAGACATCCGCCTCGAAGTCTTCCCCAACAGCCGCTTCCGCGGCGCCGCCAATCTCTTGATCATGCCCAATGTCGATGCCGCCAACATCGCTTTCAACCTGCTCAAGACGGCGGCCGGCGAAGGCGTCACCATCGGCCCCATCCTGCTCGGTGCAGCGCGCCCTGTTCACATCCTGACGTCGTCAGCGACCGTGCGCCGCATCGTCAACATGACCGCCCTCACCGTGGCGCAGGCGCAGGCGCAGGTGCAGCGCTGAACGAGGCGGCGAAGTCAGCGCCCGCCAGCCAGCGGGCGCGACCTAAGCCACCGATGAAACGCCCTTCGACGAGATCCATTTCAAAAAAGACGAAGCCGAGACGACGATGGTAGTCCTGCAAACCCGGATGCCGGGCATAAAAATCCTGGCAGACGGCCTCGGCCTCGGGTAGTTCGAGACGATGGGCGCGCGCAAAGATGCTCAGACGCACCACGGTCAAAGGCTCATCCGGCGCACTGGCGCTCGCTTCCGGTGTCTCGGCGAAAAGCAGGGACGTGTGCTCATTGATGAGCAGATTGAGGGTATGCTCGGCGATGTCAGCGACCAGGATGAGGACGGCGCCGGCGCGATGCGCCAGAAAAGGCACCCAGGAGGTGTAGGGGAATCCCGGCTGCCGGCGCGACTGTGTGGCCAGGACGAGATGGGTCTGCTGGGTCAGGAGTTCCCACGCCTTGCGCTGATCGTTCGTCTTCACCACACGCATCCTCTTGAAAGGGAGCCGGCATGATAGCAACAAGCTCGCCGCAACGGCAGTCTGGTGTCGCTCTCGCCTGGTTGCGCCTCGCCCTGCAAGGAGTTCCCGAAGGTGCCGTGGTCAGCTATGGGGAACTGGCGCGCCGCGCTGGCCTACCCGGGCGGGCGCGACAAGTGGCACGCTTGCTGGCGCAAGGCGCGATGAATGACCTGCCCTGGTGGCGGGTGCTGCGCAGCGACGGACATATCGCCATGCCGCCCACCTCGCCGCTCGCCGAAGAGCAGCGCCGGCGTCTCCTCGCCGAAGGCTGGCAGGAACCGCGGCGGCGATGGCGATGAAGATGCGCCAGTTGCTCAACCGCCGCATGGCGGTGTGTCTGGTCGGCGGCTTCAGCTCGGGCTTGCCGCTGTTCATGTTCATCTATCTGTTGCCGGCCTGGATGCAGAGCTACGCCCTCAACCTGCACACCATCGCCGCTGCCAGCCTGTTCATGTTGCCCTACAGCCTGAAATTCCTCTGGGCGCCGCTCCTCGATCGTTATCGGCTGACGCGCCTCGGTCGCCGCCGCAGCTGGATCCTGCTCTGCCTGTTCGCCCTCACACTCGGCTTCAACGCCCTCGGACAACGCCCGGCCACGGCCTCGGCCTGGGTGAGCTTCTGGGGACTGTTCTGCGCCTTCTTCAGCGCCAGCATGGATACCGCCATCGATGCTCTGCGCCGTGAAATCCTCAGCGATGAGGAACTCGGCCTCGGCAGCGCCTTGCATGTCAACGCCTATAAAGTCGCCAGCCTCGTCCCCGGTTCTTTCGCCCTCATCCTCTCCGATCACCTGCCCTGGTCCGAGGTTTTCAGCCTGTGCAGCCTGTTTTTACTGCCGGCCGTGTTGATGCTGCTGTGGATCGATGAGCCACCCGCGCGACATGGCCGCCCCGACAGCCTGAAAGAGGCGGTGCAGGCCCCCCTGCAGGAGTTCTTCAGTCGCCACGGCCGCCGACAGGCCCTGGCCATCCTCGCCTTCATCTTGCTCTACAAACTCGGCGATGGTATGGCGACGACCCTGGCCACGCCCTTCTATTTGCAGCTCGGGTACAGCCGCACGCTCATCGGCCTGGTCGCCAAACAGGCCGGCCTGCTCGCCAGCATCGCCGGTGGACTGCTCGGTGGCCTGTGGATGCTGCGTCTCGGCATCACCCGCGCCCTGTACGGCTTCGGTGTCGCCCAGGCGGCTAGTATCCTTGGCTTCGTGCTGCTCAGCCTGTACCCCGGTGGCGTCTCCACCCTGGCTCTGGTGATCGCCGCCGAAGCTTTCGGTGTCGGCCTCGGCACCACCGCCCTCGTCGCCTATCTCGCCCAGCAGACCGATCCACGCCATACCGCCACCCAGTTCGCCCTGCTCACCTCCCTCGCCGCCCTGCCGAGATCCCTGTTCAATGCCAGCAGCGGCTGGTGTGTCGAGCACTGGGGGTGGACGCTCTATTTTATCTTTTGCTTAGGATTGAGCCTGCCGGCTTTTCTGCTGTTGCGGTACGTGGCGCCTTGGCCTAGAGTGGGAAGCTCATAAAAATGACTTCGCTGCACGTCCGACAGGAATCACCCATGGCCTATACCGACACTTCCATCCTCGTCGTCGATGACGCGCGCTTTTCCAGCGTCATGATCCACCGCGTCATCAAAAGTGCCGGCTATACCGATGTCCGTCAGGCCAACTCGGCGAGCGCCGCCCTGCAGTTGCTCGAAGAACGGCCAGCGAGCATCGTCATCGCCGACTGGTTGATGCCGGAGATGGATGGCCTGGCCCTGACGCAGTCGGTGCGTCAGCTCGATGAGGCGAACAATCACTTCACCTATATCCTATTGCTGACTGCGCGCGAAGGCGGCGAAGCCCTGCAGCACGCCTTTGAACAGGGCGTCGATGACTTCCTCAACAAATCGCTGATGAATGAACAATTGCTGCCGCGCCTGTGGGCGGGTGAACGCCTCAGCGCCTTGCACAACCGTCTGCTGCGCGAAAATCAGAGCTTGATCGAGGCCAACGCCAAGCTCAAAAAACTGAGCTCGCTCGATGCCCTGACCGGTCTTGGCAACCGCTCCTATGCCATCACCCGGCTCGGCGACACCATCCGTCATTGCGCCTCGCGCGGCGGCGCCTGTTGCTACCTGCTGATCACCATGACCCAGCTCGAATCCCTGCGCAAGCAGCACAGTGCCCAGGTCATCAGCCAGCTCATCGTCGCCTCGGCGCGACGTTTGCGGCAACTGGTGCGCCCCCTCGACATCGTCGCACGCATCGCCCCGCACCAGTTCGCAGTGATCACCCACCAGCCCAGCATCGACCACTGCAACGTGCAGAGCTATCGCCGCCTGCATGAAAGCCTCAATCTCAAGGCCTACAAGACCACCGGCGGCTTTCTGTCGCTGAAAACGACGCTCAACATCGTCGCCAGCGATGCGGCGCTCGAGCCACCGTCACCGGAAGATCTGATGAAGCTGGCCGAATCGCGCCTGCAGGCAGCGCACACCACCGGCCTCATCACCTGCGATCACTGGCAGGCGAGCTGAGGCCGTCATACCTTTGTCATGGCACAGGCGCAGCCTGTCGCCATGAGCACTCTCCTCCTCGCTACGCTGCTCGCACTGGCCCTCCTCACCGGCAGGTTCTGGCCGGCGTCGCCCGCCCCCGCTCGCCTCCTGATACTCGGCCTGCCTTTGCCCTGGGTCCTCTGGCAAGGCCAGCTCCTGCCGGCGCTGATCTATCTCCTGGCGCTGCTCTGGGAAACTTGCCGCCATCCCCACCAGCAGACCTTCACCTGGCTGCCGGCCAGCGACGTGCGTCAGGATCTGGCGCGCACGGCGGCGGCGGCCTACGACCCACGTCCCCTGCTCGATGCCCGACGCGGCTGGATGCTCGGCCTCGACGCCGGCGAGCCCTGTTATCTGCCTACGCCTCTCGCCCATCTGCAGGTCCTCGGTGGCAGCGGCTGCGGCAAATCGGCAGCGCTCGGCGTTCTCGCCGCGCAGGCCCTCGCACATGGTGAAAGCGTCATTTACTTCGACCCCAAGGAAGACCTCTGGGCGGCTTCCGCCCTCGCCGCTGCCGCCGAGCACTGCGGCCGGCGCTTGCACTGCCTCGATCTGCGTCCGCAGGCGCCGGCGCAGTTCAATCTCATCGACGGCTGTGACACACATCAGCTTTATGACCTGCTCCTGCACGGCCTCGATCTGCTCGAGAGCGGCAGCGACGCCGACTTTTACCGCCTCGCCGACCGCCAGGGCGCACGCCAGCTCGCCGATGCTTGGCGCCCCGGCGACACGCTGGCGACCCTGACGGCGCGCGCCATCGCGCCGCTGCGACGCAAGGCACCGGCCCTGTGTCTACGTCTGGAAGAGATCGCCGGTATCGCCGCCGGCCAGGGTGTCGGCGGCCCCAGGATGAGCGACCTGCTCGCCGCCGGCGACGCCTGCTATATTCTCGGCTCCACCCGTCTCGACAGCGTCCGCCGCCTGCAGCGCATCGTCCTTTTACGGCTCATCCAAAGCGCCGAGACGCGTGCACGTCCCGCCGAGCGCCTCTGCTGCATCATCCTCGACGAGTTCCGCTATCATCTCTGCCGTGGCAGCCTCGATGCTCTAAGCACCATCCGCGACCGCGGTGTGCATCTCATCCTCGCGCATCAGTCCCTCGGCGACCTCGCCGCCGGCCCCGGCGATCTCAGCGCCGCTGCCGTCGCGGCTGCCGTGAATGAGAACTGCGCTCTCAAGCTGGTCTTTCGTCTGCAGGACCCCGACACCGCCGAATGGCTGGCACGCAAGAGCGGTCAGGTGCCGCAGCAGCGGCAACAGGCTCGCTATTGGCCGGGGCTCAGCGATCCTGTGCTCGAAGGCAGTCAGGAAGCCGCCGGAACACTGATCAGCGCCACCACCCTCCTGCATCTGCCTGAGCGCGTCGCCGTCCTCTATGGCTACGGCCGTGCCCGCGAACTCGTGCAGAGCGCCTGGCCCTGCGTACGCCGTGAATGGCAGGCGATCACCACGCCGGACTCGCGCTGCCGCCCCGACCTCAGCCGTTTTGAGATGAACGCATGAGTCGGGTCGAGGCCCTGCTGCGCTATCTCGCCGAGGAAGGGCCGAGCTCGACGAGTCTGCTCGCCGACCACCTCGCCTGCCCGGCTACCGAGCTGAGCGCGACGCTGCAGGAACTGCAAGCGCAGGGGCGGGTTTGCGCACAGGCTTATCGCTATCACCCCGAGCCCTTGCCACTGTGGGATCTGAGCAGCGCTGCGGCGCGCCAGCTCGGTGCCGGTCGAAGACTGCGCCTGTCGCCCCTGCGCCTCGACCATCACCTCGGCGTGCAGAGTCTGCATCTGCAGGCACGCCGTCATGGCTACCAGCACTGGTGCGGCGCACGCCGCTGTGCTGCGCAGGCGCACCTGCAGCCCGAGCTCTGGCTGAAGATCCCGGATGCCCTGCTGACCTGTCCGCGCGGACGCAGGCTGGCCCTGGAACTGGAGCTCTTCGTGAAAGCCGGCTGGCGTTATCAGCAAGCCTGCGATGCTTACGCCGAACTGCTCTATGCCGGGATCATCGACGCCGTCCTCTATATCACGCCACAGTCCCTGCAAAAACGCCTGCACGGCCGCCTGCAGAACGTCGATACCCTGCATCTGCAAGGTTGTTCCCTGCTCTTTCCGGCACCGCTGCGCCGCCGCTTCGAAGTGCATGCGCTGGAGTTCTGGCCACAGCCGGCTTGACCATCCCGGCGCACTGTCGCAACATGCCTGTCCCTGCCGCCCGGAGAATGCGCGTGGACGCCCTGCAAAATCTTCAGTCTATGGGACTCACCCTGCCGTCCCCGGCGGCGCTGTTGGCCAATCTGCTATTCAGCATCATCGGCTTCGTCATCTGGCGCCTGGCGCGGCGGCGTGCACGTTCCGACCTCAGTGCCCTCGCCTGGGCACTGATGCTCTACCCCATGCTGGTCAGCGACACGCTCTGGCTCTATCTGATCGGTGGCGCCCTGTGCGGCGTCATCTACTGGCGCTGGCGTGGGTGAGCACCGCCCTTACAAGGCGCTGCTGCGCCTGGCGGCACCGCTTTATGTCGCGCAGATGGCCATGGTCGCCAGTGGCTTGATCGATACCCTCATGGCCGGACATCTATCGACCCTGGATCTCGCCGCGCTCAGTGTCGCCGCCTCACTGCAGACCACCATCACCATGGTCATCGCCAGCCTGCTCATGGCCCTGCCCGTCCTCATCGCCCACCGCGCCGGTGCCGGCGACCTGTCCGGGGTCGGACGTGAGGTCGCTCAGGGCCTGTCCTGGGTCGTCCTCCTGAGTCTGCTGGCCATCGCCCTGCTCGGCCACCCCGACGCCTGGATCGGCATCGCCGCGCTGCCGGCGCCGCTCAGCGGCAAGGTCATCGCCTATCTGCAGGCCAGTGCCTGGGGGGTGCCGGCACTCCTGCTCCTGCGTGTCTTCATGGGCCTGTTCTCGGGTCTGTCGCGGCCGCGTCCGGTCATGCTGGTCAACCTGGTCTACCTCGGCCTCAAACCGGCCCTCAACCTGCTCTGCCTGCGCGGTCTCGGCCTCGGTGTCGAAGGCTGCGCCCTGGCTGCGGCCATCGATGCCTGGCTGCTCTGCGCCGCCGCCTTGTTCTGGCTGCTGCGCCAGGACGATCTGGCGCCGCTCTGGCGTGGCTGGCGCCTGAGCTTGCCCGACGCTGCCGGACTCAAGGACATCCTGCACATCGGCCTGCCCATCGCCCTCACCTTCATCGCCGACCTCACCGCTTTCACCCTCATGGCGCTGCTCATCGCCCGTCTCGGCACGGTCGCCGCCGCTGCGCATCAGATCGCCGCCAGCCTCGTCGTGCTCGCCTACATGTGGCCGATGGCCGTCGGCAATGCCAGCACCCTGCTCATCGGCCAGGCCCTCGGCAGCGGCGATCCTCCAGGCGCACGGCGCCATGCGCGACAGGCATTGCGTCTGGCCCTGCTCTGCGCCCTGCCGGTCAGTCTCGGCCTCGCCCTGCTGGCGCCCCATATCGCCGCCGTCTATTCGCCAGACTCGCAGGTGCAGGCGCTGGCGAGCCGCCTGATCATGGCGGTCGCCCTCTATCACCTCGCCGACGCCGTGCAGGTGGTGGCGGTCAGCGCCCTGCGCGGTTACCAGCACACCGTCATCCCCATGCTCGTCTATACCCTGGGCTTGTGGGGACTCGGTCTCGGCGGCGGCTACCTGCTCGGCTTGAGCGATCGCCTCCTGCCCCACCTCGGCGCCATCGGCTTCTGGATCGCCGCCGTCATCAGTCTCGGCAGCGTCGCCCTGAGCATGGTTTATGAGCTGCAGCGCATCAGCCAGCGTGCGCTCATCGCGCCTTCTCGACTATGATGAGCCCTTTCCGCATGCTGCGAGCCGCCCGATGAGCGCCGACGACCTCAAACCCCTGCAACAGCACTTCGCCTTCGGCGCCAACTGGGCCGACTACGCCCAGCGCATCGATGGCCAGCGCATCGACGCCGCCGAACAAGGCCTGCACAAACTCGTCGCTGCCGACGACTGGCAGGGTCGGCGTGTGCTCGACATCGGCTGTGGATCGGGCCTGCACGCCCTCGCCGCCCTGCGCTCAGGAGCCGCCGCCGTCCACGCCATCGACCTCGATCCTGATTCGGTGAGCACCGCCACCGCTCTGCTCCGTCAGCATCAGGCACACGCCGACTGGCAGTGCGAAGTGCGCAGTGTCTTCGATCTGCCCGAGCAACCGGCCTATGACATCGTCTATTCATGGGGTGTCCTGCACCATACCGGCGCCATGTATGAAGCCCTGCAACGCGCTGCCGCGCAGGTGATGCCCGGTGGGCTCCTGGTCTTCGCCCTCTATCGCAAGACCCGCCTGTGCGCTTTCTGGAAAATCGAGAAACGCTGGTACAGCCGCGCGTCAGCACCGGCACAGCGGCGCGCGCAAGGCGTCTATACCCTGCTGGTCAGACTCGCCCTGTGCCTGCGTGGGCGCTCTTTTGCCAGCTTTCGCCAGGACTATCTGAGCAGTCGCGGCATGAATTTCGAGCATGACGTGCATGACTGGCTGGGGGGCTACCCCTACGAGTCGATCCGGCCACAGCAGGTCGCCGATTTTATGCACGGCCTCGGCTTTCAGGAAGTGCGCAGCTTCACCCGCCCGGGCGGCTGGGGCTGGGGCGGCTCCGGCTGCGACGAGTACGTCTACCAGCGCCCGGCCTCCTAGTCACCGCCGGACACCGGAGAGGCTCATGGCCGACACCCCTGACCGCGCATCCGGCCTGATCGCCTGTCTGCAAGCAGCGCGTCAGGCGGCGGCGCGCGGTGCCGATGACCTCGCCAAAACCTGCTATCTGCAGGCCCTGCAGCACGACAGCGGCGATTTTGACGCCCTGCACGAGCTTGCCACCCTGGCCTATGCCAGTGGTCACCGCTCCGCCGCCAAGAGCGCCTGGCAACGCGCCATCGCTTTGCACCGCGACCGCCCCGAGGCGCAGGTCGGCTTGGCCAACGTCCATGCGGAAGAAGAGAACTGGCCGGAAGCGCGCCGCCTCTATACGGCCGCCTTGCAGTTGCAGTCCGACCTGGCCGCGGCGCACCAGGGGCTGGCGCGGGTTCTGGATGTCTTGCAGGAGCCCGCCGAGCAGCACTGGCAACAGGGCTTTGCCGGTCATGCCGTGGTTTCCCTGCCCTATCGTGGGACGGGCCAGGGACTGCCGCTCCTGCTGCTCGTCTGTGCGCGGCACGGCAACATCCCCACCCGGCACTGGCTCGATGACCGCCACTTCGCCATCACCGCCGTCTATGCCGAATTCCATGACGACACCGAGGAACTGCCTGAGCATGCCCTCATCGTCAACCTCATCGGCGATGCCGACCACAGCCCTATGGCCCTGCAGCGGGCAGGTGACATCGTACGCCGCAGTGGTGCGCCGGTGATCAACCACCCCGAGCAGGTGGCGCGCAGCGATCGCTGCAGCCATGCCCACCGTATGGCCGATATCGACGCTCTGGTGTGTGCGGCGGTGACGCGTATGACACGCCAAGCTTGCGCGACGAAACATTGGTCCTACCCTATGCTGTTGCGCGCTCCTGGTTTTCATGCCGGCCGGCACTTTTACAAGGTCGAAGGCCAGGAGGCCCTGGCAGCGACCCTGGCGGCTCTCCCAGGCGACGATCTGCTCGCCATCGACTTCATCGACGCGCGCGGACGCGATGGCCTGGTGCGGAAATTTCGCGTCATGTTCATCGATGGCCGCATGTACCCTCTCCATCTGGCCATCTCGCCGGACTGGAAAGTTCATTATTTTTCTGCAGCGATGGCCGATAACCCGGCTTACCGCGCTGAGGAGGCGCTTTTTTTGCAGGACATGCCGGCGACCCTGGGAAAGCCGGCGATGGCCGCCCTGCAAACCCTGCAGGCACGCCTCGCCCTGGATTTCGCTGGTGTCGACTTCGCCTTGACGGCCGATGGGCGCGTGCTGCTGTTTGAATGCAATGCCACCATGGCCCTCTACCCGGTGGCCGATGACCCGCGTTTTGAGCACCGGCGCGCCGCCGTCACGGCGGCCCTGCACGCCGCCCGATCCATGCTCGAACGACGCGCGCAGCGTGGCGAGAGGATGGCGAGCTGGCAGCAAGAGCCTTAAGGGAAGGGACGAGGCTTGCGACGCTTGCACAAGGAATGCCCGTCGTTTAGGCCAGGAAGGAAGTCAGGCACGACCCCAGGAGTGCTCGGCGGTTCGGTCTGCTTGGACGCCGCGCATGGAAGTTCTGAGCCGTTCAGACCTATCACCGCACATGGGGCATGGCCACCCGTCTCATCCATGGCTGCCATCGCCTGCTGAAAACGACACGCCGGCTGGCGGTAGTGCGCTATTCCGCTGGCCCTCTTGGATATCGCGTAACACCTACGGGCCAGGCCATGCGCCAGCTCGACCGAGTCTGGTTTCCCCGGCAGCCTGACGGCGTCAAATCCGTGCCCGCATGAGCGCGGAATTTGCACGCTCATCGACAGGGGCGGGTCGAGCCATCTGGCACCACCATGAGCCATGCCCCCATGGCCGGCATGTTGGCCACGGCAGGGGAAGTGCTTCGCATTGGCGCAGACCTGGCGGCTGACCGCGATGCTTGCGCACTGATTCGGTGCAGATGACCGCCCGCCTGTGCATGAAATCCGTACGCGCGCTCATATATCCGAAAAAAATACAATTAAATCAGCATGTTAAATATATGGCCCGGGTTTTGCTTAGCATCCGTCATCGCGACCGATGACCGCAACGAGCCCGACATGGATGAGATCTGCAGAAGCACCGCTTTCGATGAAATGCACCAGGCAGACGGCAGCATACGCCGACATTATCGCCCTGCCGCAGAGCAGCTGTTGAAGGTGCCGCCCGAGCTGCTCCACCGCCGTCAGCAGGAGGCTGAAGTCCTGTTCCGCCGCCAGGGCATCACCTTCGCCGTCTATGGCGAAGCCGCCGGTGCCGAGCGCCTCATTCCCTTCGACATCGTGCCGCGCATCTTCGCTGCCGCCGAGTGGAAAATTCTCGACGCCGGACTGAAACAGCGTGTCCGCGCCCTGAATGCTTTTCTGCATGACATCTATCACGAACAGAACATCCTGCGCGCTGGCATCATGCCGGCACAGCAGGTGCTCGGCAACGCCCTGTACCGACCGGAGATGCGCGGCATCGACCTGCCCAATCAGGTCTACGCCCACATCGCCGGCATCGATCTGGTGCGCATCGCTGAAAACGACTTCTATGTCCTGGAAGACAATCTGCGCACCCCCTCGGGCGTCTCCTACATGCTCGAGAACCGCACCGCCATGATGCGCCTGTTTCCCGATCTGTTCGCCCAGCACGCAGTCGCACCGGTCGAACATTATCCGCAGATGCTGCTCGATACCCTGCGTGAGACAGCGCCGGCCATGGTCGCCGACCCGACCATCGTGGTCATGACACCGGGCGCCTACAACAGCGCCTATTTTGAGCACGCCTTCCTGGCCAGCCAGATGGGCGTGGAACTGGTGGAAGGTCAGGACCTGTTCGTGCATGAGCACAAAGTCTGGATGCGCACCACCGCCGGGCCACGACGGGTCGATGTGATCTATCGCCGTATCGATGATGATTTTCTCGATCCGCGCGTCTTCAGAGCCGACTCCTGCTTAGGGGTACCCGGTCTGGTGGAGGCCTACCGGCGTGGCAACGTCGCGCTCGCCAATGCCGTCGGCACCGGCGTCGCCGATGACAAGTCGACCTATCCCTACGTACCGCAAATGATCGAATTCTATCTCGGCGAAAAACCCATTCTGTCGAATGTACCGACCTGGCGGCTCAGCCAGCCCGATGACCTGGCCTACGTCCTCGACCACCTGTCTGAACTGGTGGTCAAGGAGGTTCAGGGCTCCGGTGGCTATGGCATGCTCATCGGACCGACCAGCAGCCGCGCCGAGATCGCCGCTTATCGCGAGCGCATCCTGGTACAGCCGAGCGCCTTCATCGCCCAGCCGACCTTGGCCCTATCGACCTGCCCGACCCTGGTCGAGGCCGGCGTCGCACCTCGCCACGTCGACCTGCGCCCCTTCGTTCTATCCGGCCAAGAGATACGCCTGGCGCCCGGCGGGCTGACGCGGGTGGCTCTGCAGGAAGGCTCGCTGATCGTCAACTCCTCGCAGGGCGGGGGTACCAAGGACACCTGGGTTCTGGAGGACTGACACATGTTGTCGCGCACCGCTGATCACCTATTCTGGATGGCCCGTCATATGGAAAGGGCTGAAAATACCGCCCGCGTGCTGGATATCGCTCATCGTACCTCGCTGTTACCCAACGATGGCGCCGATGACGAAACCCATCTCTGGTACGCTCCCCTCAACATCACCGGTGGCGCCCACGACTACCAGCTTCGCTACCCGCTGGTGAGCAAGGACGACGTCACCTATTTCATGACCATGGACAGCACCCATGCGGCGAGCATCTATGTCAATCTCATGCGGGCGCGGGAAAATGCCCGTTCCGTACGCGGCGCCATCACGTCGGAGATGTGGGAGAGCATCAACCACACCTGGCTGGAACTCGGCCGCATCCACCAGGACAGACCGCGTCAAGGTGATCCCGGCTTTTTTGAGTGGGTCAAGGAAAGGTCGCATCTTTTCCGCGGCGTCACCCTCGGCACCATGCTGAAAGACGACGCTCTCAGCTTCATTCGTCTGGGCACATTTTTGGAACGCGCTGACAACACCGCGCGCATCCTCGATGTCCAATATCACCTTCTGTGCTGCGAGCGTCCGGTCGCCGGGCAGGTCGCCGACTACTACCAGTGGAGTGCCCTGCTGCGCTCGGTCAGTGCCTTTGAAGCCTATCGCAAGGTCTACCACGATGTGATCACCCCGGCACGGGTGGCCGAACTACTCGTGCTCAGTACCGACATGCCACGCTCCTTGCACGCCTGTCTCAACGAAGTCGAGAGCGAGCTCGACAAGCTCCAGCGCGGCGATGAGCTGGAGTCGCGCCGGCGCGCCGGCGCCTTGCATGCTGCCTTGCATTACGACCGTATCGAAGACGTCCTGGCCACCGGTCTGCATGACTACCTGCAACGATTCCTGCTCAAGAACCAGCGCTTGATCGACGCCGTCCATGGCGACTATCTGGCACGCCGTGATGGTTTCGACGCGGGCACACAGCGCCATGCCGAAGCTCTACAATGACCTATCGCAACCGCCATCGATGACATCGACATGACCTACTGCCTAGCTCTCAAACTCACTGCCGGACTGATCTTCGCTTCCGATTCGCGCACCAACGCCGGTGTCGACCAAGTGGCCTGCTTTGGCAAGATGCGCCACTTTGTGCGGGCCGGTGAGCGCTGCATCGTCATTCTCAGTTCCGGCAATCTGTCGATCACCCAAAGCGCCGTCAATCTGCTCGAGCAACGTGGGCAACTGCCGGATGGTCGACATCTCTGGAATGCCGCTTCGATGTTCGACATCGCCTTGATGCTCGGTGAATGCCTGCGCGAAGTGCGTGAGCGTGACGGCCCCTATCTGCTGCAGAATCAGATCGACATGAGCGTCAACTTCATCGTCGGTGGGCAGATCGGTGCCGAGATGCCGCGTCTGTTCATGATCTATTCGGAAGGCAACTTCATCGAAGCCACCGAATCGACGCCTTTTTTTCAGATAGGCGAGACCAAATACGGCAAACCGATCATCGATCGCGTCATCGATGCCAGCACGTCGATGCCGGATGCGGTCAAATGTGTGCTGGTGTCCTTTGATTCGACCATGCGCAGCAACATCTCCGTCGGCATGCCGATCGATCTCGCCTGCTACGCACGCAACAGCCTGGATCTGCAACAGATCCATCATATCGTCGATGGCGACGCTTATTTCAACGACCTCAGTCAGCGTTGGAGCGAAGGACTACGCCAGGTCTTCAGCGCTTTGCCGGCGCCGGCATGGAGCGACCTGCCCGCATCGAAGGCGCCGGGCGACTGAGGCTGCCCGAAACGATCCCGCGCCGACGCCCGCTGGAATCATCTTTTCATCATGCATCTGTCATGGGAAGGTCCGAATCTAGGACTCCCGAGACAGATGAGGTTCCGACGATGAAGAACAGCATGGCGCTGACACTGCTCCGTGTCTGCCAATCGAGTAAGATGGTGCACGCCGCCACCCCTCTCCTGCGCGAGTTCGTCGCGACGAGTCAGATCGGTCGCATCGATGAACACGGGGTGTCGCTGAGCGCCGAAGACAAACGCCAAATACTGTCGCTGCTCATGCAGCACCAACTCCTGCGCATCGACGCACACGACCTGCATACCGCCTGATCCGTGCGGTGCGTACAAACCACCCGATCGGCCACGGACGGCCATCCTCGCGAGCCATGCCGCTCCTCCGCTCCCCTCAAACGCTGAAAGTCCAGCGGCAAGGATACGGCCGGCACTTGCCCTTATAGCGGCCAGACTTGGCCGGTCAGCGGCATCGCGGCGTATGACCCAGGGCCGTTGCAGCCATCCCGCCCAACCCAAGATCAGAAAAATAGCATTATCAATCAATCTATTGGGCGGCTATGGCGAGGCATTACTAAGGAGCCCGGCGAAAACTGCAAGGCTGGCATGGAAATGGCTTGCAGGTCAGGGGACGCCATCCTCGATCAGGAGCCCATCATGAGTATCAGCAACGCCCTGCAACAGAGTTTATTCAACCCCTATCAGAGCGCATCGAGCACCACCTTGGGCCTGAACGGCCTTCTGCCGACCCAGGCGACATCCTCCGTCACCGGCGTGCAGGATGTGACAACGGCTGCCGGCGTCAACACCAGCAGCGCTGCGCATCATCATGGCCGCGGCCACGCCATGCTCCAGGACATCCTCAGCGCCTTGAGCATGAGCGGCCTGAACACCTCGGCGCTCACTGCCAGCAACACCGGCACCAGCAGCAGCGGCGCTGATGGCGATGGTGATGGCAGTTCATCGAGCAATGGCGTCAGCGCGAGCAGTGCCTCGAACAGCACGACCCAGGCGCAGCAGGCCCTGGCCTCCTTCATGCAGAGCCTGTTCAGCTCCCTGCAAAGCCTGTCTCAGCCGGCCAGCAGCAATGCCGGCGACTACAGCAGCTTTCAGACGCAACTGAACAGCCTGTCATCTCAGGTCGCGGGCAGCACATCGACGATCAATGGCAGTTCGACCCCATCGTCCCTGACCAGCAGCTTTCAAGCCCTGACCGCAGCCCTCGGCAGTTCCTCTGCCAGCAGCTCGGCGAGCAGTGTCTCCTTGAGTACCTTCCTGCAGAATCTGCAACAGGAACTCGCCCAGCAAGGTACTCTGCCGACGGCGCAGGGGCTGATCGTGCAGCAGACAGCCTGAGCCTTGGCCGGCCCTCCCGACACGCACCCATGACCCATGAACACTCATGACGCATGGAGAGCCGAGCGGGAGGTCTTGCCGACGCCGGCGCGGCGCTGATCTAAGGTGGTGGCAGGGCGTAGGAGAAGTCGTCGATGTTATCGACGCCCATCGGCAGATCCTCGAACCAGCAGAGGAACTCCTCGACCATCGCCGGCCCGACGAAACAGGGGCCATGCTGCGGTGCGATGATCTGCACATCGAGCTGCCGGACCATGGCGACCCAGCGCCGGGCCGCCCGGTTCGAGGCCATATAGCGCTGATGAAAAAAGCGCAGCGCCGGTTCGTGCGCCTGAAAGTCCTCGACGACCTGGAGGGAGTCGACTTCGGTGGCGGCGCCGATGTCACCGCTGAACAGGATGCGCGCGTGCGTATCGTAATAGCTAAAGTTACCCGGTGAATGCAGAAAATGCGCCGGCAACACGAGGATCTGCGCACCGCCGAGATCGAGACGGGCACCGGCATCCGGTAGCGGCGTGATCCTTGCCTCGACGCTGACCTTGAGATGATCGCTGATGATGTCGGAGACCAGATGCGGCAGGAAGCGCTCCCAGATCGCTGGAATGAAGACCTGAGCACGGCTGTGCAGGAGCCAGCGCGGCAGGGAAGTAATGATGTCGGGGTCTTGATGCGAGGCGAGCAGGTAGTCGAGCTGGGCCATATCGATATGCTCACCGAGAGCCTGCAGCAGCCTCTTGAAGCTGAGATCCCCACCCGGATCGAGCAAAGCGGCGCGCCCAGCATGGACGATCACATACTGATTGCTGTCGACACCAGCGTGGGCAAGGTCATGAAAACACCAACAGGTGTGCTGTGCATCGGAAAACAGCACCGACGGGCGCAAGGTTTGGTCCAGCATGGGCCTGCTCCTTGAGGCGTCTTGCGGCATAAGTATCGACGGTC
>JAKBFV010000114.1 GCA_021833365.1 Pseudomonadota bacterium | reverse complement strand
CGACGCTCGCCAGCGAGCGCTGGCGCATCGTGAGGTCGAACTGTCCGTCCTGCAAGTCGCCGCCCTGCACGCCCAAGGTGCGAGCGGCGCGGCACAGGCCCTGCTCGAGCAGGCCCTGCACCTGGGTCGCAGTCGCGCCTACCGGCGGGTTTTTATCGATGATGCGGAGCTGCTGCGCCCCCTTCTGGTCGGCAAGGTCTCAGTGGCAGGGGCGTGGCTGCGTGATCTATTGCAGCCGGTGCCGTCCGTGCCGCGTCAGCAAGAGAGTCTGACACGGCGCGAGCTGGCCATCCTGCAGCGCCTGCAGTCGGGGCTGAACAATCGCGAAATCGCTGAATCCCTGTTCGTTTCAGAGGGTACTTTGAAATGGCATCTGCACAATATCTACGGCAAGCTGGCGGTGCGCAATCGTGCTGGAGCCCTGAGCGCGGCGCAGCGCAACGGACTGCTGTCCTGAGTCTGCTGGCGTGGATCGATGTGCCAGTTCAAGGCGAGGTCGCGGTGGTCGCCAGGCGCCAGCGTCGCAAAGCGCGGCGAAAATTGGCGCTGTCATTGTAGCCGAGGGCGTAGGCGATCTCTTGCTGGGTGAGCTTGCCGGTTTTCAGGTACTCATCGGCCAGGTGCTGTCTCACCTCGTCGAGGATGGCGCGATAGCTCGTGCCTTCGGTGAGCAGGCGGCGGTGCAAGGTGCGCGCGCTCATGTGATGCAGGCGCGCCATCACCGTCAGCGACGGGAAATGCCCCTGTTTCTGCAGTAGAAGGCGGGTGATCTTCTGGCTCAATCCGGCCTTTTGCTGACGTTTGTCGAACTCTTGCTGGCAGAGGCGGGCGGCTTCCTGGAACATCGCCGGATCGGACATGGGCAGGGCTTGTGCGAGGGCCTCACTGCGCACGATGAATCCCGCCCAGTTCTGATCGTAATGGATCGGACAGGCGAAAAGATCGCGCGCTAGAGCGGCTTCCGGGCCGGCGGCGAAGGGAAAGACGACCGCCGCGAGCGGTGACCCCAGGCTGATCAGGCCGACGATGTTGTGGATGGCGAGCATGATCGCCTGCAGGATGTGGCGGCGGATGACGCCGAGATCAGCCGCTTCGATGAAATGCACCTGCACTTGCCCGTCGTGCGTATGCCTTTCGATGCGGACGAGATCGGTGCGCAGACTGATGAAGCGCTCGAGCAGTTCCAGTCCCTGCAGGAGATGCGTGCTGTTCATCGCTGCATAACCGAGGATGCCATGCGTATGCGCCTGCAGGCTGGCGCCGACGAGTAAGCCGAGGCCGGGCTCCTGGCTGCGCTGCACGGCGTCTTCGAGCAAGTGGCGGAAGTCGTCGAAGGCGAAATCGACGAAGCCTTCGCCGAACTGTGTGACTTGCAGATGATGATCCTGCAGCCAGGCTGCCGTGTCGACATCGAGCACTGACAGGGTGTCGACGAGCTGATGCAGATAGTAGGCGGGCAGGCTGATACGGGCTTGATTCATGTGGATGTGATCTGCGTTTTGTCCGACATGGACATGATTGTCAAAAAATGACCTGATAATGTCAATCCCCCCTCTCGGGTTCTTCCCGGTCGCGGCTTAGGATGAGTTCATGGGCCACGCGCCCTGACCAATGAACAGGAGTGAGAGCAATGAACAGGAGTGAGAGCATGGGTAGCAAAATTCCCGATCAGGCTTGGGCGGAGACGCCCACTCGCAAGACTTCGCGCTGGAAAGATCCCAAGCGTTACAAGTGGCTGTTGAGTCCGGCCTTGCCGGTCATCGGTATCGCGGCGATGAGCGCTTATGCCATCGCTCCGAAGAAATTGCGCGCCCTCGCCTGGACCGGTCCGGTGCTGGTGCATGGCGTCATTCCGGCCCTCGATCGCTTCTTCGGTGAAGATGAGAGCAATCCGCCGGATGAGGCGATGCAGGATCTCGAGAATGACCGCTACTACCGGCTGATCACACAGGCCTTCATCCCCTCACAGTACATCATGACGATACTGGGCTGCTGGCTGGCGACGCGCGATGACGTACCGATGATGGACAGGCTCGGCCTGACCATTTCGGTGGGGGCGCTCAATGGCATCGCCATCGTCACCGGACACGAACTCGGTCATAAGCACGATCGCGCCAGCCGCATCGGCGCCATGCTCGCTCTCGCACCGACGTTCTACACCCATTTCGCTGTCGAACATAATTTCGGTCATCACAAGCGCGTCTCGACGCCGGAAGACCCCGCCAGCAGCCGCATGGGTGAGAGTTTCTGGAAGTTTCTGCCGCGCTCCGTGGTCGGCGGCTTCAAGTCGGCGATCGAGATCGAGAAGCAGCGTCTTGCGCGCAAGGGCAAGAGTTTCTGGAGCATCGAGAACGAGCTCTTGCAAGGCTGGGCGATCACTGCCGGTTTCGTCGGGGTGACGACGGCGATCTGCGGTCTGCGCGCCTTACCCTTCCTGGCGGCACAGGGAGCTTATGGTGCCAGCTTGCTCGAGGTCGTCAACTACATCGAGCATTATGGCCTGTTGCGGCAGAAGGATGAGCAGGGGCGCTATGAACGCACC
>JAKBFV010000076.1 GCA_021833365.1 Pseudomonadota bacterium | reverse complement strand
CGTAGTAATAGATGACGCGCCCGGCCATATCATCCGGCGGCAGCCCATTGTAGGACCAGACCACGGCGATGACCGGGATCTTGATATCCGGAAAGATATCGGTCGGAGTCCGCAAGGCCGCCATCACCCCAAAGATGATGATGAAAATGGCTAAAACGACGAAAGTATAAGGTTTTTTGAGCGCAACCTTGACGAACCAGATCATGCACGACGCTCCCAGATGGATTCAGAGATCTCGCCCGGCGCTCGGACGGTCGATCTCCAGGGCGGCATTTTATGCACGCCGCCGCCTCGACTCCAGTGATACTAAGTTTAGATTTCATCACCATGGCAGACCCGCTCAGGCGTCACCGCGCTGTCGGTAGACACTCGGCGGCATGCCGCTCCATTGCCGGAAAGCGCGTGAGAAATTGGCCGGATTGGCATAACCGAGCAGATGCGCGATCTCCTCCAGGCGCAGACCGGTGCGCAACAGCAGGCGCCGCGCCTCCTGCAAACGCACGGCATCGAGCAGACTTTGATACGTCTCGCCTTCCTCTTGCAAGCGTCGTTTCAAGGTCCGCGCCGATAACAGCAAGCGCTGCGCCGCCGTTTCGAGGTCGGGATAGTCGCCACGCCGCCCCTGCAGCAAAAGGCGCAAGCGCGCCACCGTCGAATGCTCGGTGTCGAAGACGCTCATCTCGCGCTCACAGCGCAGGATGGCCGTCTCGGCGGCGACGCGGTCGGCCATGAGCAGCGACTGCGACAGCGACTGCGCTGGCAGGCTGAAGCCGATACGCGCTTGATTGAAGCGAAAAAACGGCAGACGCTGGCGCCAGGCGTCGTGATAGGGCGGCTCCGGCCAATCGAGATCGACCTGCGGCAAAAACTCACCGTCGAGCAGGCGACCGGCGCGCGTCAGGCCGACGAGCAGACTTTCAAAACTGAAGCGCCGCAGCGGTCCGAGGTCGAAGCGCTCGCCGAACACTACGTGCAGGCGGTCCGCCTCGATGTGATGGGTCATATGCAGAGCCACCGAGCGTAGCGGCAAAAAACGCTCGGCGATGGTCAAGGCTTGCGCGAGCGAAGCGCTGGCGAGCAGTGCCTGCCCGAGATCACC
The DNA here is from genome assembly GCA_021833365.1 of Pseudomonadota bacterium. Taxonomy (GTDB): domain Bacteria; phylum Pseudomonadota; class Gammaproteobacteria; order Pseudomonadales; family Moraxellaceae; genus JAJZHK01. The sequence continues at coordinate 11,270 of JAKBFV010000076.1, read as the reverse complement.
GTGCGAGGTCAGGTTCATGCGCCAGCCCATCTCGTAACCGAGGGCAGGATTACCGGTGAGCTCACCGGCGCGCACGACCAGCTGCGCGAACTGCAGGGCGGTGATGCGGGCATCGACATCCTCGAGAACGGCGGCAGCGATGCCGGTCGATTCCAGCGCCTGACGCGCACCGACACCCTGCTCATCGAGAACCTCGAGCAGCAGACGGGGATAGGCGACCGGCACCACCGGCCGTTTCAAGTCCGGAAACTCTCTCATCGCAGTCCATGCTGGCCTGATTTGACATCTATCTTGGCACATCATCGCCTCACCCGAAAGAGAGAGGCGACGCATACTGTTGCAAGATCATGACTGGAGATGAGTACATGCCCACCTCGATCCGCATCGTCAACGCCGACGTCGCCGACATCCCGGTGCGGCGCATGGACTTCAGCTTCGCCGCCGACATCCCGCGCCTATGGTTCGGTGGCGACGCTTTCCGCACCGCTCTGCTCTCCGCCCTGTCCTGCACCTTCCCGGAAGGCGAGCGCATGTTCATGCGCGCCGTGCGCCATTTTCAGGATGGCGTGCGCTCTCCTGACCTGTTGCTGCGCATCCGCGCCTTCGTCGGCCAGGAAGCCAACCACGGCAAGGAGCATGAGGCCTTCAATGCCTTTCTGGCGGGCAAGGGCCTGCCGACGGTGGCGATCGAAGACTTCGTCCGCCAGGGCATCGCCAAAGAAGAATCCTGGTTGTCACCGGCGCGCATGCTCGCCAAAACCTGCGCCCTCGAACACTTCACCGCCCTTTTTGCCGAGCGCGTCCTCAGCCACCCGGAACTGCTCGCCGACATGGACGAGCGCCTGCGCCCGCTCTGGCTGTGGCACGCCATCGAGGAGAGCGAACACAAGTCGGTGGCCTTCGACGTCTATCAGGACCAGGTCGGCAGCTACTGGATACGCTGCAGTGAGATGATCTTCACCACCGCGCTGTTCACCTTCTTCACCACCTTGCACACCCGCCAGGTGCTCGCCAGCCTGCCAGCGCAGGCGCCCGGTCGCGGCTGGCGTCACGGCGTGCAGAGCCTGCTCGGCAAGAAGGGCTTTCTGCGTGGCATGCTGCCGCGCTACCTCGACTATTTCCGCCCTGATTTCCATCCGCAGCAGCACGACACCAGCGCTTTGCGCGCGCGCGGCCTGGAGCTTCTCGCCGCCGCCGAACAGGAGCGGCAACGCGCTGCCTGAGCGCCGTCTCAGCGCCAGGCGGCGCTCAGGCGCGTGAGCAGGGCATCCTTGTCGAGCCAGAGCTGGTTCACCCAGGACTGGAATTTCTGCCGGAAGACGGGATCGTTCTCGTAATCGCCGGTGATGAGTTCCGCCGGCAGCTCCTTGGCTTCGACATGGACGACGATCTGGGCGATGCGACCACTGACGAAGTCCCAGAAGGAATGGCGCTCTCCCGGATAATAGATGGTGACGTCGAGCAGACAGCGCATCTGCTCGCCCATGGCCGAGAGCACGAAGGAGGAGCCGCCGGCGCGTGGCTTGAGGAGATGTCGGTAGGGCGACGCCTGGGCGTCGTGTTTACCCGCGGTGAAGCGCGTTCCCTCCATGAAATTGACCACCGACACCGGTACATGGCGAAATTTCTCGCAGGCCTTGCGTGTCGCCTCGAGATCCTTGCCGGCCATCTCCGGATGCGCCTGCAGATACTCGCGCGAAAAGCGGCGCATGAAGGGAAAGTCGAGGGCCCACCAGGCCATGCCCATGAAGGGCACCCAGATCAGCTCCTGCTTGAGAAAGAACTTGAGCATGGGAATGCGGCGGTTGAACACCCGCTGCAGCACGAGAATGTCACTCCAGCTCTGGTGATTGCTGGTGACGAAATACCAGCCGTCATACTTGAGGGCATCCACCCCGTCGACCTGCCAGTGCGTCGTCTGCGTCTGGCGCTGCAAAAAATTGTTGCCCCCCATCCACAGTTCGGCGATGGCGATGAGCACACGCGTCATGCCACGCCGCCACGCCGGCAGAGGCAGAAGAAACTTGACCAGGGAAGCCAGCATGAGCAGGGGCACCCAGACCAGGGTATTCAACGTCATCCCGACACAGACCACGCCCCCCTTCACGGATGACGGCAAAAACTTCAGCATGGGCAAAGCTCTCGATAGTCCATGAAGACTAATTGTACAAGTGTATAATTAGTTTGTCATGTCAGGGAGGCTACCGAGACAGCGAGGTTCAGCGCGGGCGGTACCGCTGGCGTCCCAACTTTGCTCACAGAAAAAATCGCTCGCCCCCTGTCCGAGCAGGGCGCTGGAGCGCGTGCCGTAGGCCGGCGAAACGATGAAAGCCGCCGCCAGCAAGCGCTCCATGGCGAGGCCGACGCCGGTGTCTGGCAGCTGATCGTCAGGATAGCTCTGCCGGTCCTGCAGCCACGACCACCCCCGATGCGGCGCCGCCGCCAGATCCTGGTGCAGACGCTGACGCAAGGTGAGCAGCTTCGGCCAGGGACTGTCGAGACCGGCATTGCTCAGACCATAGACCCCTGCCGGCAGATTCATGCGCACCGGATAGCGGTTCGAGACGTAGTGCATCTGCGCGCCATCGCGCAACAGGAGATTGAAGCCGGCGTAGCGATCGGCGTCACGCATGAGCTGCTCGATATAGTCGACGGCGGGCCGGCGCGACTGCAGATAATCGCTCACCAGCAGACCACGACTGCGCTCGCCAGGCGGCTGCCCGGGTTCACGCACATTGGTCAAGGCGGCCATGCGTTGACCCGCCGCCAGCCCCAGCCAGGTACCGCCGGCCTGCAGATCGCTGCCCGCCCAGATGCCACTGTGCGGCCAGACATGCAGGGGCGCGGTGGGGCGGGCGTGCCACTCATCGCGATTGGCGAGCAGGAGCAGATCGTAACGTCGATCACAACGCCAGGCCCAGGCCATCAAACACATCGTCGCTTCCTCATCGCCACCCTCTTCATTCTCCATCGCCGCCGCTCGATGCTACAATAGCCGCTCATCGTAGAGGAGTCCTGACCCATGCTGGTCTACCCGCAGATCAACCCGATCGCCGTGTCCCTGGGGCCGGTTCGCATCCACTGGTATGGCCTCATGTATCTGTGCGGATTTGCCTGTGCCTGGACCCTCGGGTCGTGGCGCGCCCGCCAACCCAACTCAGGCTGGAGCAGCGAAGCAGTCGGCGACGTCATCTTCTATGCCGCGCTCGGCGTCATCCTCGGCGGGCGCCTCGGTTATGTCATCTTCTACGAGCCGGCACGCGCCCTCGCCGACCCTCTATGGATCCTTCAGGTCTGGACCGGTGGCATGAGTTTTCATGGTGGCATGCTCGGCGTCTTCCTCGCCATGTGGCTGTTCGCTCACCAGACTGGGCGCAGTTTTTTCCAGATCACCGACTTCATCGCTCCACTCGTGCCGCCGGGTCTGTTCTTCGGGCGCATCGGCAACTTCATCGGCGGTGAACTGTGGGGACGTCCGGTGAGCGACCCCTCCCTGCCCTGGGCGATGATCTATCGCCACGTCGACAATCTGCCGCGCCATCCTTCCGAGATCTACGAGGCTCTGTGCGAAGGACTCCTGCTCTTCACCCTGCTCTGGTGGTTCTCCTCGAAACCACGTCCACGCATGGCGGTATCCGGACTCTTCCTCATCGGCTACGGCCTGGCACGCTTCAGCATGGAATTTTTCCGCGAACCGGACGCCGACCAGGGCTACATCCTCTTCGGCTGGATGACCAAGGGCCAGATGCTGTCAGCACCGATGGTGGCACTCGGCATCTTCATCCTCTGGCTCGCCTATCGCCGGCAGCAGCGCACGTGAAGGCTTATCTCGACCTGATGCAGAAGATCCGCCAGGAGGGACGCTGGCGTGAGGATCGCACCGGTACCGGCACTTGGTCGATCTTCGGCCATCAGATGCGTTTCGACCTGCGCCAGGGCTTTCCTCTGGTCACCACCAAAAAAGTCCACCTGAAATCCATCCTGCACGAACTGCTATGGTTTTTGCGCGGCTCGACCAATGTCCGCGAACTGCAGGCAGAAGGCGTCAGCATCTGGGATGAATGGGCGGATGAGCACGGCGATCTTGGCCCGGTCTATGGCTACCAGTGGCGCTCCTGGCCGACGCCGGACGGCGAGCACATCGATCAGATCGCGCAGCTCGTCACCGAACTGCGTCGCAATCCGCACTCGCGTCGCCTCCTCGTCTCAGCGTGGAACGTCGCCGATCTGCCGCGCATGGCCTTAGCCCCCTGCCACCTGCTCTTCCAGTTCTACGTCGTCGACGGCGAGCTGTCCTGCCAGCTCTACCAGCGCAGCGCCGACGTCTTTCTCGGCCTGCCCTTCAACATCGCCAGCTACGCCCTGCTCACCATGATGCTGGCGCAGGTCTGCGATCTGCGTCCGGCCGAATTCGTCTGGACCGGCGGCGACTGCCATCTCTATAGCAACCACGTCGAACAGGCTGATCTGCAACTGTCACGCGCGCCACTGCCACTACCACAGCTGCAGATCAATCCCCAGGTGCGCGACCTCGACGCCTTCCGCTACGAGGACTTCACCCTGCTCGATTATCAGTGCCACCCGGCGATCAAGGCGAAGGTGGCGGTATGAGACTGGCACTGATCGCCGCCATCGCACGCAATGGCGTCATCGGTCGCGGCCAGACCCTGCCCTGGCATCTGCCGGAAGATCTCGCCTGGTTCAAGGCGCAGACCCTCGGCAAGCCCATGCTCATGGGGCACAGCACCTTTCTTTCGCTCGGGCGGGTGCTGCCCGGGCGCGAGCACATCGTCCTCAGCCGCCAGATGCAACCGGCGCCGCCGCCCCATGTACATTTCGTGCAGGACTGGCAGGCCGCCGTCGACCTGGCAGCGACCCTGACCGATGCCGAAGCCATGGTCATCGGCGGCCGTCAGATCTATAGCCTGGCTCTGCCGGACGTGAGTCGCCTTTATCTCACCGAGATCGCCATCGACGCCAGCGGTGATGTGGTTTTTCCAGACTGGCCGCGCGAGCAGTTCCACGAGTGTGAACGCCATGCGGCGCGCTCGGGCCAGGGCATCGACTACGCCACTGTCATCTACGAACGCCGCGCCTGAACGAGCTCAGGCGCGCCCACCCTTGCGGCGCTGACTGATCAGCGTGCCCATGCCTTCGTCGGTGAAGACTTCGAGCAAGGTGGCGTGCGCCACCCGGCCATCGAAGATGTGCGCACTGTGCACGCCATTCTTGACGGCGCTGAGAGCACACTCGATCTTCGGCAACATGCCGCCATAGATGGTGCCGTCGGCGATGAGAGCATCGACATCGCTGGTGGTGAGACCGGTGAGAATCTTCTTATCCTTGTCGAGGACACCGGGAATATTGGTCGCCAGGATGAGCTTCTCCGCCTGCAAGGCCTCGGCGACCTTGCCGGCGACGAGATCGGCATTGATGTTGTAGGACTCGCCTTCGTCACCGACACCGACGGGCGCGATGACCGGAATGAAGTCGCTGTGCAACAACAGTTCGAGCACGTCGGTCTTCACCCCGATCACCTCGCCGACATGGCCGAGATCGAGGGCGCGCATGCTGCCGTCATCCTGCCTCTCCTGCATGAGCATCTTGCGCGCCCGCAGCAGATTGGCGTCCTTGCCGGTCAGACCGATGGCGCGGCCACCATTTTGGTTGATGCGATTGACGATGGCCTTGTTCACCTTGCCACCGAGGACCATTTCGACCACGTCCATGGTCTCGGCATCGGTGACGCGCATACCGGCGATGAACTGTGACACTTTGCCGATGCGCTCGAGCATCTCGGCGATCTGCGGACCGCCACCGTGCACGACCACTGGATTGATGCCGACCGTCTTGAGCAGAACGATGTCGCGGGCGAAGGCATCTTCCGTCTCATCGCCGGTCATGGCGTTGCCGCCGTACTTGACCACCACGGTCTTACCGGCAAAGCGCTGGATGTAAGGCAGCGCCTCGGTCAGGACACGGGCGACGTCGAGGGCCGAAGCCTGGTTCATCGTCATCATCGCAGACTCCATCTCAAAAAGGCAGAGCGAGTTGTGGCGCCACCTGCTGCAGGAGGTCATGGAAGCGCTGGCAGATCTGCGCCAGATCGGCCTCCGTATGTCCCTCGAAGCGCGCCACCAGCATGGGTGTGGTATTGGAGGCGCGGATCAAGCCCCAGCCATTGCTGAAGTCGACGCGCAGTCCGTCGAGCGTGCTGACCGTGCCATCGACGAAACTCGCCTGTGCCTTGAGTCGTTCGACGAGAGCGAACTTCTCGGCATCGCTGACGGCGATATTGAGCTCGGGGGTCGTCGCATTTTCCGGGAATTCCGCAAAAATACTGTCAGCGTCGGCCATCTCCAGCGACAGGATCTCGAGCAGGCGCACCGCTGCATAGAGGCCGTCATCAAAACCATACCAGCGATCATTGAAGAAGATGTGCCCGCTCATCTCTCCGGCGAGAGCTGCCTGCGTCTCCTTCAGTTGCGCCTTGATAAACGAATGCCCGGTGCGACACATCAGCGGCCGGCCACCATGGGCGGCGATGAGGCTGCGCAGATCGCGCGTGCACTTGACGTCGAAGATGATATCGGCGCCGGGATGGCTGAGCAGCACATGCTTGGCGAACAGCATGAGCAGGCGATCCGGATAGATGATCTTGCCCTGCGGCGTGACCACGCCGAGGCGATCGCCATCACCATCAAAAGCGACACCGATGTCGGCCTGCTCACGCGCCACAGCGGCGATCAGATCGGCGAGGTTCTCCGGCTTGGAGGGATCCGGGTGATGACCGGGAAAATGCCCATCGATATCGGTGTAGAGGGGCACGATCTCGCAACCAAGGGCGCGCAACAGACGCGGCGCGATCTCACCGGTGACACCATGACCACAGTCCACCACCACCTTGAGGGGACGAGCGAGCGCGACATCCCCGACGATGCGCTCGATATAGGCCTTGCTGATCGTGCGCTGCTGCACCTTGCCCTGACCTTCGCTGAGGCGGCCATCGCGGATGCGCTGATAGAGATCGGTGATCGCATCACCGGCGAGGGTGTCACCGGCGATGACGATCTTGAGACCGTTGTAGTCGGGCGGATTATGGCTGCCGGTGAGCATGACACCCGAGGCAAAACCGAGCGTCTTGGTGGCGAAATAGAGCACCGGCGTCGGCACCTGCCCGATATCGATGACGTCGACGCCGGCGGCGGTCAGTCCCTGCATCAGTGCCTGGCTGAGCTCAGGCCCGGACAGTCGGCCATCGCGCGCCACGATCACTGTCGTCTCGCCGCACGCGCGCGCGGCGCTGGCGATGGCGCGGCCGATCAGCTGCACAGAAGCGGCAGTGAGCCCCTGACCGACGACACCACGGATGTCGTAAGCACGAAAGATGCCTGGGTCGACGCTCACACTCGCCGCCGCCTCGACGACCGGGGCTAGCGCTGGGGCCGGAGCGGGAGCGGCGACCTCCGCCTGCGGCAGGGGGCGAGCATGGTGCAGGAGGGACAGGTCTTCATCGTGCATGGTGATGTCTCCAAGGACAGCGGTGGATGTCGGTGCCATCGGCGCCGCCTGCTGTGCCGTCACCGGCAGCGCCGATTGTCGCCGCCACAGTGTGATGATCTCGACGAGCTTGCTGCTCAGTTCGGCGAGGGCGGAAAAATGGAAGCGCGACTCCATCGGACGCTGACCGTGCAGCTGGGTATCGACGATGACGGACACCTGGTCGACGTCCACCTGCAGATCCTCCTGCCAGCGCCGCCCCCAATAAACGACGCATAACCCAAAGAGCAGGATCTGCACCCCGGGCAAAAGCAGCCATAGCGCGCCCAGGCCGGCGTCCGGCGCGATGCCGGCGGCGGTGAACTCGAGCCAGATATTCGGTTGCAGGCTCTGCAGACGGCGCGGCTCACCGCTGAGCGTCGCCGCCCCCGCCGCGAGAGCCTGCACGGCGGCATCGTGCGCCACCTGTTCCATCAGGACGATGCGGCCATCGCTCGCTGGCAGTTCGCGGAACAGGTGCACAAAGTCACCGACCTTGAAAGCAGCACAGAGCACGCCCTGGGTATGTCCGCTGGCATCCTGGATGGCTTGTACGATGTTGAGGTCGTGGTGACCCTGCACGACGCTGAGTTCCGGGTAGGGGCGAGCGCCGGCGAACACCTGATTGATGAGATCCTCGGTACTGAAGGACAGTCCGGCGCCGAGACCGAGTGCGCGGAAATTGGTCGGCAGGATGGCAAATTGATCGAGCCCGGGATGATCGCGCAAGACCTGCTGCGCCGCTGCATTCAGGGCGCTGGCGTCGCCCGCCTGCACCAGGGCAAGAAATTCCGGGCGGTTGAGTTGCCGCAACTCGTTGTCATGCGTGCGCAACATGACATCGGTGAGATCGAGATAGTGGCGCGCATAGATCTGGGCGACGCGGGCGCTGATGCGCGCCCCCGGCACCACCACCGCCACTTGATAGAGCAGGAGATCGAGTGCCAGGCTGACCAGCACCAGAGCCGCCAGCAAGGTGGCCAGGCGCAACGGCAGAAAAGAGCGACGGATGGTAGCGGCAGGCGCCGCCGAGCGTTGAAATATCTTCATGATCTCTCCTCGTCGCTCAATGCCGCCCCGAGTGCCCAAACCCACCGCTGCCACGTGCACTCGGCGCGAACTCGGTGACCACATCGAGGCTCATCTGGTAGACCGGCACCAGCACCATCTGCGCGATACGCTCGCCCGGGGCGATGACGAAAGCGTCTTGACCACGGTTCCAGCACGACACCATGAGTTCGCCCTGATAATCAGAGTCGATAAGTCCAACGAGATTGCCGAGGACGATACCGTGCTTGTGGCCGAGGCCGGAACGCGGCAGGATCAGCGCAGCGTAGTGCGGATCGGCGAGGTAGACCGCCAGTCCGGTCGGCAACAGCGCCGTCGCCCCCGGACTCAGGCTGATCGGCTCAGCGATGCAGGCGCGCAGATCGAGACCGGCGGAACCCTCGGTCGCATAAGCCGGCAGGGGAAAATCCTGTCCGAGCAGGGGATTGACGACTTTCACCTGTACCTTGATGCTCATCCTTCACGGCTCCGCCAGACGTCCACGATCGTATCCACCAGCTGTTCGGCGATCTGCTTCTTGCTGGCGCGCGCCAGCTCGCGTCGACCGCCTTGCCACAACACCAGCAACGCATTGTCATCGGCGGCGAAACCGATGTCGGCACGCGACACGTCATTGCAGGCGATCATGTCGAGGCGCTTGCCCTGCAATTTGGCGAGCGCGTAATTTTCGACATCATGGGTTTCGGCGGCAAAACCGACGACCCAGGGACGCTGCGGCTGTGCCGCCACCGTCGCCAGAATGTCCGGCGTCGGCTCGAGCTCGAGTCGCCACAGCGACTCCTGAGCCTCGCTCTTCTTCAGCTTGCGCGCCGCCACCGTGCGCGCGCGATAGTCTGCCACAGCCGCGCAGGCGACGAACAGCTGGCAGGCAGCGACACGCGCCAGCACCGCCTGCAACATCTCCTCGGCGCTGATCACCGCGATGCACTCGACGCCGGCCGGCGGCGGCAGGGCGACCGGGCCGCTGACCAGGGTGACGCTGGCGCCGCGCGCCGCGAAAGCTGCTGCCAGAGCGTAGCCCATCTTGCCGGAGGAATGATTGCTGATATAGCGCACCGGATCGATGGCTTCGCGCGTCGGGCCGGCGGTCATCAGCACCTCGACACCGCTCAGATCACCGCCGCCGAGAGCGGCGATCACCTGACGCACGAGCTCCTGCGGTTCACGCATGCGTCCCGGACCGACATCACCGCAGGCCTGATCACCCGCCTCCGGCCCCCAGCACAGGACACCATCGGCGCATAGACTCTGCACATTGCGCTGCGTCGCCGCGGCGCGCCACATCTGTTGATTCATCGCCGGCGCCACCGCCTTGAGCGCCGGGCTGGCCAACCACAAGGTGGTGAGCAGATCATCGGCCAGACCATGCGCCAGACGCGCCAGGGTCGAAGCCGTCGCCGGCGCCAGCAGGATGATCTCGGCCCAGCGCGCCAGTTCGATATGACCCATGCCTTGTTCGGCGGCGCTGTCGAAAAGTTCGCTGCGCACGCTCTCTGCGGACAAGGCCTGCAAAGTGGTGGCGGTGATGAACTGCTGCGCATGCGCGGTCATGACGACGCGCACGGCAGCGCCTTCCTCACGCAGACGGCGCACCAGCTCGGCGGCTTTGTAAGCCGCGATGCCGCCGCTGACGGCCAGCAATACCCGTCGTCCCGCCAGTCCTTGCACCTCGCCCCCCGCCATCATGATTCGGTCATCGCGGCAAAGATAACATAGGCGGCCCCGGCCTGTGCACAAGGAAGGCGATGATGGCGATTCATGACTGGCCAGAGGCCGAACGGCCTCGTGAAAAACTGCTGCAACGCGGCGCCACTGCCCTCTCCGATGCCGAACTGCTGGCCATCTTTCTGCGCTGCGGCCAGCGCGGACACAGCGCCGTCGATCGTGGACGCGAGGTTCTGCAGCACTTCGGCGACCTGCGTCATCTGCTCAGCGCCGGCTACCGTGATTTCATCGCCCAGCCCGGTCTCGGCACGGCGGCTTACTGTCAACTGCACGCCGCCCTCGAACTCGGTCAGCGCCATCTGCACGCCATCGTCCAACGCCAGGGCGTGCTGCACGACCCCGGCAGCACTCGCGCCTACCTCACACACTGGTTGCGCGAGCGGCCACACGAGGTCTTCGCCTGCCTCTTTCTCGACAGCCAGCACCGCATCATCGCCAGTCGCGAGCTCTTTTATGGCACTATCGACAGCGCCAGCGTCCATCCGCGCGAGATCGTGCGCCAGGCGCTGCAGCACAACGCCGCCGCCGTCATCCTCGCACACAACCACCCATCCGGCGTCGCCGAACCCTCCATGGCCGACCGTCACATCACCCAGCTGGTGCAAAAAGCCCTCGCCCTCATCGATGTGCGCGTCCTCGACCACATCGTCGTCGGCGGTGGCAACGCCGTCTCGCTCGCCGAACGCGGCTGGATGACCGCCGCTCAGGGCGGGGAAGGATAGCGCCGACGGCGAGGCCGTCCTTAGGTGAGCGTCATGCGCTGTTGCGCGCAGATGCCGACCCAGATCGTGGCAGGTCGTGCCTCTCGCCCTGGCGCTGCTCTGGCAGGAGTTTGATCGACATAAGGGCCGCGTGAGCCGCACCTTAGCCGATCAACGCGCCTTAGAAGATGCGCGCCAGGAGGATGAGCAGGTGCTGCCACAGACGTTTGAAGAAAC